>JBECKS010000211.1:0-60720 GCA_040235395.1 Pseudomonadales bacterium | reverse complement strand
GCGGAATTTATATGCAATAAATGAGCAAAGCGAAGTAGCACTCAACAAAGTATAAGCAAACTCAAAAATTTTCTCCTTCGAATTGTTTGTCTGCGTGATAGGAAGATCTCACCATCGGACCACTAGCTACATGGATAAAGCCCATCTTTTTCCCAACGACTGCTAGCCGATCAAATTCGTCAGGATGAATGTAGGCTTTTACAGCAAGATGATCGCGACTAGGCTGTAAGTACTGACCAAGCGTGAGCATATCCACTTTGTGTTTCCTTAAATCTTCCATCACGGCTTCCACTTCCGGAATTTCTTCACCAAGACCCAGCATCAGACCGGATTTGGTGGGAACGGTTCCGCACTGTTCCTTGAAATTTTTCAGTAAATCAAGTGAGTATTGATAGTCGGCTCCTGGCCTTGCTTCTTTATACAAGCGGGGAACGGTTTCGAGATTGTGATTAAAAACATCAGGTGGCGTAAGTGCCAGAATGTTTACCGCTATGTCCATGCGACCACGAAAATCCGGCGTGAGCACTTCTATTTGTGTCTTGGGTGATTGCTCGCGAATGGCCTGAATGCAATTCGCAAAATGTTGTGCACCGCTGTCTTCGAGGTCGTCTCTATCTACAGATGTGACCACTACATATTTTAATCCCATCACTTTTACGGATTCAGCAAGATGTTGTGGTTCGTTTTCATCCAGAGGTTTTGGTCTGCCATGGGCAACATCGCAAAAAGGACAGCGTCGTGTACAGATGTCACCCATAATCATGAAGGTTGCAGTGCCGCCATTAAAACATTCATTCAGGTTTGGGCAGGAAGCTTCTTCACAAACCGTATGTAATTTCTGTTCACGTAGTAGGTTTTTTATCCGATTCACTTCTTTAGATGAAGAGGGAATGCGAATACGAATCCATTCTGGTTTTCTGAGTACTGTTTCGCTAGGTTCAACCTTGATGGGAATACGTTTTAGTTTGTCAGCGCCACGAAGTTTTATGCCGCGTTCAACAAATTCACGTTTCTGGTTTTTATCAAGTTGTTTGGTCATATGTTTTATGAGTGAATGTTTCAGTCAGCGTTTAATCGTTTGCTGAGTTGTTCAACAAGGTTATCAACAAGTTCTTCTTTTGTGATGTTTCGCTCGAAGTTTTTTACCTGACATACTGCCTGACCTTCATAGCCGCAAGGATTGATGTAGGAAAAAGGCGTTAGGTCCATGTCAAAGTTAAGGCTTAGGCCGTGATAACTGCAGCCCTTTCGAATGCGTAAACCCAGAGCGGCAATCTTAGCATCATTTGAAAGTGCCGCGCTTGTTTCAGGTAAATCTTTTTTTAATACATAAACGCCAGGCGCTTCTTTTTTTGCAAAAGCAGGAATGTTGATTTCGTTTAAGGAGGCAATAATACTTTCTTCAATAATGCTAACAAGTTGTCTTGCCCCTTTACCTAATCGTTTTATATCAATGAGAAGGTAAACAACAATTTGACCCGGGCCGTGGTAAGTGACTTGCCCACCTCGGTCACTTTCTACAATTTCAATGTCATGGGCATCGAGGATGTGTGTTTTTTTCCCAGCTTGTCCCAAGGTGAAAACAGGGGGGTGTTCAACAATCCAGAGTTCGTCTTCAGTGTCTTTGTCGCGATTATTGGTGAACTGGATCATCGCTTGCCAAGAGCCAAGATAATCCTGTTTTCCCAGATGCTTGATATTTAACTGTTTCATTTTGGGGGTGTTTTCAGATAACGAAGCTGATGTCATCGCCGTGCTGTTGGTGGTGGGCAAGCTCTGCAAATAGTGCATCAACCTGAGCCTTGTTCTCGAATTCTACGTGGATTGTCAGGGAAAGATATTTGCCAGTTCTACTTTCCGTCGAACGGATATTTTCTCCTAAGAAACCAGGAATATGTTTCTGGATGATTTCGATGGAGAGAGGCAGGAGACTTTTTCTGGCTGGCCCCATAATCTTGATAGGAAGGATGCAGGGAAATTGCCATACATTTTCATTTTCTAGGTCATTCATCGTATGGACTCTTGATATAAATTAACTAAGTGTTAGTCACAGTACCTAGAATACACTTCGCCAGCCTGCAAGGCTATTTGCGCTAAAGTGCTCGATTCTTATGTCTGTTTTCAGATAGAATACGCGACCTATTTTTCCCCGCCTGTTTTTTGCCGTTGTAGGCGTAGTCATCTTTCGTTTATGGAGAAGCCCTTTGAATATCTATCAAAAATTCACAAGTGTTAAAAGCATTGCTCTGTTGTTCGGTCTGTTTGCGGGTTTGTTTTCAGGGAACCTTTTAGCGGCAATCGATATTTCGGGTTCAACCGCTGATTGGCAAACCATCCTCAAGGGAAGCAATTTTGATTCCGGTATAGATAGTTCCCTCAATGATGACAGCATCGAAATTCTGGGAAACGATATTCAAGGCACCTTGTTCCGTATATACGATGATGGTGGCACACCGGGTACTGACCCAGCTGATGTAGCAGATGACTCCATTGCTTTTCGGATCAGGGTGTCAGGTGCGTGCTGTGAAAACGAGGATGCCTTGGGCGGTTATATCTGGATTGGTATGGACCTTGACCTTGATGGTGACCTGGACTCCTTCCTGGTCGTCAACGGAAATGCTAAGGAAATTTCTGGTTCCGGTTTTGCTGGTGCTATCACCTTGTTGGATGCCGGTGGCGCTGCCAATACCTCACCTGCGACAGCCAATGGTGACAATCCTGTTGAGCTGGTTACCTTAACCCAGAACACAACGGAAATGACTTTCCTGCCTGTGGATGGAACAACCGATTCAGACCTGAGCCCCGATGGTACGGATGATATTGATGGGTTGGGTAAGGTTGACCGTTTTATCAGTTTCAGGCTGTCGTGGCAGACCTTTATTGATGAGTTGAACCAGAATACCCGTAACGTTAATGATGGAGCAGGTGGTGATACTGGACCTTTAATTTCAACATTGAATATTACGCCAGCTACGCCTATTGCTTTTACCCTTTCGTCATCAAACCAGATTAATACCTTTAATAATGATACCGCGGGTTACGATGGAACCGGAGATTACAGTGTTCCCTACACTGACCATGGCGCATTTTCTCCACCCGTTTCCGGTACCAATGTTTTCCCGGTAATTACTTCAAATGGTGGTGGTGACACAGCAACTGTCGTTGTAGTTGAAACCGAGACAGCTGTTACCGACGTCAATGCAACCGATGGCAACGGTGATACCCTGACTTATTCAAAGAGTGGAACAGATGCGGGTCTTTTCACAATTGATTCGGGCACTGGGGTCCTGACTTTTTCTGCTTTGTCAGTTATTGGAACCTATAGCGTGACAGTGACTGTCAGTGACGGTAATGGAGGAACAGATTCACAGGATTTAACAGTTGATGTGCAAGCTGATACCAATCCGCGTATTGCGACTGCGCTTTATCTGTCACCAAATTCAAGCCCTACCAATGCAGACAGTTTGACCTGGCGTGTAACTTTTTCCACCAACATGCAGAATGTCGATAGCTCTGATTTTAGCGTATCGGGTGCAACCGGTACCTCGATTGGTGTAACAGAACAAACGGCGACCAGCGTTTATGATGTGACAGTTTCTGGGGGCAATCTGGCAAGTCTGGATGGAACAGTCAGCCTTGGCTTGGCTGGTGGTCATAATCTAAAGAATACTGTGGGTACAGCACTTATTAACGGTTTACCTACGGGTACCGATGAAAGGGATTGGGTGCTGGATAACACACTACCTTTGGTAAGTATTGATGCGCTTAGTAATGTAACCTCAGCGAATGAAGGCACTTATTCGGTTAGCGGAACTTGCGAGACAGTTGAAGGGGATGTTCGAGTAACAGTTTCCAGTGTGGAAACACAATACGTCTCTTGTACAGCGGATGCGTGGAGTATCACTTTCGATGTGAGCAGCCTGTCTGATGGTAGTGCTGTGGTTATCGTGGACGCTAACCAGACTGATCCGGCTGGAAATATTGGTAGTGCCGCCCAGCAAACTGCTGACAAGGATGCTACTGCACCCACGCCACCTACTTGTACGGTGAGCCCGAATCCGGCTCAGGATAGCACTGCCTTAACGGCAAGTTGTACCGGTGTTGAAACGGGGGCAACGGTTTCAATCACGAATTATAGCTGTGGTGCTGAAAGCGGAAACGCAGTGACTTGTACAGGAACTGCTGGTACTGGCGGTGGCGAAGTCAGTGGCAATGCCACAGTCACCATTACCGATACTGTCGGCAATAGTGATGCTACCGCAACAGCATCCTTCACTTTGGATAACACAGCACCCAGTGCACCCACTTGTACAGTCAGTCCAAATCCGGCGAACAACAGCACTGCATTAACCGCAACCTGCACCGGCGTCGAGACTGACGCAACGATTTCAATTCCCGATTATACCTGTGGACTTGAAAGCGGAAACGAAATCACTTGTACAGCAACGGCTGGTACCGGTGGTGGTGAAGTGGGTGGTGATGCCACGGTTACTATTACCGATATGGCTGGTAATAGTGATGCCACAGCAACGGCATCTTTTACCTTGGACAATGTTGCGCCTAGTGCAGCAAACTGTACGGTGAGTCCCAACCCTGCGAATAACAGCACCGCTTTAACCGCGACCTGTACTGGTGTTGAAACTGGCGGCAGTGTGTCCATTCCAAATTACACTTGTGGTGCTGAAAGTGGAAACGAAGTGACTTGTACAGCAACTGCCGGGACAGGTGGTGGCGAAGTGGGTGGTGATGCTACTGCTACCACCTATGATGCAGCTGCTAACAGTGCTACCAGTACAGCTTCATTCACCCTGGATAACACGGCACCCAGTGCACCTACTTGTACAGTCAGTCCGAATCCGGCGAATAACAGTTCCGCTTTAACGGCAAGCTGTACCGGCGTGGAAACGGGCGCAACGGTTTCAATTCCGGGTTATACCTGTGGTGCAGAAAGCGGTAACGCGGTGACTTGTACCGCAACTGCTGGTACCGGTGGTGGTGAAGTGAGTGGTGATGCAACGGTAACCATTACCGATGCTGCTGGTAATAGTGACGCTAGCGCAACAGCATCTTTCACTTTGGACAACACAGCACCAAGCGCACCTACTTGTACAGTCAGTCCAAATCCTGCGAACAACAGCACTGCCTTAACCGCAAGCTGTACCGGTGTAGAAACAGGCGCAACGGTTTCGATTCCGGGTTATACCTGTGGTGCTGAAAGTGGAAACGCGGTGACGTGTACAGCAACAGCAGGTACAGGCGGTGGCGAAGTCAGTGGTAATGCGACGATTACCATTACGGATACGGCGGGTAATTCAGATACTACGGCAACTGCATCTTTCACTTTGGATAATGTTGCTCCAAGCGCAGCGACGTGTACGGTGAGTCCGAACCTTGCCAAAGCAGGTGTTGCACTTACTGCGACCTGTACCGGTGTAGAGACTGGTGGTAGCGTGTCCATTCCAAATTATACCTGTGGTGCAGAAAGCGGTAACGAAGTGAGCTGTACAGCAACTTCTGGTACTGGTGGTGGTGAAGTGAGTGGTGATGCAACAGCCACAACCTATGATGCAGCTACTAACAGCGCGACCAGTACCGCGGCATTTACTCTCGACAATGTAGCGCCTGCAGCGCCTACCTGTACGGTGAGTCCAAATCCTGCAAATGATGATACTAGCCTGACTGCTAGTTGTACTGGTGTAGAAACTGGCGCGACGGTTGTGATCCTTGGTTATAGCTGTGGAGCTGAGAGTGGTAACGCAGTGACTTGTTCGGGAACAGCGGGCACAGGGATGGGCAAAGTCAGTGGTGATGCAACAATCACCATTACTGATGGCGTAGGCAATAGTGATACAAGCGGAACAGCATCATTCACTCTGGATAACACAGCGCCAACAGTGACTATCGATAGCTTAAATACAGCTAACAGCGGTAACGCATCGACTTATCCTGTGAGCGGGTCCTGTAGCACCGGCGATGGTGCTGTAAGTGTCACCGTTACCAGCGTAGGAACACAACTAGGCGTGCCATGTATTGGTGGATTGTGGAGTACTAATTTCGATGTCAGTGGTTTAAGTGATGGTACTAATGCCGTTACCGTTAATGCCAGCCAGACGGATGCAGCTAGTAATACCGGAAATGCAACTCAACAGCAGGCTGATAAAGAGACAGTTGTACCAAGTCCTGTGATTGCTTCAATAGAAACATCTCCAACGAATGCAACCAGCATTCCTGTGACAGTTGATTTTGGCGAAACTGTTTCTGGTTTTGATGGAAGCGATCTTCAGATTTCCGGTGCTGCCTTAAATGGTGCAAGTTTCAGTGATGATGGCAATGGTCAGTTCAGTTTTAATCTTGATGTCTCGGTTGATGGCACTGTTACAGTTGATATTAATGCTTCAGTAGCAGTTGATACTGCAGGTAATAACAACAGTGCTGCCACGCAATTTTCCATTGTCTTCGCAAAAGATAGTGATGGTGATGGCATTACTGATGCAGATGAAATCACAATTGGCACTAATCCAAATGATTCTGACAGTGATGGAGACGGCGTAACTGATGATCTGGAAGTAGGTAGTGTTGCAAGTCCTAAAGATACAGATGGTGATGGTGTTATTGATGCCAATGATAATGATGATGATAACGATGGAATATATACATTTGGTGAATTAGGCGTTGGCGGTGCGCTTGTCGATAGCGATGGCGACGGTCTTTACGATTTTGTCGATGCGGATTCCGATAACGATGGAATCCTGGATGTAACGGAAGGGTTTGGTGATACAGATGGTGATAGCACGCCTGACTTCCGTGATACTGATTCCAATAATGATGGTGTGTTTGATATTTTCGCAAATGGAAATGGAAATCTTGATATCAATAATGACGGCATGGTAGATGATTTCACAGACAGTGATAACAACCTTGTTTCAGATGTTTTTGACGCGGCTAATCCAGATCGTATAGCAGCTGTTCTGGATTCAGATAACGACGGTATTCCAAATTATCGTGAAGCTGATTTTGATAGTGATAATGATGGATTCACGGATTTTGACGAGGTCACTTACGGTGGTCCAAATGCCATGTTTGTAAAAGATAAGGGTCTCAAAACAGGAACTGGCGTATTTGGATCGCTTTCTTATTTGTACATTATGTTGCTGATAACTTTTGTAAGTCTCAAACGTTTCAATCTGCGCACCTATATTCGTCATTAATCTGTCGTTTTTATTGAAGGGAAATTTTCATGCAAAAAAAAGTCATGCAATTTAAGAAACTTAGTGTAATTACGTCAGTTTTGTTAACGGGTCTTTATTCTCTAAGTGGTTTTAGTGATGAGGCTGCTCAAGGCTTTGAACCTTATTACTATGGTGGAGGCGGCTTGTCTTTTACTTTCATTGAACCAGAAGAAAGTGGTTCAAGTTTATATTATGTAAGCGATGACAAGGATATGGGTTTCAGGTTGCAGGGCGGCTATCGTTACTCGGAGGAATGGGGCTTTGAATTCGTCTATGCAGACCTTGGTGAAGCAGGTATTTCCATATCGATTCCACCTGGCAATGAAGTAGGTGCTGTTTCCTATACGGCGCAGGTGCTTGAGGCGAATTATTTTTTTGATAAAAGTGTGATTCCCTTTGAATTGCCCTACGACTGGTTTTTAAAAGGTGGTTTGGCAAGGCTAGGTCTCGGCTCTTCAGGTGGTGTTCCTTATGATGTCGATAATACTTTGCATATCATGCTTGGTTTAGGTGTTGAAAATGATATTAAGGATAACTGGCAATGGCGTGCAGATCTTGATTTGTTAAGCAGTGATGCAAGTGCATTAAGTATTGGAGTTCAATATAAATTCAAGCCACTTAAGGAGTTACCTCCGCCTGTTGAAGAGCCAAAAGATTCTGATATGGATGGTGTATTTGATGAGCAGGATCAATGCCCCGGAACTCTCGAAGGTGTAGTGGTTGACGAGACAGGTTGTGAACTGCCCAAGGAAAAAGTGGTTGAACAGGCTTTCAAGCAGCTTGATTTTAAAGGCATCAATTTTGAAAAAGCTTCAGAAAAACTCACTGATACTTCATTGGATGTATTACAGGAAACGGCCCGAATAATGATGTTGAATGATACCGTTAAAGTTGAAGTGAGGGCACATACCGATAGTGATGGTACGGAAGCATTCAATCAGAAATTATCCCAGCGCCGTGCAGAAGCAGTGAGGAATTACTTAATCGGGCAGGGTGTAAATGAAAGCTCTATTACAGCAGTAGGCATGGGAGAAACGCACCCAATTGCAGATAATACAACCAAGGAAGGTAAAGCAGCGAACCGAAGGGTTGAGTTCCATGTTGTTCAGGAAGAAGTGATAGAAGGTGTTGAATCAGAAGCTGCTATTCAGTAAACACATAAAGTTTTAGTAGATATAAAAAAGCCCAGTTAACTGGGCTTTTTTATTCAGGTTTGAAAAATATTTTTTAGAAAAGACTGTTGAAAAAAATCTTTATAAAATCGATTAGCTGCTTGAATAAACCACCCTTTTCTTCGTCGTTCAGCGCTACCAGTTCTTCTTGAGCAATCACTCTTCCTTCCAGACTAATCTTAAGTGTTCCCAGTTTTTGTCCTTTAGTAATTGGCGCCTTGATGTAGGTGTTGACATCAATGTTTGCGCTCAGGTCTTTCTTGCTGCCTTTGGGAATGGTTAGCAATAGATCATTGCTTACACCAAGTTGAATGCTGTCGTTCTGTCCCATCCAGAGTCTTTGTTCATCTACTACATCGCCAGTTTTGTAAAGTTCAGCTGTTTCGTAAAAACGAAAACCATAAGTGAGTAATTTCTTGCTTTCACTCGCGCGCGCACGATCACTATTGGTTCCAAGAACGACGCTGATTAATCGCGTGTTATTTTCTTCAGCAGAAGCCACCAGGCAATAACCCGCTTCTTCAGTATGACCGGTTTTAATGCCATCGACAGGGATGTCGCCAAAAATAAGACTATTCCGGTTTGCCTGTTTGATATTGTTGTAAGTAAAAGATTTCTGAGAGTAGATTCGGTAATACTTGGGATGATTATAAACGGTGGCTCTACCTAGTTTGGCAAGGTCTTTTGCCGTTGTGTAATGATCGGGGTCGGGTAAACCGGTTGCGTTCATGTAGTGGGTATTTTCGAGACCTAACTCCAGCGCATAGCGATTCATGAGATCAGCAAAGGAGTTTTCATCACCTGCAACATATTCAGCAAGCGCAATGCTTGCATCATTTCCTGACTGGATGATGACACCCTTAAGCAAATCAAGAACAGAAACGGAAGTGCCTTCCTTAATGAACATGCGAGAGCCTTCAGCTTTCCATGCCTTAATGCTGATTTGAACAGTGTCACTATCAGAAATATTTCCCTTGCGAATTTCCTCTGTGACGATGTAACTGGTCATCATTTTAGTGAGGCTAGCGGGAGGCATTTTTTCATCAGCGTTATAAGACGTAATGATTTCGCCAGTTTTTGCATCCATCAGCACATAGGCAGTGGCATCGATTTTTGGGGGATCTGGTATTAATACTGCGGCGTTTGTATGAAGGCTGAAAAAGAGAATGATGCTGCTTAGAAAAGTAAGCATAGAATGGCGTTCTAAAATCATAATGAGTCCTTTAGTTAATACGTATTAGCTAGTGCAGAATTTAGACCTGAAGCGCAGGATTCTAGCATGGACATGAGATTCTGCTAAATCTGAGGAGTAAATCAAATGCCAGGACGGTGAAAATTCCGTCTTATTCACTAATCAGGTAGAAATCGGGAAAATTATTTTCAACTAGAAGCGTTTGTGTTCGCAGTAGTTCTTCAAAGCTGGGCAGGGGGCCAATACGGACTTTATAAATTACCTTATTGTCGAGTTTATCTTTTTTAATAAACACTGGAATATCAATAACTAAGGATAATGATAGTTTCAAGGCCTCCGCTGTTTCAGGATTTGTGAAGACACCTATCTGTAAATAATTCTTTTTATTAGCGGGGAAGTCCTTTTCATTGACGACGGTTTTGCTTTGGCTTGTTGCTCCAGCGTCAGGTCGGGTAATGAAGGGAGGAAGCGTTTCAATGAACACGCGAGCTGTGCCTTGCTCATGCATATCCAGCTTATGTGCAGCTGCATAGGAAAGATCGATAATGCGTCCATCAACAAATGGTCCGCGATCATTTACGCGCACGATAATCTGTCGATTATTATCGAGATTGGTCACTCTGACATAACTCGGAAGTGGCAGCGTTTTGTGTGCCGCCGTCATGGCGTACATGTCATAGGCTTCGCGCGTTGAGGTTAGTTCCCCATGAAATTTGGTTCCGTACCAGGAAGCAATGCCATATTGTGAAAAGTTGGCATTGGTATCTAGCACTTCATAGGTTTTTCCGAGAACGTAATAAGGGCTTTGATTTCCGTAGCGCGCCCATTCTTCCTCTTGTGGTATGGCTTCCTTTACGCCACTCAGATCAATATCACCATCAGGCCCACCATCTTCCTGTTCAAAGTGAATATTGAGATTGAAATTCTGGCAAAAATTTAGCGTGAAAATACAGAGAAATAGAATGCAGGAGAGGCGAAAAATGGAATTTGAAGCTGCTAACTTTGGATTCATATTTATTGTATGGGGCCAAAGTCCATTTGTATTTTAATCATTTCACCAAGTTGATAAACAGACATGGCGTATAGACGGCTATGGTTATAGCGAGTGATGACGTAAAAGTTGTTAGTACACAGCCAGTATTCTTCTCCTTGTTGACCATTGAGTTGATAGGCAGTGACTTTCTCTTTTCCGTGAAGCCTGTCCTGACTTATGAGCCCTGCTTTTGAAAAATGCTTTACTTTCAATTCAGGTTTCATTTCTTTAGGGTTTATCAAAGAGGCTAGTTCTTCTTTATCTGCAATGTTGTCATCGATATAAGCACGACTGGCAACGGGCTCATTTTTTATCCAACCGTGTTTTGCAAAATAGTTGGCAACACTTCCAATAGCATCGACGGGATTGTTGATGAGATCGATTTTTCCATCGCCATCAAAATCTACGGCATAGTTGTGATAGCTTGAAGAAATAAATTGACCATAACCCATTGCGCCTGCATAAGACCCAAGGGTGTTTTCAATATCGATGCCTGCATAATCCTCTAGCAAGAGATATTCCTCGAGCTCCTTATAGAAAAAAGGACTTCTTGGAGGATAGTCAAACGCTAGCGTAGATAAGGCATCCAGAACACGGTATTTACCCTTGTGTTGACCATAGCGTGTTTCGACACCAATGATGGCAACAACGATTTCTGGCGCAACTCCGAATTCTTTTTCAGCTCTTGTAAGCGTGTCACGATGCTGTTTCCAGAATTCGATACCACCATTAATGCGTTGCTGATTAACAAAGATAGGTCGGTATTCAGCCCACGTTTTTGTTTTTTCAGCAGGTCTTGCGATGGCTTCGAGTATGCTGTCCTGTCTTTTGACAGTACTGAATAGTTTTTCGAGCCTTTCTTTTGAGAGACCGGGCTTGTCAGATACTTTGTTAATAAGTTGCTGTAATTCAGGCCTTTGTAGGTAGGAGTTTTCATCTTCTGCATTACTGGAAGATGAAAGAAAGAAGAGTAAATATACTGTCAGGAATCTAAAGAGAAAGCGCATAATCTACTTTGAATAAAATTATTATTTGAGAATTAATGTGATAGCCAGCTTTTATGGCCCTGAATTGACATTAGAATTCCAAAACCAACGAAAAGACTTAACATTGATGTGCCGCCAACACTTACCAATGGCAAGGGAACACCAACCACCGGCAATATACCACTAACCATACCAATATTGACAAAAACATAAACAAAAAAAGTTAAGGTGATACTACCTGCTAACAAACGATTGTAAGCGTTTTGCGCTTCAATACTAATCTGAACGCCTCGAGCAACAACACCGAGATAAAGCAATAAAAGGAAAAAAACACCAAGCCAACCAAATTCTTCAGCAAGCACTGCAATAATAAAATCCGTAGTACTTTCAGGTAGAAAATCCAGTTGAGATTGTGTGCCCTCAAGCCAGCCTTTTCCCGTGAATCCGCCTGATCCAATGGCGGTTTTTGATTGAATGATATTCCAGCCTGCACCATGAGGGTCTCTCTCAGGGTTGAGTAGGGTGAGAACCCGTAGCTTCTGATAATCATGCATGTTTATCCATAAGAGAGGAGCTGCTGCTAAGGCGAGAAAGATGGAGGAAAAAATAAAGCGAAGATTTATACCTGAAAGAAATAGTACAAATAATCCAGAAGAAGCAATAAGGATGGATGTTCCAAGGTCAGGCTGTTTTGCAATCAACAAAGTAGGAATGAAAATCATGGCAAGGGTTGCAAAAATATATTTCTTATTAGGTGGTAGTACACGTTCAGCCAGATACCAGGCAATCATCATGGGCATAAACAGTTTCATGAATTCAGACGGCTGGAAACGTGGTAATCCAGGAATCATAATCCAGCGTTGCGCACCTTTAGATTCTGTACCTAATACAAGTACTGCAATCAGAAAGCAGAGGCTAGTGAAATAAAAAAGAGGAGAAAGCCGTTGATAAAAGCGTGGAGGAATTTGAGCAATAATCAGCATGGCTGCATAGGAAATTGCAAATTTACGTATTTGGGAGAATAGAGTAGACATGTTCTGGTCAGCAGCGCTGTAAAGTACAATCAAACCAAAGCATGTCAACGCAAGTAATAGCAGGAACAAAGCCAAATCAATACGCATGGCACGAATAAGCGAAAACGTTCTGTTCGAACTGTTTTCTAAACCTGATATCTGTCTTTCAAAATCTCTATTAGGCAAAATGTATGCTCTTTATTAAGGCGTATTACTTTTTCTGAGTAAATAGTTATCGAGTAGTTTTCTTGCAAGTGGTGCAGCGGCAGAACTTCCGCCACCGCCATTCTCAATAATAACGGCTATCGCGATTCTAGGCTCTTCAATGGGCGCAAAACCAATAAACAGACTGTGGTCGCGGTGACGTAAGGCAATCTCGTCTGCATCATATTCTTCACCTTGAGCAATGCTGATTACCTGCGCCGTTCCAGTTTTACCTGCAATATTATATTTTGCGCCTCGACCGCTACCAAAGGCAGTACCACGATAGTCGTGCATGACTTTGCGCATGGCTTCAAACATTTTATTCCAGTTGTTTTCATCAGTTAACTGAATGCTTCCCAGACTTCTTTGTTCAGGGGACAGTCTTTCGTGTGCACTGTTTTCAATACTTTGAACAAGTCTAGGCGCAACAATAATACCTTTGTTTGCCAAAATGGACGTGGCTAATGCAAGCTGAAGTGGTGTCGCCAACATATCACCTTGACCTATGCCAGAGATGAGTGTTTCACCTGGATACCAGAAAGTGCCTCGTGTTTTTTTCTTCCACTCCCTGGAAGGTAAGATGCCACTGGATTCTGGCCCAATATCAATTCCAGTTTTGTGACCGAAGCCAAAGGGATTCATGAATTTATGAATATTATCAATGCCAAGAGATAGTGCTAATTCATAAAAATAAGTATCGCAACTTTGGTAAACCGCTTTTTCCAGATTGACTTTACCGTGTCCTTCCCGTTTCCAGTCTCTGTACAGGCGATCATCATTTTCCAGTTTGAACCAGCCGGGATCATAAATACTTTTCCACCAGTAGGTTTTTTTATACTCCAGACCTGCAAGGCCAACGATGGGCTTGATGGTGGAACCCGGTGCATAGCGACCTTGTATGGTTCTATTAAAAAGAGGTTCATCGGGGGAATCACGCAAAGCGCTGTAGTCTTTCTGGCTAATTCCTGTAACAAACAGGTTGGGGTCGAAAGCAGGGCCGCTAACAAAAGCCAATACGCCTCCTGTTTTAGGCTCGATAGCAACGACAGCACCACGCCGCTGACCTAACAAATCGCCTGCTAGTTTCTGTAATTCAAAATCGAGATGCAGATGAAGGTTGTTACCAGGTGTTGGAAGGTTTTCATCCAGAATCCTCAGTACTTTTCCGTGCGCATCGGTTTCAATTTTCTGTAGACCCGTTGTTCCATGAAGTGTGCTCTCATAGAATTTTTCCAGCCCTGTCTTTCCAATATAATTTGAACCTTTATAGTTTCCAGGGTCTTCCAGGTTTCTAAGCTCCTGTTCGTTCAAGCGACCAACGTACCCAATGGAGTGAGCAAATATTTCTCCGTAAGGATAGTTTCTAATCAGTTCGCCTTCGATTTCCACTTCAGGAAACTGATGCCTGTTAGCAGCAAGAATCGCAATTTCTTCTTCGGTAAGTTTTGAACGAAGAAGAATCGGTTCAAAAGGTCTGCGGCGCTGATTTACTTTTTCCTTGAAGTCTTCAATCTGCTCTTCCTGAATAGGAATCAGATTGGCAAGCATCTGTAAGCTTAATTCAAGATTTTTACTTTTTTCAGCGATGATGGTGAGTGCAAAATTCGGTTTGTTATCTGCTAGCAGCAAACCATTACGGTCAAGAATGAGACCGCGTATCGGTGGTAGGGGAATTACCTGAATTCGGTTTTCATCTGAAGCAGTTTGATAACGTTTGTATTCAATGACCTGTAGATAGAATAATCGTGAGAGCAAAATAACACTTAAAAGACCAATAACCGCAAAAGAAAATTGAATGCGATTTCTGAAAATAAGTTGTTCGAGATGATGGTTCTTGAGGGTTGACCAGGCTTTCATGCGTGAGTATTTGCTTGAGTGATAATCAGCAGTTTAGCAAAACAAACTAAGTTGTGTCGCTCTTTTGCATGAAGGAGGAACCCTTCCCTAATTTAACAGGGAAGGGTGAAATAAATCGTTACATGACACGCTTGAGAACGTTTTGGTGAAAGTCTGCTTCGCTTAGACCTTTGTTGAATTCAAGATCACTCCACTCAAGCACAGTGGATTTTTTGGTCTGTACGTTGGTCATGACTGAAACCATGGCTCTCCAGAACTTGTTCAGGTAAAGCTTGTACTGGTCAAAATCCTGAGTTTTTAGAAGTTCACCTTTTTTATCATAATACTCAATATGAATAGGTCGGAGTTCTGCTTTGTCCATCCAGATAATTTGTTTGCTATAACCTGAGTATTCATCATTCGGAATAGCTTGAATTTTGTAACAATCCAGATTGTGTGATTTGGCAGAATTGTCATCGCCTAGATATTTATATTTAAACTTTTCAATTTCAAATGACGTTAAATCTTCATAAGCAAATTCGCTACCCATGAATGGCCCTGATTTACTATTTGAAGAAATACGTTTAACACGTTTTAAAGCCGGCAGGTAAAGCCATTGCTCGTCAGCAGCGTTGTTGTGCGCGTAGGTTAGCATTTTAGTGTTTCTGATATCGGCAGGCGTATCAAAGATAGAGAGGCTGCGGTCGCCATCATCTTTCATTTCCAAAGAAAGTATCCTGAGTTCCCTTGTTGTTGTTTCGCCCTGAGCATTTCTCAGGATCATTTTCATTTTTCCGGTGCTATCGCCCCAGCCTTCACCTTTAGCTTTAGAGGCCTTGGCAATGGCAAGACCCTTTTCTTCGTCAGTGCCTTCAAGCATGAGAGCCTGTGAGAGGTGTGAAAATCCCAATAAACCAATCAGTATTGAGAATGTGAAACTTAATTTATAGAGCCTGTTGTTTTTCATGTTTTCTCTCCTCACTGAGTAAAAGCAAAGAAGGTAAAAAGACAAAATCCAGAATTAAAGCGATACCCAAAGTCATAGCAGTAAAGACACCCTGTTGGGCATTCATCAGGAAGCTTGAGCTAGCTAGAATCATGAAACCAGATACTAACACAAAGGTGGTGACAAACAATGCCATCCCAACATGAGTGAATGCATACCGGACAGCATCTTGAGGGCTCATTTGTTTTTCCAGTCTTGCAATACGGTATTTCACAAGAAAGTGAACGGTATCGTCAACAACGATACCTAAAGTCATTCCAATGGCGCTTGTAACTGATAAGCCAAGATTTCCGTAAAAGATGCCCCAAAGACCGAAGGCCATTGCTGCAGGTAAAAGATTAGGTATCAGACTAATCAAGCCAAGTTTAAGTGACCTCAATACACCAATCATTAGTAAGGAAATTCCTATAAGAGCCAGCAATGAACCTTCAATGATTGAACGTACATTCCGGGCACCAATGTGAGAAAACATGATGTTAGGGCTGGAATCGTATACGGCATCAAAACCAGTATTTTCTGCTAACCAGTCTTGCGCAGCTTTTTCAATTTCCAATGTTCTAAATGAAGAAATGTTTTTCAAGGTGACAACGACTCGAACTGCAGATTTATCAACGTTGATTTGATCATTAAGGTCAAGGCCGTAAGGAAGCGACATTTCATAAAGCAAAAGGTATTGTGCGGCCAGCTCTTTACTGTCTGGTATCCGATGCCAGCTTGCATCGTCTCCATGTAAATTCTTGTTCAAGCGTTTAAAGATGTCGCTTAGTGTGAAAACGTTTTCTACTTCTTCAAAACCTTTCAACCACCCGGAGAAGTTATCAAGATCACGAATAAAATCCGGTTCGCTAATACCATCGCTATCCTTGCTTTGCAGAGAAAACTCGATGGTATAAATACCACTTAAACGTTGTGCAACGAGATCGGTATCTTTTCTGAACTGTGTACTGGTATCAAAATATCCAATAAATTCATCGTTAATTTTGTTTAAAGGAATAGCTGCAATCAGAGCAATGGCAAGCACTATTGAAGCAATAAATAAACTTAAATGATTTCGAATAATAAAATCTGCATAACGCGCCATTAAGCTAGCTTTTTCGGAATCTATGGTTTTTGCTTTAATTGGAAGGATGAGCATTAAGGCAGGAAGAAAAGTAACAGAAAAAATAAATGCAGCTATAACACCGATCGAAACGGTGGTTCCTGTTTCTCTTAAAGGTGGTACTTCACTGAAGTTCATGCTTAAAAAGCCAAACATGGTTGTCACGCTGGTGATGAATACCGCTTTAAAGTTGAGTTTCATGCTGTGTTCCATCGCAGCTAATTTATCCATGCCCAGTTTGAGTCCATTAAAAAAGGAAATGAGAATATGAATACTGCCAGCTATGGCAACGGTCATCACAATGGTTGGAATAACGGTTGTGGGAGGTGAAAGCACTCGCCCAGCCCAGCCAAACATTCCCATTGCTGTAAGGATGGACATAAAAATTATCAACACGACAACCAAGGTTGCAGTGAATGATCTTAAGAGGAAGCCAAGCGTCAGAATAATGAGTACAAACATCATGGGTATCAGTGTTGTAATATCTCTTTCAGCCGATTCAGCGAATGCGTTACTCAGCGGTGCAAGCCCAGTTAATGCAAATTCAATGTCGGGGTAATCTTCTTCCATCATGCTGATAAGTTCGCGCGATTTTTCCATCAAGATTCGCACTGCTTTTTCATCACCTGTGGGCATTTGTACTGTGACGTTAACAGCTGTCACATCAGCTTTTTCAGACACCAGTCTTTTAATCAGCAAGGGCTCAGATAAGGCAATCTCTTTTGCATATTCTCTTTGTGACTCGTTTGCTTCATCTGGGTTTTCAATCAAATTTTCGACTATCAGGTCGTCTTCGGTAGCGCTGGTATGCTGGTAATTGGTGATTGAATCTACACGAGATGAGTAAGGTAATTGCCAGGCAGCTTCCGTCAACTGACCAACGGCTTTTATAGTGTTGACATCAAAAGCATCTCTACTTTTTGGAAGCAGGGCAAAGAGCACATTGTCAGATTTCGAATAAGTGTTCTGGAGGCGCTCGAAGGCGGCCATCTGTTCATTGCTCTTGTCGAAGAAAACACGATAGTCAGAACTGAAGGTAATATTTTTTCCGCCAGCCGCCGCCGCCATGGCAAGCAGTAAAGCAAACAAAACTATTATGTAGCGGTTTTTATATAAGAGCTGGGTGTATTGTGAGCTGGTCATTCGTCTAGGCTCCTCGAATAAAGAGTGTGCTTGCTTTAGAGAAATCATGATTCTATTATTGTTTTAAAAATCAAACTAGTTGCCATAAATTGAACTTAATGTTCTATATATGGAACAAAAGACATGGGCTTGAATCTTATGATGCAGCAGGATTTTAACCAGATGGCCTTATTCGCCATGGTGGCCGAGCAAGGCAGTTTCACGAAAGCGGCAAAACAACTTGCCATACCCAAGTCATCAATAAGCAGACACATTTCTCAGCTTGAAGAGCGTTTGAATGCCAGGCTTATAAACAGAACCACCAGAAGCATGACGCTAACAGAAGTGGGGAAAATGTACCTTGAGCATTGCAAACGTATTGTTGAAGAAGCGGAATCAGCACAAGCGAGTTTGGCATCGCAGCAATCCGAACCTTCTGGTCACTTAAAAGTGACAGCACCCTTGGCATTTGGAGCGCCACTTTTCCTGGATGTTTTCCAACAGTTTCTCAAAGATTACCCCAACATTAACATTGAATTGTTTCTTGATAATCGAGTCATTGATCTTGTTAACGAAGAAGTCGATGTGGCTATTCGTGTTGGGCCATTGCAACCCTCCAGTTTAGTAGCGCGATGTATCGGTAGAACGGTTCAGTGCTTGTGTGCCACGCCCGCTTATCTTAAACAGCATGGAGAGCCTGAAACGATAGAGGAGCTGTCTCAGCACAATGTTATTAAGCATCCAAATATTCCCTTAATACTGGAACGAGATAAGGTGATTAGTACTAGCAGTCGTTTCTTGGCCAACGACATGAGTGTGATTGTTTCGCTGGCATTAAATCATCAAGGTATTGCCTTGTTGCCATTACCCTTAGTTCATCAGCATGTTAGCAGTGGAGAGTTGATTCCAATCTTGCTCGAATATCCTATGGAAGGCAGGGAATTTTTTCTGGTTTATCCAAGTCGACGTCAGTTAGCCACAAAAGTCATGGCCTTCGTTGATTATTTTATTCAGTATGTTCAGGGAATGAATTATTGGAATGTGAGTGTGGAAGAATTTATGGAAATGGAAGGGATTGTTAGGGTGCGTTAGTGCCTTGTCAGTTTTTAGCCTTGTTTCGATGATGACTTGTGACTACCTTAAACGCTGTTTTTGTTTTTTGGGGTGAGCATGTTTGTTTTTCTAATCAGTTTTATTTCAGGTCTGTTTTTGTGGTCTTTTCTTGAATACCTTATCCACGGCATTCTTTCTCACCGCTTTAAAACCCCTGTATCTACCATGCATTGGCAACATCATAGAGATCCTCGGCGGGTGTTCACCTCTCCACTTGCGCCACTGGTGATTGTGCCTATTCTCTGGTGGTTGTTTTCACTGCTTATTGGTAAACAGGCTTCAGCCTATGTTATGGCAGGTACTTTATGTGGCTTTATTTATTACGAGCATGTTCATTGGCGTATTCATTTCAGGGAGTCAAGGAATGCTTATGAGGAAAAACTGAAAGCCCATCATCTTTCGCATCATTTCTGTAATGCGCGAATGTACCATGGTGTAAGTAATCATTTCTGGGACAAGGTGTTTGGCACGATGAATGATGAGCAAATCAGAAAGGAGCATTACGCCAAGGCAGTGAAAACACCAGTGATAGAAGGAAAAAGTAATTTTAGTGAGGTCTATAGCATGCAAGGTATAAAGATGCTGGTAGATACTTTTAAACGCTCGCCAGAAAAAACAGATTAGGAATATGAAAAAAGCCTCGAGAGAGGCTTTTTTGTTTAGGAGGTTTATTCGTGAGGGTTTAGAAAATCCGTTGTAAATAGACTTTACCAAGACCTTTTGATTCTGGTCTGTAAGCAAAAGCCTCAACAGTAATCTCTCCGTGTTCACGAAATCCAATTTCCACATGCCCCATGGTTTCCTGAGCAAACAATGTATCTTCGCCTATACATACTGGGTCAGTATGTGAACCGCCACCACTCACAATCTGGAAGTCTGCCCCTTTTTCCAGGCTGAGCACTTGTAGCCCGTGGTCATGACCTGAGGCGAGGATGACGCGATTTTTTTCCGGAATGATTGCATTCATATGCGAAATGAATGCTGCGTATTCCTTGGCGTTGATGTCTTGTCCCCAGGAAAAACCATGTTTGCGGAAGAAATTAATAATGGAATGACCAAAGTAATCCTGCTGGTAACAACCACCATGAGGACCATGAGTGGCAAGGGGGTGATGACTGACGATGATGACCGGCTTTGTTGCATCAGCAAGTGTGAAAACAGCCTCAAGCATTTTATAAGCCTGCTGTTGTAATTCAGTGGATGAAGTCATGATGGCATGACTATCCATGAAAACCATGGTGTAGCGAGTTTCATCAAGTACAGAAACAAGGGATGGTTTGTTATCCAGAACGGGAACAAGTTTTGATTCCCTGCCACATATTTCCAGATAACGTTTCTGTTTTTCAATAAGTTTTATATCCGGTTTGCCATGATAATCCCAGTCGTGATTCCCGGGAATAAAATAGGAAGGGTTTAGTGTGGTCTTACTGATATAAAGTTGGGCTTCCAGGTTTTTTGCATCAGTAGAATCATTACCGCATTTAAGGTCTTCTCCCTGAAAACCTGTTGGATAAATGTTGTCGCCGAGAAAAACAATGGTTTCTTTTGTATCGAGGGAATTCAGTCTCTTGCTAATATTTTTCATTAAATCGAGGGTTAAGGGTTCTTCGCTCACATTGCCCGCATCACCAATAAGAATAATTCGCTCCACTACTTTGTTATCTTTCTTTAGATGCTCAATCTGACCATTCATATAAAATCGTGGTTGGGTTTTTGCCATATATGGATGAATCTGGCTTTCACGTTTTTCCTCACATGCACTCAGAGCCAAAAATGAAACCGATAAAAGAATAAAAACGCTGCGTACTGTCATACATGATCCTCAAATTTTTACTGGTTGTTTTCCGGGTTGCTGATTTTGTAAATTGTTCCTCGTGCAAAATCAGCAAGATATATTTTGCCACTTCTATCTCTGGCAAAGCTTGAAATCAGAACGGGCCATTGCCCGAGTTGATATACATGGGTATAGCTTCTGGCTTGGTCACTTGAATTAATAGGAATCACAAGATTATCTGAAGGAAGTTCTGCTGCCCAGATTTGGCCGCTCACAAAATCTGCATAGATATACTTGTTAGTCAGTTCAGGGATTTCAGAAGAAAGGTAGACATAACCGCCTGTCACTGAACGACCAACATCATGCCCATATTCAATAAAAGGCATCACTGTGTCTTTTGAGCTGCAAGCAGGTTTCATGCAGTGAAGTGCTTCAATGTCATTCCAGCCATGATTTCCACCTGCTTTGATAAAGGTAATTTCTTCCCATTTATCTTGTCCAACATCTGCTGCGATTAAGCGTCCTAAGGGATCAAATGCAAGTTTCCATGGATTACGTAAACCATAAGCATAAATTTCATCAGGGATATCAGGAATGTTTACAAAGGGATTGTCTTCTGGAATCGAGTAGGCAAGTTCATTGTTATAGGCCTCGGGATTAATGCGTAGGATTTTTCCGAGATAGCTTTGAAGATTTTGTGCATTTCCATGAGGATCTTCCCGGCTTCCGCCGTCGCCCCAGGGAATGTAAAGCAAACCGGCCTTATCAAAAATCAAATGACCGGCGTTGTGATTCTTGAAAGGCTGTTCTACTTCGAGAAGTATCTTGTTCTGGAACCAACGTTGTTCTTCACCTTCCATGGAGAAACACCATTCGCTTACCTGGCTAGTATCGTTGTTATTTTTCAGTACGACAAAGTTGAGATAAATACACGGAATTTTTGGGTAATCTGGATGTATGGCGACGCCTAGCAAACCCTGTTCAGCATCGGTAAGCACGTCAAGCTTCATGATTAAGTATTTTTCTTTTCTGTTGAGATCAAGCTGAAAAAGCTCACCGGTTTTCTGAAGTAAGAGCAGCTGAGTATCACTACCAGGGAAGAAACTGAAATCAGTGACCTGACTGAATCCTGACATTACTTCTTCAAGGCTGATTGTGATGTTGTTTTTATTATCAGCTTGCGTAAAAGAAGAGCTTGAAGGCATGCTAAACCAGAGAGCAGGGTTGATACCCATGCGGTACAAGACTACGGTAAAGCTGCCTGCACCAAGCAATACTAGAATACAAAGGACTATCAGGACTTTTTTAAACATAATTGAAATCTTTCATGTGTTTTTCCTGAAAAATACAGCTAATCTTCTGTTTCTGTATTTTCAGGAGTATTCGTCGCTGATGCTGTAAAAACAAGCTCAATGCAACGAATATCAATCATAAACAAAAAGGAGAGTTGAATGCATCTTTTGTTTCAGCGAAAGCGAATTCATGTGCAATTCATGGCGTTTGGTTTTGTTCTTCTTTGTGCAATGTCCTTTTCACTTCATGCTGAAGAGGTAAAAACAGATGTGCCACAGACATACCCACTGTCGGCGTATCAGGAAGAGCTGAATACTTTCAGTAAAAACAATTCCCGCACTGAAGATTACAATATAGACCTTAACGAACTGGCCTGGCGTAATCCGGCACCAGGAATACATGATTTAGGTTTGGGTATTGATGAGCTGCGTTCTCTTGTTGGCAATCGTATTGTATTAATGATGCACCAGCCAAAAACCATTGATGTTCCCTATTATGGAAAGATGATTAGGTGGCATAACGCTCGTTTTGTTACTGCCTTAACAGAAATACCTGTATCTGCGGATGAGCTCAGGAAATTGATTATTGAAAATGATCAGAAGGATGGTTGGAAAAAAGTTGAACCAATGGTGCGTGAAACCAATGTGCTCTATCGAGATAGTCAGGATCAGATAGGACTGCGATACAGAATTCAGGGAAAGATTTCGATTATCCGTATTAATGGCGATCTCTATGCCAGAAACCGTTATGAGCCCAATGGCGATATTTCTTCCTTGTTTCTTTATGGGGATATGGGCGTCAGTCTGGGCGTTGTGCCGATTGTACCAAAAGCCGTTCTTTCTCCTTTAAGTATGGCTAATGTCAGGCGCTGGGAGTTTATTCCTGTCGATAAAAACCGCTCTCTAGTGGCGGTGACCGATTGGGCAGAGGTGATGAATGATACGGATTTGAGCCGTCATATGAGTTAATATGATGAAGGCTCTAATCTTGGTGGCATCAGTGACGAAGATCTGGTTGGGCCCTATCCCGGTGTGGCGATGAATATGTATAACTTCAAGCACACGGTCATGAAGATATTAAACAAAAATGAAAAAGCTGAGGCCCATTTAACGAAAGGAGAAGTGCCTGTTTTCGTTGATTCCTTACCCTTAAAACCGCTTGAGAAGCTTCTTGAGAATGGTGCCGTTGTGTTCATGCATCCTACGCAACGCATTGATACCGATTACGGAGGCTATCCATTACATTTCGTGACAGCAGCCTATCTGGTGGCTGCATCTTTCAAGGATGTAAGACATTTTTCTGCACAAATGAATCACTACGCAGATTATGTACCTCAATTGCAGTCTTCAGATCTTGTTGCCGGCACTCTGGAAGTCCCTGATTTTTCAGTACCTTTAAAAGAGATTCCTTCGGCAGACGTGTTACTAACCTTGAGCTTGGGAAAACGAGTTAAATTCATTTCCTCTTTCAGTGTTGAATACCTGATGCGTTACACGTGGGAGTCTGAAAGTCGTTTGGGTTTTGAGGCGATAGAAGGTGAAATAGAAACGGTCTTGGGCGCCATAGAGTGGCGGCAAACAGAGGAAAAAGAGAAAAGCGTACTATTTTATACCACCGGCTCTGACCTTGGGCCTAAACCGAAATTTCCCCTTAGCCTGTCACAGAAAATTCCTGGTGCTGATATAGCAAGTGGCGTGATTATTTCGGTCATGGCAGCAGGCAGGCAGGCGCCTTGGATTGAGTTGTAACTTGAGGAAGAAAAAGAAAATAAGCCTCACTAAAGACTTGCCTATAAAAGTGCCTAGCGTTAATTTAGTCCTTAAATCAGAATAAAAATCCCATTCGAAGTAAGCTTTTTCTTACAAAGGAAAATCGGCTTGCTTTGATGTTTTTTTATTTGCTTTTACCTTTAAGCGAAACAAGCAACTTTTTATGAATCTCAAAAGGATTTGCATGGCCTCATCTAGTAAAAACTTAACACTGTTTTTTAAAAAAAATAACAGTTCTTCAATGATAATCACAAAAAGAAATTTTTTTGTTTCTTTTGTTTTGTTTACGCTTATTTCTTCTTTTTTACTCAGTAATTTTCTTGTTGCCATGGAATTGAATCTCACTAGAGATACCATTGAGATAGAAAATGGTGGGGTCAATCTAGGAGCTCGCGTAGATTATTTTCTTGATGTAAATGACAAGGTCTCATTCGAAAGGGTTCGCAAGCTTCCTGCAAATCAATGGCAACAAAACAAGAGCGGCATTGTTAATATCGGTTTTCTTAAACATCCTGTGTGGATGCATATCCTGATTCCTTTTGGGGAAATTGAAAATGAAAGCTGGTATCTGAATATTTCTAATTCATTTGTAAGAAATATTGATGTTTATTTTTTAGTAAATGGAGAGCTTTCTGAAAAATATCATCTTTCTGATATGAAAAGTTTTTATGAAAAACCCTATCGTCATCCTGAGCTTGTATTTCCTTTTAAAGTATCTTCAAAGGATGTGGTTGATGTCTATTTCAGAATAGATCATCGAAATCATATGCTTTTGCCAATCTATCTTGAAGATCAGGAAAGCATGGATAGGAGTGCTCAGAATCTTATTTTCCTGTTTGGAGCTTTCACTGGGCTTATCTGTGTTTTGGCTCTTTATAATTTCTTTGTATTCCTGACAACACGTGATATCGCTTACTTCTATTATGTGAGTTATGTCGTTTCAACGGGATTATATTTCACATGCATCAATGGTATTGGCTTTGAGTTTTTATGGCCTAACACACCTGATATTGATCAATATCTAGGTTTGGCACCAATAGGCATGGTGGTGATTTTTTCATGTTTATTTATTGTGGAATTTCTTGAATTAAAGAAAATTTCTGACTATCTGGTTTGGTATTTTTATGGTTTGGCAATTTTGTGCGCCCTGTTTCTCTTGCCATTGTTCGGGCAGAATTTTGAATTGGTGGCAAAGTCTCAAGCATGGATTACTACCACAAGTTTCCTGAGTTTTATTATTGTTGGTGTGTATTCATGGCGTAAGCAATCTTCACTCTTTGCCGCTTACTACGTGGTTGCCTGGACAGTCTTTAGCTGTACAGTGATTTATGCGTCGCTTGCATTTCTTGGGGTCAGTGATTTTGGAAGGGAGCATTTTTACGCGACCCAAGTCGGTTTTATGTTTGAAGTAATTTTAATTTCCATGGCCTTGGGTGCGCGCATTCGTGTGTTGCAGGAAGAAACCTACCAAGCGAAGGCTGACAACAAAGCAAAAAGTGATTTCATTGCAAAAATGAGTCATGAAATCAGAACGCCCATGACAGGCATTTTAGGTATGTCGGAATTATTGGCTGAGCGACTGGAAGATGCCACTAACAAGCATTACAACAATGTCATTTATCAAAGTGGGCAGGCGCTACTCACTATCATTAATGACATTCTTGATTATTCCAAAATTGAAGCAGGCAATATGGAGATACGTCCAGTCGCCTTTGATCTTGAAAAACTGGTGCTTGAAACCATTGAATTCTACAAGGTAAGGGCTTTGGAAAAATCCCTGGAATTAATTGCAGATATTGATTCGAATGTACCAGTCATGGTGAAAGGTGATCCGCAGCGAGTTAAGCAGGTCATGTCTAACCTTCTTAGCAATGCAGTCAAATTTACTCCAGAAGGTCAGGTGATTATTAAAGTGTTATTGCTTGATGAGAAAACGGGTTTAACAAAAATCAGTGTGATTGATTCTGGTGTTGGCATTGATGAGGACTATCAGCGCGTTCTCTTCGATGCCTTTTCACAGGAAGACAAAAAAGGAACGGCCATTTCAAGAAAGAGTGGTGGTGT
The DNA here is from genome assembly GCA_040235395.1 of Pseudomonadales bacterium. Classification (GTDB taxonomy): domain Bacteria; phylum Pseudomonadota; class Gammaproteobacteria; order Pseudomonadales; family JBECKS01; genus JBECKS01. The sequence continues at coordinate 34,815 of JBECKS010000211.1, read as the reverse complement.
CGGTCTTGGTTTAACCATTTGCAAACAGCTGATTGAACTCATGGGCGGCTCAATCGGTTTTAGTAGTCGCAAAGGTTTGGGTTCAACTTTCTGGTTCAAGATAAATCTTCCTGCCTGCGAAGGAAAATTCCTGCATAAGCACGATGTCAGTCATCAGGAATTGAAAGGCACCCGCATTCTGATTGTCGATGATAATTTTACTTTCTGTGAGCTTTTGAAAATTCAGGTTGAGAAGTGGGGAATGGAAGCTTACATCGCTCACAATGGCGAGCAGGCGATGAACATGCTATTCCAGAGTGAAAAAGCCAATGTTAGCTTTGATCTGGTTTCCATCGACCTTTATATGCCAGTGATGGACGGCCTGGAATTAGGGAGGCAGATGAGTGAGCATGAATCCTTTAGGAAGATTCCGAGAGTGTTATTAACCTCTATTGCGAACCTGCCCACACGTAGCCAGTTGCTAGAGGCTGGTATTTCCATTGCTGTTGAGAAGCCCTGCGCTGCAAGCGGTCTTTATGATGCTTTCCAGAGTGCTATTCATAACGATTTGGATGAGTCTGATTCATCGGTGTCTTCAACAGGTAGGAAAAAGGCTGAAAGTCTTCGAATACTGCTTGTCGAGGATGATGACGTTAACCAGATGGTGATTAAGGGCATCCTTCAGAAACTCGGCCACAGCGTTGAAATTCTTTCTAACGGTCAGGAAGCTTTTGAAAAGGTTCAGGCTGATGACCGAAGCTTTGACCTGATTCTTATGGACTGTGAAATGCCTGTTATGGACGGTTATGAAGCAACCAGAAGAATCAGGCAGTGGGAACGCAAGAACCAGATGCTACCCTTGGTGATCATTGCCTTAACAGCTCATCTTCTGGATGACCAGCGTGATATCTGTCTGGCAGCAGGTATGGATAACTGTATCGACAAACCGCTTGATGCCAAAAAACTGAATGAGCTGATTCGAAGCTACATGTTCTAAATGATAATGATTTGCATTTAGATTTAACTTCCTCTATAGTCCTCCGCCAATAGGGCATGGCTGCCGCCTTGTCTTTGTATTTAATTACTTTTTGACGGAGTTCCTTATGAAAAAGCACCTTTCAGGCCTGTTTGCCTGTAGCCTGATTATGTTTACACAAGCTCTTTTTGCAGATGACACTGCTTCCATGCAGCAGGAGATTAATCAGTTGAAACTGCAGGTTGAATCACTTGCAGCGGTTCTGGATGAAAAAGCTACAGAAACAAAAAGCTCAAGCACCACTATAGGTGGTTATGGCGAGCATCATCTCAATAACCTGGATGGCAACGATAAGGACATGATTGATGCCCATCGTTTCGTGTTATTCATTAATCATGAATATAGCGAAGATTTAAAACTCTTTACTGAGCTAGAAGTTGAGCATGGTTTTGTTGGCGAAGATGGTGAGGGTGAGGTAGAGCTTGAGCAGGCTTTTATTGAGAAAACCTTCGAGAACGGTTCCCGTTTGACCATGGGGCAGTTTTTAATTCCTGTGGGTCTTATGAACGAAAGCCATGAGCCAGATACCTTCTATGGTGTTGAGCGTAACAACGTTGAAGGCAAGATTATTCCGGCCACCTGGTGGGAAACAGGCGTGATGTATTCAAATGATTTAGAGCATTTTTCTTATGATGTGGCAGTGCATTCATCCCTAAAGGCAGTGTATTTGGATGGCACGAATGGTCTGACTTCGACATCCATTCGTGAGGGTCGTCAGAAATCTGCGAAAGCCGATGGTAATGAACCAGCATTTACTGTGCGTGTAAAAGCCAAACCTGTGAAGGGTGTGGAGCTTGCACTGAGTTTGCAACATCAAAGTGATCTGAGTGGTGGAAACGAGCTAGGTGTGTCGGCAGATTTGGTAAACGCGAATCTGGTATGGCAATTAGATCGCCTGACAACCAAAGTAGTCTATGCACAGTGGTCCATTGATGATAAGTACGAAGGTTATTTTGATGGCGTAGCTGGTTCCAGTATGCAGGAAGGCTTGCTGGCTGAACTTTCCTACAAACTGCGAAGCGATCTGGGTGTGTTCACGCGTTACAGCGAATGGGATAATGCAGCAGATGACAGTATCGAAAGCGCTTATGATCAGGTCGATGTGGGTGTGAATTACTGGTTAGATGAACGTGTTGTTGTGAAAGCCGATTATCAGATGCAAACCAATAATTCGGATGATTCAGAATTGAATGGTGTCAACCTTGGGCTAGGCTGGAGTTTTTAGTCAGCATCAACAATATTCATGATGTAGCTCATGAAGTAAGCAGGTAAAAATCAATAGAAATTAGGCATACTTCATTCAGAAAAGCTTAAGCGAACAGGCTTCATGCTATGATTCGCTTAGGCTTTTTCTTTGTTTTATATGAAAGGTTTTATCTTGAAACGAAATTTACTGACAGTTTTCCTGATCTTGCTATTTTGCAGCCCGGGGCTTCACGCTGAGGTTTACCTTACTCAGGATAAATTTCTTGGGAAATATTTCCAGACAAAGCCTGATGCGGCTTTTTTGTGGCTTGACCAGGACCTACGTGAAAAACTGAACAATGATTTGCAGGAAGTGCTTTCCACGGCACGTTTACGATACTGGCAGCAGGAAGGGAAACGCGCGTGGATTCTTGAGAAAGTTGGGCGAGATAAACCCATTACACTGGGATTTATCATCGAAAACGGAAGAATCAGTCACATGGATGTTCTGGTTTTCAGGGAAAGTCGGGGTTATGAAATTCATTACGAGAGTTTCACACAACAATTAGAGAATATCGGTTTTGATGACAAGATGGCGCTTGATAAAAATATCGACAATATTACGGGCGCCACTTTGTCTGTGAATGCAGTCAGGAAGACAGCAAGACTGGCTTTGTATCTGGATGCTTATCTTGATAAGCAACTTGAAGCATCGAATACGCAGTCTGAAAATCAAGGCGAGTAATTAATGAGCAGGATTTTTTTCAGAACATGGCATCGACGTCTGGGGCTCATGTCTTTTGTTGTTGTCATCTGGTTGGCTTTTTCAGGGATTCTGATAAATCACAGCGATTATTTTGATTTTAATAAGCGGTCTATTCACAGTGATTGGCTTAACGATTTATATGGCATCAAACTACAAGTGCCAGAAGCCTATCTGCTAAACCAGCATTATATTTATTGTAGTTCAGGTCATCTTTATGTAGATAATCAAATGTTGTCGGCATGTAGTTCTCCAGATTTAAAAATACTTGAATTTAAAAACTATGTGCTTGTATTGGAAAAACAGGCGCTCTTTGTTCTGTCTGAAGAAGGTTTACTGCTTGATGAGCTTGTTTTTTCCCTTATAGGAAAGTATCCCGAATCTATATGGCTTGAAAACGATATGGTGATTTTGGAAGGGAATGGTAACGAAGGCATGGAACAGTGGAGATTGGATTTAGAAGCATTGGAGCTTTTCAGTGAATCTGGTCATGAAGCAAACATGCAAAAGGAAGTTGTAGAAAAGATTGCTTTGCCAGAAAAGTATATTGCTTACTTGCCGCGTGACGGTGTGAGTATTGAACGAATTCTGCTAGATGCACACAGCGGTCGTTTATTTGGAATCGCAGGTGTGTATGTTATGGATGCTTTTGCTGTTTTTTTTGTGCTTATCTCCCTTAGTGGTTTTTATCTTTTTATGAGACAGCAGCGTTCAAGCCATTCTTAGCAAACTAGATGCGTTGTAGTATTTCCAGCGTTCTCACCTCAAAGTCAGTTGAAACTTCCTTCACTTCTTCAACGAAACCTGTGAGATTAACATTAAGACTGAAGCGTAAATCCTGATCAAGATTTCCAAAAAAATTATCGAAGTGATGAGGAATAATCACGGAGGGAGACAGGGCATGCAGAATGCGCTTTGTGTAATTCTTGGTGAAACTTCGTCCTGCAATGCCCGCTAGAAAGTAATCTACATTGCGATGAATGATGGTATCTTCAATCAGGTTGGCGCTACCTTGATGATAGAAAGTTACGCCTGCCACCTTGATGTGGATGCCGTAAACTTGCCCGCAACGATAGTTTCCAGCGCCAAGTTGATCCAGATGTTCACAACAAAGCTCGCCTTCAGAAGGAATTTTCAAACCCAGAAGTAGTTTTGAATGAATACTTTTAATGAAAGTCACTTCGAAAGGACCAAGCTCATAAACTTTCCCACATTCAATTTCTGTGGCTTTTTCCTGTAATCCATTCAATGAAAGTAAATGTTTCAGTGAAGACGAACCAAAAGCCTGACACTGATAACGTTTTACGATTTCAGGAATATCTAGCGCATGATCAAAATGAGTATGACCACAAAGCACAGCGTCAGCTTTCTCAAGATAGCGTTCAATGGTAGGCAATTCTGCTTCAAGATGAGAAGTCATTACGGTTCTTCTCAGATTGGGGCGTGTGAAATAAGGATCAATCAACAAGGTGTAACCCTGATAGTCGAAACGAAATCCGGCGGTACTTAACCATTGCAAATGTAAACCGTCGGGAAGTGTGTTCGAGTAACGGTTCCAGTTAAGTTGCTGATGGGTGCTCAGGTCGTTGCGATGACGTTGTTCAGGATTAAGCAGGGAGCTAAGGACATCAGTCCATTGAGAAGGTTGAAAAGCCATAATGAGCTAAATGATTTAAGAACATTTACGCAAGTATGGCAGTTTATGGAATCTGGTCAAAGGGCATTAGCTTTTCATCGACAACCAGATATTCGTTGAGCGTTTTTAAATCCTCAAGACTTAGTTCGCCAATAAAAAGTTTTAGTTGCATGAGATCAAGCACATAATCATAACGAGAGTGTGCATATTCTTTTTGTGCTGAAAAAAACTGTTGTTGGGCATTGAGCACATCAATCATATCCCTTGAACCAATATCGTATTGCGCTTTAACAGCTTTTAGTGCTCGTTCCGATGACAGCATGTATTGTTTTCGCGCATTTACTTTTAATACATCGGTGTAAATAGAACGGAAACGGTTCCTGACGAGTTGTGAAAACTCCTGACTTTCTGCCTGAACGTTTTCACTGCTCTCTATAAAGAGCGCCTTTTGTTGCTTCGCTGTGTAGTAATCACCTAAGCCTGCAAATATTGGCCACTCAACATGAATCCCGAAGGCCTCTGTCTGTCCGTTGGTAAAATAGAAACCGCCTTCCTGATCCTGATCCAGTAAGGTTGCAAAGAGATCAACAGAAGGGTAGATGCCTGACGTTTTTTCCCGGTAATTCTGTTTGGCAATAGCAACCTCTTGGCGTAGCGCCAGAAGCTTAGGACTGTTTTCTGCTGCTTTATTTACCCAGAACTGTTCATCGAAAGGTTGTAAATATTCAATGGGATAATCATTAGAGAGACTCATCACAGAAGGGTTCTTGATTTTAGTTCTCGTTACTAAGTCTTCATAGGCAACCTTGAGGTAGCTGAGCAGCGTAATCTGGTTGACAGTGGCAAGGTCGTAAGATGCCTGTGTTTCAATTACTTCCGTCTGGTCAGTAACGCCCGCATCTGCTTTTGCCTTGATTTCCTTCAATTGTGTTTCAAGCGCCAGACGTTCAGCTTCAGCCAGGTTGTAATCTTCCTGAGCGCGAAGCACATTGAAATAAAGATCAGCCGTATCGTAGATATTGGTTTGTAGTGCGTCCTGGTACTGTATTTCAGCAAGTTCAGCATCGGCTTTTCCACCACGGTAAGTATGCCATTTGCCTTTATCAAAAAGCGGTTGTACAACCTTTACTTGGTAGCTGGTTGAAGTGAAGTTGACTTCATCTTCTGTGCAACCTGGCGCACCATTACACTCAGGTTTCTGGGTAACATCCTTGTGTTCGCCACTAATGACGACACTGGGAAGCAAATAAGCCCTGCCAAGACCGCTTGATTGTTTTCCCGCCTTGTAAGCGGATTGGCTGGCATGCCAGGACGGATCATTTTCCTGAATGGAAGTATGAATCTGCATCAAGTCTTCTGCCAATGCATAAGTGCTGCTGCAACACAGCAAGAGCATAAGAAAACGTAAGCAAATGGTTTTTACGGAAAATGATGAATACATAGTGTCTGGGTGTTATTACGGGCTTTTCTAGCTTATTTAACCACTTCTAGATGGTCGCTCAGGATACCCACTTTCCAATTGTGGTTAAAGACTCAGCTCAGCAATAAAGTTTTTCAGAATTGGTATTACTGCTAGTATAGCTCCATGCTTTTGTACTTTATGTGTACATGCATACGCTGCAATTCAGATTTACCCACACCAGACTAGAGAATTTTCATGAGCGCTTCAAAAGATTACATGAAGGAAGAGATTTTTAAACGAGCATCAGAATTAAGTGCGTCTGCTAGAGAGCCATTTCCTGCTTCCAGAAAAGTTTATGTTGAGGGAGAGCTACAAGGTGTTCGCGTTGCCATGAGAGAGATAGCACTTACGGATACCCATACTGAAAAAGGCATTGAACATAATGCGCCGATTCGTGTTTATGATACCTCTGGTCCTTACACTGACCCTTCAGCAACTATCGATATCAACAAAGGTCTACCGCCTTTGCGGGAGCAATGGATTAGCGAGAGACAGGATACTGAGTTGTTATCAAGCATTTCATCTTCTTATGGTTTGCAACGTTTAAAAGACGAGAAACTTGATGGTATTCGTTTTCCAAATTTGAAGAGCCCGCGACGTGCACTTAAGGGAGGTAACGTTAGTCAGATGCACTACGCGAAGCAGGGCATCATTACACCTGAAATGGAATATGTGGCCATTAGGGAAAATATGAAACTTGCTAATGCAAGGGAACTGGATTTCCAGCATCTTGGACAGAGTTTTGGTGCAAACATTCCTAAGGAAATCACGCCAGAATTTGTACGAGAAGAGATCGCTCGTGGAAGAGCTGTGTTGCCAGCTAACATCAATCATCCTGAACTTGAGCCTCAGATTATTGGCAGGAATTTTCTCGTGAAGGTGAATGCCAACATTGGTAACTCTGCCTTGTCTTCTTCCATTGCGGAAGAAGTTGAGAAAATGACCTGGTCAACACGTTGGGGTGCAGACACGGTTATGGATTTATCAACAGGCAATAACATTCACGAAACCCGTGAATGGATTATTCGTAATTCACCCGTACCGATTGGAACGGTGCCAATTTATCAGGCCTTAGAAAAAGTAGGTGGTATTGCTGAAGACCTGAGTTGGGAAATTTTCAAGGATACATTGATTGAACAGGCTGAGCAGGGCGTGGATTATTTTACGATTCATGCGGGCGTGCGCCTTGCCTATGTGCCTATGACAGCAAAACGGCTGACGGGAATTGTTTCACGCGGCGGTTCCATCATGGCAAAGTGGTGCCTTGCCCATCACAAGGAAAATTTTCTTTACACGCACTTCGAGGATATTTGCGAGATTCTTAAACAGTATGACGTTTCTTTTTCCCTTGGCGATGGTTTGCGTCCAGGCTCGATTGCCGATGCAAATGACGAAGCACAGTTTGCAGAACTGGAAACCCTTGGTGAGCTTACAAAAATAGCCTGGAAGCACGATGTGCAAACGTTTATTGAAGGTCCTGGTCATGTGCCTATGCATCTGATCAAGGAAAACATGGACAAGCAATTGAGGGAATGTGGTGAAGCACCTTTTTATACCTTGGGTCCATTAACTACTGATATTGCACCGGGTTACGACCATATTACTTCGGGCATTGGTGCAGCCATGATTGGTTGGTATGGCACAGCTATGTTGTGCTATGTCACGCCGAAAGAACATTTGGGTCTTCCTGATAAGGACGATGTAAAACAGGGGCTCATTACTTATAAGATTGCGGCACATGCAGCCGACCTTGCCAAAGGTCATCCTGGTGCGCAGATTCGTGATAACGCCATGTCGAAGGCGAGATTCGAATTTCGCTGGATAGACCAGTTCAATCTTGGTCTTGATCCTGAAACAGCCCGTGCCTATCACGATGAAACCATGCCCAAGGAAGCTCATAAGGTTGCTCATTTCTGTTCCATGTGCGGGCCAAAGTTCTGTTCTATGAAAATTTCACAGGATGTACGGGATTATGCTGAACAGCAGGAGCTAGGTGTTTCAGAGGTCAAAATGAAAGACATGGAAGAAGGCATGGAGCAGAAGTCCAGAGAGTTCAGAAATCAGGGAAGCAAACTTTACCAGAAGCAATAAGATGTCTGGTTTTAAACGCGAAACATTTACCCCGGAAGATGTAGAGATTCTTGAGCGAGAGCGGCTTTATGATGGCTTTCTTGCGGTGGATCGTTTTTCACTTAAACATAGACTATTTGCGGGTGGTTTGAGCGAAGCGATTTCAAGGGAATTGATGGTAAGAAAAGATGCAGTGGCGGTGTTAATGCATGACCCTGTGCGCGATGCTGTTGTGTTAATTGAGCAATTCAGGGTAGGAGCCTTGGAAGACAGCCAGACGCCATGGATGCTTGAACTGGTTGCCGGTTTAATGGATACCAATGAAACACCTGAGCAAATAGCCCGAAGGGAAAGTATGGAAGAAGCGGGTTGTGAGTTGCTTTCTCTGAAACTGATTCATGAGTTTTATCTGAGCCCAGGAGCCTGTAATGAAAAACTCTATCTTTTTTACGCCGAGGTAGATGCAAGGGGGCTTGGCGGCTTACACGGTTTGGCTTCAGAAAACGAAGATATCAAGGTGCATGTGCTGTCCTGTGAAACAGCCTTTGAGCTATTGAAAACTGGACAAATGAATAATGCTATAGGCATCATAGCCTTACAGTGGCTTCAGGCTTATGTGAATTCCGGTAGAGAAAGAGCAGGTGTTTAAGCAGTTATGACGATTGATGTTGTTAAACAGAAAAGTGGTGGGAAACGTCAGTTATTGAAACATGATGATGTTAAACGCCATTATATTCCTGATCTTTCTGCATTCATGAGCCTGTGCGATGCCAACTATGCCAAGATGATGCAATTGCTTCCTTATTTCGAGACTGAAGACTTGAGGATGTTCGGTCTTTCAAGAAAAGAGCACGACTTGGGTAAGATACGAATCGAGATTCTTGAGCGTTGTCGCTATACAACCAGTTTGAGACTGATTCAGGAAGATGTGTCATTGAAGACCTCAACTCGTATGGATGTGCGTTTATACCATGATGCCAGAATGGCAGAGGTGCTTTCTTTTCAGGGTGTAGGAAAACTCCGACCGAGTTACCAATACCCCAATGACAGAATGATGCAAAAGGATGAAAAAGCGCTGTGCAATGAGTTTCTGGCAGACTGGCTTAGCTATTGTCTTAAATTTGGACACAGTGTCGACTTGAGTGATCGGGTGGTTTAAGTTATTTCCTGTTTTTTTAGTGCAATTTAATTAGCTTCTTCAAGAGCGAGTTAGTTTTTTCTGGATGTTTTCCTGCGTGTGCTAATTCAATGTTTCCTTTAAATGCTTATGTTAATATTGCGCCTCAATGAAGCATAAAGATTATCTTGATATCCTGCAGATTACCGACATCCACTTTCGCGAGCAGGTGGAGGGTGCTATTTATGGTGTTGAGACCCAGATTCTTTTTGAGAAGACCTTAGATCAAATCAGAAAAGAGCTTGCTGATGGGAATAGAAAAATAGATGTACTTCTTGCTACGGGCGATATTTCCCAGGATGGAAGCGTTGCTTCCTATCAACGCTTTCATCAGTTCCTGAATACCCTTAATGCTCCCTGTTATTTCCTGCAAGGTAATCATGATTATGTCCAGCCTATGTTGGATGAGTTTGGAGAACAACGGGTAGCTCCTTGCATTGTTTCTGAAGAGGATACGAAATCTTCCCCCTGGAAGATTGTATTGATTAATTCCAGCGTGGAAGATCAGGTAGGCGGGCACTTTGGAGACGAACAACTTGCTTACCTTGAAACTACCTTAAACACTTATGGTAATTCACCAGTGCTACTCTGTTTTCATCATCACCCCATGCCGATTAACTGTGAGTGGTTAGATCAGCAGGTGATAGATGATGCCGATAAATTATTTGAGATACTGGATCGGTTCAGCAACGTTAAGCTTTGTATCTATGGCCATGTACACCAGGATCGTTTAACAGAGAGAAAGGGAATTCCTTTTTATGCGACACCATCAACCTGCGCCCAGTTCAAACCAGAAATGAGCGAATTTGCACTGGATGAAAAAGCCCCAGCCTATCGATGGATACGTTGTTACGATGACGGGCATTTTGAAACGGACGTGGTGCGCTTAAACGATTTTCACACTAACTAGACACTGAATGCTGACTAATGAACGCAGTTATACGATTATTTACCTTCATGGTTTTCAATCGTCTTCACGTTCACAGAAAGCGCAAGCACTGCAGCAATTTCTTGAAAGGAAACCCGAGTTAGCACATATAAGCTGTTTTTCACCTGATCTTCCTTTTTCACCAGAACAAACGCTAACTTGTATTAAAAGACTTATGGCTGAAAAACAGCGACCTGTCTTTATGGGAAGTTCCATGGGAGGATTTTATGCCGCCTGGGCTTCCCAACTGTTTAATTGTCCAGCGGTACTTATTAATCCAGTGGCTTTTGCAGAATCGATTTTTGAAGGTTTAATCGACCAGCAGATTGAAAATATCTATACCGGTGAGAAACATTTATTTGTTCAGCAGGATTTAAACGTTTTGAAAAGTATTTCTGCTGAAGCATTGCAGTATCCAGAAAAAATTTACTGTTTTCTTGAAAAGGGTGATGAAGTTCTGGATTATCGTCTTGCTGAAAAAAAGTATAAACTTTGCAAGCAAAAAGTCATTTCTGGAGGCGATCATCGTTTTCAGAATTTTGAACGCTTTCTGCCAGAGATGCTGGATTTTTATCAGCAGGCTTTAGCTTAGTGCTGGCAATGAAGTTTTTATTGAGATTAGTTAGCCATTAGTGAAGGGCATTAAAACCATGTCAAAAGGCAAATATACCGCTGATGAAATTGAAGTCCTGAGTGGTCTTGACCCTGTTAAGAAAAGACCGGGCATGTACACGGATACAACACGACCGAATCATCTAGTTCAGGAGGTTGTTGATAATAGTGTAGATGAAGCGCTGGCAGGCTTTGCAAAAAAAATCGAAGTAACCCTGTATAAAGATGGTTCTGTTGAGGTGAAGGATGATGGGCGCGGCATGCCTGTTGATATTCACAAGGAAGAGGGAATTCCCGGTGTGGAACTGATTCTTACGCGTTTACATGCAGGTGGAAAATTTTCAGGAAAGAATTATCAGTTTTCAGGTGGTTTGCACGGTGTGGGTGTATCAGTGGTGAATGCGCTTTCCTCGGTGCTTGAAGTGACTGTTCAGCGAGATGGTGGTGTATATCGCATGGGCTTCAAGAATGGTGATCGGGCAACTAAGCTGAAAAAAATTGATGACTGTTCAAAAAGAACGACCGGTACCGTTATTCGTTTTCTTCCAGATAAAAAATATTTTGATTCTCCAAAAATTTCTGCGCCAAGGCTGAAACATCTGTTAAAAGCCAAAGCGGTATTGTGCCCAGGTCTGGAAATTGTTTTTCATGACAAGCTGGTGGGAGAAACTAAATCCTGGTTGTATGAGGAAGGACTATCGGATTATCTGGCGGAAACCACTTCAGGTTTTGAAGTGTTACCAGCTGCTCCGTGGGTTGGTAGTTTCAGTGCAACTGAAGAAGCTGTGGATTGGGCTGTCCAGTGGTTACCTGAAGGGGGTGATGGCGCTGCAGCTGAAAGTTATGTCAACCTGATTCCTACCATGCAAGGCGGGACTCATGTCAGCGGTTTAAGAACGGGTCTTGCAGAAGCCATACGTGAATTTTGTGAATTCCGTAACCTGATACCTAAAGGCATCAAGATTTCACCTGATGATGTTTGGGATCGTTGCGCCTACATCCTTTCGCTAAAAATGCTTGATCCCCAGTTTTCAGGTCAAACAAAAGAAAGGTTATCGTCACGACAGGCAGTGCCTTTCATCTCTGGTGTCGTGAAAGATGCGTTTAGTCTGTGGTTGAATCAACACACAGCAGATGGAGAAGCCATTGCAGAGCTGGTGATTTCCAGTGCACAGAAAAGATTAAAAGCCAGTAAAAAAGTTGAAAGAAAGAAAGTAACGTCTGGCCCAGCCTTACCTGGAAAACTTGCTGACTGCACTAGTCAGGACACGAGTAAAACTGAATTGTTTTTAGTGGAAGGTGATTCTGCAGGCGGTTCTGCGAAGCAGGCTCGTGACAGGGTTTATCAAGCCATCATGCCTTTACGTGGAAAAATCCTGAATACCTGGGAAGTGGATTCCAATGAAATTCTTGCGTCTCAGGAAGTGCATGATATTGCCGTTGCCTTGGGCGTTGATCCGGATTCCAGCGATATTAGCGGCTTACGCTATGACAAGGTATGTATTCTGGCTGACGCGGATTCTGATGGTTTACACATTGCCACCTTGTTGTGTGCTTTGTTTGTAAAACATTTCCGCACCTTGGTGAGAGAGGGGCATGTGTATGTTGCTATGCCGCCGCTTTATCGAATTGATGTGGGGCAGGAAGTTTTTTATGCACTCGATGAGGATGAGAAACAGGGTATTCTTGACAGGATTGATGCAGAGAAAAAACGTGGAAAAATTGATGTTCAGCGCTTCAAGGGCTTGGGTGAAATGAACCCGATGCAATTAAGGGAAACGACCATGGCGGAAGATACACGTCGATTAGTTCAGCTGGTAATCGATGATGAGAAAAAACTTGATGAATCCATGGATATGCTGCTTTCAAAAAAACGTGCTTCTGATAGACGCGACTGGATTGAGAAAAATGGACATTCTGCGGAAATTCAGGCCTAGACAATTTTAGACAGGTATAATGATTTATGAGCGATCTTACGAATAACATGCAAAACATCGAGCAGAAATCCTTAAAGGAATATACCTCTGATGCGTATCTGAACTATTCCATGTATGTGATTCTGGATAGAGCCTTGCCTCATGTAGGTGATGGTTTGAAACCGGTTCAGCGTCGTATTGTGTATGCCATGTCAGAGTTGGGTTTAAAGAATTCTGCAAAATATAAAAAGTCGGCCAGAACCGTTGGTGATGTGTTAGGTAAATTTCACCCCCATGGTGACTCAGCCTGTTATGAAGCCATGGTGTTGATGGCACAAACGTTTTCATATCGCTATACCTTGATTGAGGGGCAGGGAAACTGGGGTTCGGTGGATGATCCTAAATCCTTTGCAGCCATGCGATACACGGAATCGAAGTTGTCAAAATATGCTGAAGTTCTTTTAAGTGAGCTTGGTCAGGGTACGGTGGAATGGCAAGCAAACTTTGATGGAACTCTGGATGAGCCAAAACTCCTGCCAGCTAGAATTCCTAACTTACTTCTCAATGGGACAAGCGGTATTGCTGTGGGTATGTCAACGGATATTCCGCCACATAACCTGAGAGAGGTTGGTGAGGCCTGCATCAAACTTCTGGAAGCGCCAAAAACTACCATTACAGAACTGTGTAAGATTGTTAAAGGTCCTGACTATCCAACAGATGCAGAAATCATTACACCTGCAAATGAAATTGCAGAAATGTATGAAAGTGGTAAAGGCGCTCTCCGTATGCGTGCTGTGTATGAAATGGAAGATGGCGATATTGTTATTACCGCTCTGCCTTACCAGACTTCCGGGGCGAAAGTGCTCGAGCAGATTGCACAGCAAATGAATGCCAAGAAGTTGCCAATGGTTGCAGATTTACGTGACGAATCAGATCATGAAAACCCAACGCGCCTTGTGATTGAGCCACGTTCAAATCGCATAGATAAAGAAGCACTCATGATGCACCTGTTTGCAACTACCGATCTTGAACGAAGTTATCGCGTAAACATGAATGTGATTGGTATAAATGGCAATCCTCAGGTTAAGAGTTTAAAGAACATTCTCGAAGAATGGTTGGTTTTCAGAACAGAAACGGTTACTAAACGTTTGCAGTATCGTCTGGAAAAAGTTCAGGAACGTTTACATATCCTTGAAGGCTTTTTAATTGCCTTTCTGAATATCGATGAGGTTATCGCCATTATTCGTAGTGAAGATAAGCCGAAACCTGTATTAATGAAGCGTTTTAAAATTTCTGACAGGCAAGCTGAAGCTATTCTGGATTTGAAATTAAGGCATTTGGCAAAACTTGAAGAAGAAAAAATTCGGGGTGAGCAGAAAGATCTGGCAAAGGAAAGGGATAGCCTTGAAAAAACCCTGGGCTCAAAAGCAAAGATGAAAAAGCTGATTGCCAAGGAGATAAAAGAAGTTATTGAGGCACACGGCGATGATAGACGCTCAGCCATTGTTGTTCGTTCAGAAGCGCAGGCAATTAAAGCAGAAGATCTGGTATCCAGTGAGGCAATTACTGTGGTGCTTTCTGATAAAGGCTGGATAAGGGCTGCAAAAGGTCATGAGGTTGACGCTGCATCCTTAAGTTATAAATCAGGCGACTCCCTTAAAATGACAGCACAAGGCAAAAGCAATCAACTCGCTGTATTTCTTGATTCTACGGGTCGCACCTATACTCAGGCTGCACATTCACTTCCTTCAGCGAGAGGCCAGGGAGAACCTTTGTCGGGGCGTCTGAGTTGTCCGCCAGGAGCAAGTTTTGAAGGTGTAATGATGGGCGATGAGAATCAGAAATATCTTTTCAGTTCTGATGCCGGTTACGGTTTTATCGTGCAGTTAAAAGACATGATTACCAAGAACAAGAATGGAAAAGCTGTATTAAAACCACCAAAAAATTCGAAAGTACTTTCGCCTTGTATGGTAAAGGATGAAGACAGTTTGATAGCTGCTATCAGTAATGAAGGGCGTATGCTTTGTTTTCCATTGAGTGAACTGCCAGAGCTTTCAAAGGGTAAGGGAAATAAAATCATGAATATTCCTTCTGCAAAGTCCAGCGCAAGAGAAGAGTTTCTGGTAGCAGTGGCTGTATTATCTGGTAAGGACCAATTACTTATTCATGCAGGTAAGCGGCATTTAACATTATCAATAAAAGATATGGAACATTATCGTGGTGAACGTGGTCGCAGAGGCTTGAAACTGCCAAAAGGTTTACAGAAAGTGGATAAGGCTGAAGTTGTGAGTGTCTAGCTATCAGGATTAATCGGGAATGAGTACACATCAAATTTTTCTAATACAGATTAATGGCAGAGACCATCAAGGCCTGACAAAGGATGTTAGTCATATTCTGGGTGAGTATGATGCTGATGTTCTGGATATTGGTCAGTCAGTTATTCATAACACCTTGGCGCTAGGGATTCTTGTTGCTATACCTACCAATAAGAATGTTCAAGGTGTCATGGAGGCACTTGAGGCTTATGTTTCAGATGCGCCTGTAGAGGTTTCATGGAAATCCATTTCGGATGAAAAATATCAGTCATGGGTTAGTGAGCAGGGAAAAAATCGTTACATCGTGACTTTGCTGAGTCGAAAGATGAGTGCGAGAAACCTTCAGGCTGTGAGCGAAATTATCACGGAAAATGAATTAAATATTGAAACCATCACACGTCTTTCTGGTCGGGTATCCTTGAGTGATGAAAATAAAAGCCTGACACCAGAATGTATTGAGCTTTCGATAAGAGGAAAACCGGCAAGCCGGATAGAGCTAAGGAATAGTTTCCTTAACATTGCCAGTCAGCTTGATATTGATATTGCTTTTCAGATGGACAACGCGTTTAGAAGAAATCGGCGTTTAGTGGTCTTTGATATGGATTCAACCTTGATTGAAGCGGAAGTGATTGATGAGCTGGCAAAACATGCTGGTGTAGGAGAGCAGGTAGCTGCGATTACAGAATCAGCGATGCGTGGTGAACTTGAATTCAAAGAAAGCTTTACCAAACGACTTGCTTTGCTTGAAGGGCTTGAGGAAAGTTGTCTGCAGGATATAGCTAATAACCTAAAACTGAGTGAAGGTGTAGAAAAGCTGATATCGACCTTAAAAGTGCTTGGCTATAAAACGGCAATTATTTCTGGGGGCTTCGAATATTTTGGTAACTACATCAAGAAAAAATTAGGCATGGATTATGTTTTTGCTAATCAACTGGAAACCATCGATGGTAAGTTGAGTGGTAAAGTGCGTGGTGAGATTATTGATGCTGAAAGAAAAGCAGAGTTATTAAAGGAGCTTGCAGAAAAAGAAAATATCAATTTACAGCAGGTTATTGCGGTTGGTGATGGAGCCAACGATCTGAAAATGTTAAGTACTGCTGGTCTGGGTATCGCCTTCAGGGCTAAACCTATTGTGAAAGAGACAGCCAAACAATCCATTAGCACTTTTGGCTTAGATGGAATTCTTTACCTGATGGGAATTGCAGAAAAAGATATTCAGGAACTTCTTAACGGCAGGGGTGAAGCAGAGGAAGAATAAAAAGACGAATAAAAAGACGAATAAAAGTTTTACTCGTCACTCGCAAAATCGTAGTTCATCACAGGCGAAGGTTCCTGGAAGTAGTAACCCTGAATATAGTCTGCTCCCATTTGCCAAATACTTGAAAGCATGGTCGCGCTTTCAATGAAAGGCACAACCACTTTCTTCTCTCTTTCATGAACACCAGAAATCAAGGCAGTAATGCTTTCCTTATTTTCTTCATCATTCAAATCCTTGACAAAGGAATGGTCGATTTTGAAGTAATCTATATTCATGTGCTGCACAATATTAAATGGATTCAACGAGCCCCCAAAATGTTTCACTGCAATTTGACATTTCTGATCGTTAACAGCCTTGGCAAAAGCAGCGGCCTGTTTTAGATATGAAACGGCTTCTGGCTCAGCGAGTTGGAAAATCAGGGAATTACCTGGAAGCTTCGCAGCCTTGAGAGCCACAGCTAGCCAGGCAGCAAAGCCTTTATCGAGAACCGTTTTTATGGTCAAGTTAATAAATAGTTTTGTGTTATTACCTTTTGCGCGATTTTCTGCGAGCGCCTTAATGGCTTGTACGATTACCCAGCGATCAATCTTCTCTCCAATTTCATCTATGGTAATGCCGTGCAAATATTCTTCCATTGACATTTCATTACCTTCTTCATCTTTCAGATTCATGAAGACTTCATAGGATTGATCATTTTCATCTTGAAGATTGATGATGGGCTGGAAGAGAACTTGCAGCTGACCATGCTCCATAGCTTCCTGAAGCGTTTCAGCCACGTTGATGTTTTGAGCTGTCTTCTTCGCAGCAGCAGGTTGGTAAGCATTTACCTCGTTACCCTGTTTGCCGCCTTCATAGGCAAGCTGGCAAGCTTGATACGCTTTGTTAAGAATAACATCGCCATCGGTGGTTACTTCGTTTACAAAGGCAATACCGATACTAATAGTGATTTGTACAGTGCGGTCACCAATTTCAAACATATGGTTTGAAATAGCTTCTCTTATACTTTCAGCATGTTCCTTGGCCTGATCGAAACCTTTTTCGTAATCCAGCGCAGTAAAAGTATCTGTACCAAAGCGGGCGAGGTAATTAGGCGCTGGGAAAAACTCCTGTAACTTTTTCGCCAAGCTATTTAAAAGTACATCACCCTCTGCTACACCAATCTCTGAACGTGTTCGGTTGAAGTAATCGATACGAATATTGAAAAGTGCATAGGTGGATTGTTCTTTAATAGCCCTTTCAACAGCTTTGTCCAGAACATCTTCAAAAGCAGTTTGATTTGGCAGGCCAGTGACCATGTCCTGACTCTTGAGGGCTTCAAGCTGTTTCTTAAGTTCAGGGTTGTCACCCGATGCAGGAACTTTTATCTGTGTACAGGCTTCGCCATCATATTCTGCTCGCGCCATCACGAGCGTTAAATCAAATTCATCACCGTTTTGTTTTCTACCTTTGAGCTGAATCTCACGGATTTCCTCATCACTGTTTTCCTTGATGAATTCCTTGAACTTTTCCTTATGTGCTTTTGAAATCAAGTCCATCACAGGTGTGATTTCAATATCTTCTTCGTCATCAAAGGCGAAGAGGTCAATGTAAGCCTGATTCGCATAAACGTGCATGCCATCAATAACGTAAGCGATGGCATCTTTTGAGTGGTCAAGTAACTGGCTTGAGCGTTTTTCGGTTTCTTTAATGGAGCGTTCGGACTCTCTCATCTTCCTGCGGTTGACGAGGTTTTTCAGTTCGCGTGCAACAACGAGTTGAAGTCTTAAGCTATCACTTTGTGGAATGGCATCTTCGGCACCTGCTTGAAGGTATTCGTTGACGGTATCAAGGTCTTCATCATCCAGTAGTACGATGCTTGGGACATCTTTTTCAAGTTTCTGGATTTGTAGAATCGCATCGTTAGCACTCAGGAAATCCGTTTGAGGTCTTGCGACAAACATATCCCAAGCTTTACTCTGCAAAAGTTCAGTCAGGTCATCTTCTGAATTGATGTGGTGAGCCCGGGTGGCGTGCCCAGCATTTCTTAAACTGTTAATCATTTGCTCAGCCAAGTCTGTGGACTCATGCAAAATGAGAAGGTGAAGTGTGGATAGTGCAGATTGGCTCATAATGAATCGGTAAAAAAAGTATTCCTAAAAAGGCTGAACTGAGGCAGATATAAACGGGAGATTAGTGTAAAGGACAGCTAAATACTCGTCCAGAGTGAGTTGAAATCATCGTCGTCGTCATTCTGTTTTTCCAGTGTGGGAATCAAGTCTTCATTTATCTCTTCTGCTTTCATTTTGCTAGCAGCTTTCTCACCCATAATCTTGTATTCAAACTGGCTGAAACTGGCTGTTGCGCCGATTTCTTTGGTGAGCTGAACTCGCACTTCCCTGCCTGAGATATTGAGTAGCACCTTGTAACCTTCTTTAAACGTCAGTCTCGGTGTGATGAGGGTGCTAGCGTGTCCAATAGCCTTTAATTCAGGTAAGCGGATGGCGCGCATGTATTCAGTTGTGCTGCCATCTTTATGGATAACCTTGGCACCAACTGCTTCCGCATGAGGAGCTAACAGTTCAAGTCCAAGGCGAAGGGTTTCGGTTGATAGTTTCTTAACCCATCGAATAACTCCCATGCTCCATTGTTCCTGCTTAGGTTCCTTGATGGCAATCATTTCACCTGTTTTTAGCAGAGTTGGTGCACCACCTTTCCATTCAAGACAATAGCCACCTGGGCTAGTGTCTACCATCTGGCACTGATAGGCATTGAATTGATTTTTGTTTTCATCTTTTGAGTTCGTTTTGCCTGATTTTTTTTCAGAAACACTAATGGCTTGAAGCGCCCACACATCACCGCCAGAACGTAACTCTTCATTAAAGCCATAATTACGATTGTTTCCGGCACTCAGGAATGGATTATCGCTTTCTTCCTTAACAAGTATCTCTTGCTTGCCACCAGAGAGCATCATGCCGAATTCCTGACCGTTGGCGATAAAGTGGTGTACTGCACCGAGCCCGAAGGCAAGAGAGATAGGACCTTCCGTTTGGGTACGGGCAAAAGCTCTTTGAGAAGAAGCGCTCCACGATTGCAGTAGATGCCTCAGGACAGTTGGCGACAAGGTCTTGATAATCAATTCGACCTTTTCGTCACTATTGGTATTCTGTATACGGTTTTTAACCACTTCAACTAGCGCCTTCACATTTACATAACGCAGGGATCTTGCTTTATGTCGCAGGCTATCTCGATTCCATTGTGTATAGAGCGCACCTTGGTCACTTTCAAGATCAACAACGAAGGGTAGGGGTGTCGACGCAAAGGATGTGAGCTCACAGTGTTCGGCCCACAAATTGAAAACAGAAGAAAGGTGAGCTATTTCCTGTTGTCTGAGCTGGTTTGGTCTGGCCGTGGATAGCAGCATTGTCTTGTAGTAGCACTCTTTGACGCTTAAGTTGCTCTTTACAACTTCATCCTCAAAGCGTTGATCCAGAATGCCATAGTGATCTGCGAGTGTGTAAAGTTGATGTATCTCTCTCCATAAACCATTTGGTGTAGGGAAATACAGTTGGTAACAGCGCAAAAGATTTCCAGACAGTTCGGTAAGCGCTCTATGGGTTGCAATGGCTCTTAACTTTGCCGCTTCAGAAGTTTTCTGCGAAAGCGTTTCAATAACAATAATCTTGTAACCTGTGGCAAGGTGATTCTGTAAAGCTTGAGAAAGATTTGCGACCTTGCTTTCCTTGTCATTCAGAACGATTGACTGATTGAGAAAATGTTTTTCCAGGGATTTGCATACGTAATGAATAGGACCACGCATTTGTTCAAGCATTTGCAAGCGTGTTCTTGCATCAGTCTTGAAGCGATTCAGTTCCTGTATTGCGCCGTAGAGACGTCTTGAACTTTCACCAACATTCACCATTGGCAGGGATTCAACCCAGGCAGTCATCTTCTTAGGCGTAGACGCATCGAAGGTCAGGCTGAGGAGATCCTGTTTGGGAACACGAAGCTGTATGGTTGCGTTACTTTCCATCTCTAGTGACTTTTATAACTTTCCAGTTTATGACTTTCTACCAAATGAATGTTCTAAACAATGGCATCGGCAATAGGCGAAGCCGACTGAATTTCAAGTAAGTTGATATATTATTCTTCTAAGTGATTGAATTCTAAGCCATAAAAGTCCAATAAATCCATCACTTTTTGCCTCAATCCCTTTGAAGTTGGGTATTTTGTGAGTTTTCCCTCATTTTTTTATAAAGAAAGCTAGAAAATCAGCGTTTTTTCAGTCTTTCCAGCGATTTCGCTCACTAATCTTGGGAGCATGTAACCCGGGAGCCTAGCCTGGAGTTGCTGATAGATTGCTTTTGCATGTTCTAGAGGCAGGTCGAAGTGAGAAGTTCCTTTTACCTTATCCAGAGTGTGAAGGTAATAACTTTGTACCTGATGTTCGAAGAGGGTCTGTTGAAGGGAAATCAGGGTTTCCACGTCATCATTAACCCCTTTTAGCAGAACACTTTGATTGAGAACCTGAAGGAAGGATAAATGCAACATAGCCAGTGCCTTGCCAACCTCCTCATTGAATTCCTGAGGGTGATTGCTATGAATGACCAGAACCTTGAGCAAGCGGCTTTGATTGAGGGTGTTAATTAGATTTTTGGTCATACGAGAGGGCAGCACGATAGGAATTCGGCTGTGGATTCTGAGTCGCTTGATGTGATGAATGGGTTCAAGGAGTGTTAGTAATTCGCCCAGCCTTGAATCATTGAGCAGCAAGGGATCGCCGCCACTAAGGATAACTTCTTCAATGGTAGGATTCTGTGTGAGGTAATCAACGATTGCCTGTTGGTGTTTGCTTGAAAAATGATTGTCGTGATAGGCAAAGTTTCGCCTGAAACAGAAACGGCAGTTAATAGCACAATGACTGTTAGTAATGAGTAAGACCCTACCGTGGTATTTATGTAGTAAGCCGGGTACGGGATTGGCTTTAGCCTCTTCTAAAGGGTCATTTTCAAAATCTGGATGCTCATACAATTCTAGAGGATTTGCCCATACCTGTTTGAACAGGGGATCATCAGGATTACCTTTTCTTATTCTTTTAAGAAAGCTTTCTGTCACAAAAGTCCTGAACTGTTTTGAAGCTTCTAAGACATCATCGTTTAGAAGGCTGGCATCCAGTTGCAGGGCTTGTAATAATTGTTTAGGGTTCGTCACCGCTTGAGACAGGGCTTGCTGCCACTCTTCCTGATGCTGTTGTTGCACCGAAAATTGTAAAGAGGAAGGGTTCTGGTTTTTTTCAGGATATTCCTGCTCTAAAAGATCAATGGTCTTCATGGAATCTAATGGTTGTCTCTTGGACATTTTTGTTAAATAACACGTCGGTTTTAATCCGAATGATAAGGTGAAATAGCATTATGGCATTTTATTCTACCAATGAATTCAAGGCAGGTCTCAAGGTCATTCTTGAAGGCGATCCATGCACCATTGTTGAAAACGAGGTAGTAAAACCTGGTAAAGGACAGGCTTTTAATCGTGTCAGGTTAAAGAATCTTAAAACGGGACGTCAGTGGGAAAAAACCTTTAAGTCGGGTGAAAGTCTGGAAGGTGCAGACGTTGTTGAAATTGACATGCAGTATCTTTATACCGATGGTGAGTTCTGGCACTTTATGGAGCCTAATTCTTTCGAGCAATATGCCGCCAATGAAAGTGCGGTGGATTACGCCATGAAATGGTTGAAGGAAGAAGACACCTGTACGGTAACACTTTGGAATGGTACGCCATTGACTGTCACCCCTCCAAATTTTGTTGAGCTTGAGGTGGTGGAAACCGACCCTGGTCTTAAAGGTGATACCGCTAATGGCGGTACCAAACCGGCAAAACTGGCGACTGGCGCAGTGGTTAACGTACCGCTGTTTATTTCTATCGGCGATGTGCTTCGAGTTGATACGCGTTCTGGAGAATATCAGAGTCGCGCTAAAAGCTGATTTGGAAACGTCTGAACTTATTCATGCTCGCGCGAGTCTACTCAAAAAGATTCGTGTATTTTTTGAAGCAGAGGGTTTGGTGGAAGTTGATACACCTTTGCTTTATCCCTGTGCAACACCCGACCCTTATATCCATCATTTAAGCCTGGCTGTTAGGGGTGAGCAATATTTTTTGCAGAGTTCGCCCGAGTTCGCAATGAAACGTTTGTTAGAAAAAACGCCTGTTCCCATGTACCAGATTTGTAAGGCCTTCCGTAATGACGGAGAGGGAAGCCGGCATAAAACAGAATTCACCATGATTGAATGGTATGTTCCTCGCTGGAATCTAGAGCAGTTGTTGCAGCAATGTATTCGTTTGTTCGAATGCCTGTTTGAAACAACGGTGGTGTCGCGTATAAGTTATCGTGATGCATTTTTAGCTTCACTAAATATGGATCCATTTAATAGCAGCCAGAAAGAACTGCAAAGTTGCATCAAAGAGAGTATGGATGTTTCGAATCTGGATTCCCTGACCAAGGAAGAGTGTATTCATTTATTGTTTGCAGAAGAAGTTGAAAAGTATTTTGATCCTGATGCAATAACTTTTGTTGAGGATTTTCCTGCTGAGCAAGCGGCGCTTGCTAGTTGTGAAAAGGATGAATGTGGCAATCAGGTTGCAAAGCGCTTTGAAATATATTTTTCGGGACTTGAACTTGCGAATGCTTATCAGGAAGAGAGTGAAAGTGAAATTCTTAGGCAGCGTTTTGAAAAAGACAATCAATTACGCTTGAAATCGGGCATGCCGGAAATTCCCATTGATAACGAATTTTTGAAGGCAATGAAAAATTTTCCACCCTGTGCTGGTATTGCCTTAGGTTTTGATCGCTTATTAATGTGCAAGCTGAAAGTTCAATCTATTCAACAGCTGGATATTTTTTAGGAATTATTTTAGCCACTCACCAATAGCCTGGCCCATTTTAATATTCATCCCCGCATGCATATCATCATTCCATTTCATGGAATCTTTTGGGAAAAGCAAAATGACGGTGGATCCGAACTTGAAGCGTCCCATTTCATCACCTTTACCAAGTTTGATTTTTTCTGCCTTTCGATTTGAGAATTCCGAGGTAGCATGAACAGGAGGGACAACCTGGCCACTCCATACAGTTTCAATACCAGCCACTAGCATGGCGCCAACCATGATGGAAGCAACGGGGCCTTGTTTGTTGTCGAATATACAAACCAGTCTTTCGTTTCTGGCAAATAGATTATCAATGTGTGTTGCGGTGCTTTGATTGACCGAAAATAATTCACCTGGTACGTAAATACTTTCAGTAAGTTGCCCATCGCAGGGCATGTGTACTCTATGATAATCACGTGGTGAGAGATAAATGGTTGCGAAAAAGCCATCAATAAATTGTTCGGCTAGTTCCTTATTTCCACCAATTAGGTCAGTAAGATTAAAATATTTTCCTTTAGCCTGAATAAGGGTGTCATTTTCAATTTTACCAATCTGGCTAATCAGTCCATCGCTTGGGCTAACTATGTTTTGTTTCCCCTTGGCGATAGGTCGAGCTCCATCTTTTAGTTTCCGCATAAAAAAATCATTAAAACTTGGGTAGTCATCGGGGTCGTCTGACTCTGCCTCGTTGATATCAATGTTGAATACATCGATGGCGAGATTAATGAGAATATTTTTCAACCATGAAATATGACTATCACCTAACTTTGCAATCCATCGTGAAAGCAAGTGTTTGGGAAGAATAATCTGGAGAATGATGAAACTGACTTCAGTAAATTTCTGTAACATGAATTAAGGATTATTAATTTATAAAAGTGATTGTTTATTTTTCAACGGGGGTGTCTGGGTCGTTGCCCCATTCGGACCATGAGCCATCGTAAGCTCGAATATCCTCAAAGCCTAGAATCTTTCCTAATAAATAAGTAAAACCAGAACGATGATGAGTCTGGCAGTGGGTGATTACCGTACGATTACGATTAATGCCGGCTTCTTGTAGTTCTTTTTCGATTTCTGAAAGATTCCTCAAACGCAGTGAGTTTTCCTTATCCATCGCTGTTGTCCATTCATAGTTGTGCGCGCCAGGAATATGACCACCTTTTGCAGCGAATACTTTCACACCATCATATTCATCAGGAGAACGGGCATCCCAGATGCTGATTTTGTCGCTATTTATGTTGTCTAGAATGAACTGTTTATCAACACGGGCATGAGCTGCATCAATATGAACTTGATAAGAGCTGGGGGTGGCTTCTGCTGCTTCCTGTTGAATGGGCATCTGTTCCGCAATCCATGCATGGATGCCGCCATTCAAATAGGAATAATGTTTGTGCCCAATACAATCCAGTGTCCAGATAAATCGTCCAGCCCAGCCACCACCTTCATCGTCGTAAACCACAACATGACGGTTTTCGCTTAAACCAATTTTTGAAAAAAGATGATTAAGTTTTTCTTCGTCAGGAAGTTTTCCTGTTGCAGGTTGAATGCCTGAAACCAGTTCTTTGAAGTCAACAAATATGGCGTTGGGAACATGCGCCTGTTGGTACACAGACTCTCTGCTTAAATCAATAATCAGTAAAGCTGGATTATCGAGTTGAGGAAGTAGGTCAGATGGCTCAATTAGAAGTGGCAGAATATCGCTCATGATGTTTAACCTTGCCTTGTCAGAAACAGGCTTAGTATAAACAGCACGCGTGATGGATGAAACACCTGTCAGGTGTAGGTGTTTTTAAAATTAGTAAA
Organism: Pseudomonadales bacterium; assembly: GCA_040235395.1. Taxonomy (GTDB): domain Bacteria; phylum Pseudomonadota; class Gammaproteobacteria; order Pseudomonadales; family JBECKS01; genus JBECKS01. The sequence continues at coordinate 9,781 of JBECKS010000211.1, read as the reverse complement.
CGCTCATGCCAACTTCATTAAAGTCACTGGAATAACGCTCATTGAGTGCCTTTCTCTCATCTGTTTCCCATGGATGAAAGTTGGGTTTGAGATAACGCAAGACGTAGGGAACAAGATTCATGACGATGCCATTCCAGCCCCAGATAAATTTCCAGGCTTGCCAACGCGTTTTCAGATTCCAAGCATTAGAGGCTTTTAATAGATAGATGTGACGTTTACGACCCTGATAGGCAAACTGAATGCTGGCAAGCACAAGCCCAATAGCCCTGAGTGGATAGTGGCCGCCTGCGGCTTGAAACAGGTCAAAACACACTGCTTTGTGTTCGACTTCTTCAAGTGCATGATAAAGAAGGACATATTTAAATGGTTTGTCAGCACCATCTATATATGAAGATTTTTTCAAAAAAAGATGCGCTAAGGATGCAGTGTAATGTTCAACCGCTGAAGTTATGGAAAGCCTGAACATTGCAGGTGCATGTTCTCTTGCCTGTTGCCGGAGTTCTTTTAATTCCAGATCAAAATCTTCGAGTTGTGTGAAGCCTAGTTTGATCATTGCCTGACACCAGTCATCATGAACTTTTCCATGAAAGGCTTCCTGTTGTATGAAAGTCTGTATTTGCTTGAGTAAATGTTCCGGTAGTTTGTCTTTGTTCTTGTCCCGAACATCTCGTGCAGCATCAATAAAGAAGCGTTCGCCTTCGGGGAAGGTTGCCTGTAAGCCGCTGAAAAAGTGTGAAATTACAAGGTCGTTGCTGTGCCACGCTGGTTTTGTCGCCAGTGCTTTTTCAAAATCTACCTGAATTTCCCGAGTAACAATGTGAAGATTTTCTGGAGTAGAAGTCATGACGCTTGCCCTAGTGTTTTGAACTTGAATTCAATCTAAGTGAATTATCGTGAATTCATAATGAACAGTTACGACAAGCGCACTGACGTATTTCAATAGAGCTTAGGCGCAGACTTTTTCAATATCTACAGGCACACCAGTCATATGCGCCTGATTACTGATTTTTTCATAGGAGCCCAGACCAACGGGTAACAGCTCATTAACATTAACGCCCGGAAATCTGGCAGCAACCTTCATGCCTTTGCTTTCCTTGTTTCCCCAACCATGATTCATGGCAACGACTTGTGCTCTCAGCCTTGAGTCGACGCTAACAAGGCATTCAATAGAGCCAAATTTATTTGAAACTTTTACTGTATCACCTGATTCAAGAGATAAACGATTGGCATCAACAGGATTAATGAACAAGACGTTATCTGGATGTTTTTCCCGAATTTTTTCGATGTTCTGGAACCATGAATTGTGTGTATAAGGGCTTCGTAAATTAATCAGTTTTACTTGTTGTTCATCTTCACTATTCATCTCTTTAAAAATATCAGAACAGTGTTCAATACTCTCGTGTAGCAAAAACGGAAAACAATCCACTTTCCTGTCTTCCAGTTGGATATGTTTTTCAAAGAATTCTCCCTCCGTTTTTTCAGGGAGTACAACCGTCTGACTGGGCTGTGTTTTAACATCTTCAAGTGTGAGACCCGTATTGCGCATCATTTTTTCTATGCGTTGATAAAGGAAATCGAGAGATACGTCGTCATCCGTTACCGAATCAAATACAGATTTGAAACCTAAAGCTTTTTCGAGTTGGCCCAGTATCCACCACTCCTGTTTTCGTTCGTGTTTTGCTTCAGTAATTGCATCGGTGTATTGGATGTGTGGTTGGTCTTGTAAGCCTAGCCCAATGATATTCAGGTCGCTTCGTTCGAGCATATCGGTTGCTGGTAACAAGTAATCGGCATGTTCACCTGTTGCATTCTGGTATAAATCAATACATACAAGTAGTTCGAGTTTTTCAAGTGCATGTTTAAGTTTTTCGCTGCCGCCTATGCTCAGCACTGGATTACCACCAATCACAATCAAGGCCCTGATGGGATTGTTTTTTTCTTCAATCATATCGGCAAGCAAATTGCCAGGAAGTGTGCCTCTTACTGCGCGCATTTCACCGAAGTCTGTTGCAAAAAATGGCGAGCGTTCGGTATCGATACGACCTGCCTTGGTAGCGTGATAGAAACCTGTTGAATAAAGGTTTCCGCCTTTACGATCAAGATTACCGGTAATAAAAACAAGCATATGCATAAGCCAGTAAGTCAGTGTTCCTTGTCTTCCCATATTCGCACCAACAGACATAAATGCACTTGCGCGTTTTGATTTTGCGAAAGCAACAGCGGTTTCAGTAATCGTTGAAGCAGTTATGCCAACAACCTTGCTTACTTTTTCTGGCGAATAATCCTTAGTGAAATTAAACAACTGCTGAACATTTTTCCCATGAGCTTCAATGATGTTCTTATCAAATAGTTCGAGTCGATTAATTTCGTGGAGCATGGCGGCAAGCAAATAGGTATCGCTGTCTGGCTTAATTTGAAGGAGCTGATCACCGTCATCTAGCGATTCAATTTCTCTTGGGTTTACATAGACAAACTGCGCGCCACGTTTTTTTGCTTGTTTGATTTTTTCCATCGGATTGGCAATGGAAATAAAACTCATGTGCGATACCTTGGGATTCGAACCAATAATCAAACAGTAATCTGTATGTTCAAAATCAGGTACTGGATGAAGGGTGCTGGTGCCGAATACGGCTTCTGATCCTGCAAATTTATTTGAACAGTCCTGTGTACCAGCGTTGAAGTTTTTCATGCAACCTAATTGCATCAAAAATGATGACATGGCTGGGCCTGCCAAGGCATTGAAACCCATTGGGTTTCCTATATAGGCACCAAAAGCCATTGGACCATATTTATCTTTAATGCTAAGTATTTTTTCGGAAATTTCTGTAATAGCTTCTTGCCATGAAATATTCTGATAGGCGTTGTTTATACGTTTTTGAGGGAAATTCAGTCGATCTGGGTCACGATGAATTTCAAGACTGTTTATTCCTTTGTGGCAGATAAAGCCTTTTGAAATAGGGTGTTCTTTGTCAGCCTTTAGTCGAATGATCTCGCCATTATTTACTTCAGCTTCCAGGCCACAAGACGGTTCGCAAACTCGACAGAAAGTCTTTACTGTTGTCATCGCGTTCTCCTTTTATGCTTGAGCTAATACATGTAATTTGCACTAGCGCTTGCTATCAAAATATTTTTTTCATCATGCATCTGCATGGAAACCGACATGATGGAGCTGCCCTGGTGAATGACAGTTCCGCTAGCAATAAAGGTTTCTGCTTTGGCTGGTGCGTGGTAATTAATATTCAGACCTACGGTACAGAGCCGATTAAGTTTTCTGAGCCCCTGTTTTCGGTCCAGGTCCTTGTACTTGTCAATGAGTTCGATAGAGCAGAGTACACCACCGAAGGCATCAAAAACGGAAGATACCAGCCCTCCATGAACCATATTCCTTGAAACATTCCCTAGTAGTTGTTGCTGTTTAGTAAATCGCGCTTTTATACCATCAGTCTCCCGAAGCATGGTTAAACCGATATGCTGATGGTAGGGCGTGGAATTAAAACCCGTCAGCATGAGATTAATTAGCATGTCTTTGTCTTCAGACTTGTTTGTATCATTTATTTCAGGTACTTCCACTGCAAGCTCCTTTGGTGCATTTTTAAAATCAGAAAAGGTTGATTTTGAAAAGAGCAGGGTAGAACCGAGGTCTTAAAAGCGCAAGGAAAGAATAGCTCCAGGTGGGCATGAACCTTGAATTTATAGCTAAAAAGTCTAGACATACGCCAGAATTGGAGTAGTTTATAGAGTGCTAGGTAGTAGTAATAACAATCTTTAATTTCTACATCAGGAGCGAACCATGACCATTTGCCCTATAGCCATTGCGGCAAGTTGCGAAAAATGTCCCGTTGTAAAAGTCTGCCCAGCCAAGACAATTCTGGGTGATTATCCAAAGGCTGAAAAAGCAGAAAAAGCTGAACAGAAGGAAGAATAGTATTTCTAGCTTCTAAAAGGTTTGTAGAAAGCTTGTTGGGCCAGAGATAGCATTTCTTTATCGCCTTTGCTGTCTCCGTAGGCGTAGATTTCCTTGTATTCATTTAACTGAATGATAGTGTTCAGGCGGCTAACTTTTTCCTGTCCGTAACAGTTTTTTCCAGCTATCTTTCCTGTAAAGGTATCTGTGTCTGAGAACTGTAACTGTGTCCCAACCACTTCAACACCCAAGATTCCGTTAATTGGAAATAGATAATTTTCTATTGAAGCGCTAATGACGACGACGCGATCATTCTGTTTTAAATGCCATTGAATTCTTTCAACAGCTTGTTCCCTGAAAAGTTTTGGTAGCTTTTGTTTTCCAAAATCATCGCAAAGTTTCTGAAAATCCTTTTTATTAACACCTTTAAAAAAGTAGGAAAGAACAATTTCCTTTGCCTTGCCATTATCAAGAATGCCTAATTTATAAAATAGTAGAACTGGGAAAAGTATGATACCGCCGATAATAACCTGGATGGGGTTTTGTGAATAAAAGAGAAAATCCAGAAAACTGTCCCTGTGGGTAATGGTTCCATCGAAATCGAATAAGGCAAGATTCATTCCTGAATCCTAAAGATTGGTTTTCTTAAAAATGGATTCGGGTATGTGTTTGATGATTAACATAATAAAAAACCATATACCTTTTACATAAATAACATGGCGTTGTTTCTGTTGGGCTTTGTAGATTGCAAGAGCGACTTCATCAGGCTGTGCTGTTAATAATGGAGGAAGGTCGAGTTCACTTGTCATTCGTGTGTTCATGAAGCCAGGTTTAACAGTTAATACATTGACATTATGTTCAGCTAAACGATTCCTTAAACCAGAAAGAAAAGCAGTAAGAGCTGCTTTTGCAGCACCATAATGATAATTGCTTCTTCTGCCGCGATCACCAGCAACAGAAGTAAGCGCTACAATAAAACCCTCTTTTCTAGCCTCAAAATAAGCAGCAATGACTTCAAGCAAATTAGCGACCCCCAGATAGTTAGATTCTGTAATCTTGATGAGCTCCTGGGTATCCTGCTGGCTGATGGTTTGATCTCCAAGATAACCGGTAAAACTAATACAGCCTGCAATCTGATTTCTGGAAACTAATTCATCGAGAAATGGTTTGTGGGAATTGAGATCCTGTACATCAAGAAAAAGACTCTCTGCCTGTCTTTGGTAGCGTGTTTGAATATCCTGAGCAAGCGTTTTGGTTTCTTCAAGGTTTCTGCTCGTAAGAACCAGATCAAAACCATTTTCTGCATAACATCTTGCGCAGGCTTTCGCGATATCACTGTTTGCACTGATTAAAAGAATGGTAGCCATAGCTTCTTATAGGGATAACCGTTGTGATTGTAGGGAAGAAAATTTTCCATCAAGTTGATGGTCTTTCCTGAATTTTCGAAATAATTCAATCTTTTCATAACCCGATTCAAAAATTTCCTTCGTTACTCTGGAATCTTTAGCAAGATAAAATCGCCCATCATATTTCAAGACAAGTTCATCAAGCTCATTCAGAAGCTTGCGAACCTTTTTGGTATTCTTGAAGTCGATGGCAAGAGTATACCCTTCTTTTGGAAAGGAAAGCATGTTGTTATTTTGCTTGCCAAAACGTTTTAATACCGTGAGAAATGATCCTTCCCCTGAAGACGCAATTTTTTCAAGGATGGCTTTCATGCCTTCAAGACTTTTTTCAATCGGTAAGACAAACTGATATTGTATAAAGCCATTTTTCCCATAGCCGCGATTCCAGTTATAGATACCGTCAAGAGGAAAGAAAAATTTATCGTATGAAATAAGTTGTTCGCTTTCTTTACTTAAAACCTTTCTATAAAGAAAGGTGTTCATTATTTTAAGAGTTAATGAGTTAAGCAGAAAAGACGGAAAAAAGAAGGGTAGATTGAGTTTTAAAGATGCCTTTGGGCGTAGCTCACCATCATGGGCGTGCTCACCGATGGTGATGATGGATCTGCCTAAATGAGAACCTTTAGCCATGCAGTCAAGCCAAGCCACCGAATAGGGGGCGTTATGGTATTTTTCAAACTGTTCAAACGTTTCATCAATATTCTGCGTTTTAATGGTTTTCTGTTTGATGTGGCGGCTATGGATTTTCTGCAGTTGGATTCTGGCATCTAGAATAATACCCGTTAAGCCCATGCCGCCACAGGTGCTTTTAAACCATTCGCTATTTTCATCTTTAGAACAGCGAAGCTTTTCGTTTTCTGCATTCAAAAGCGTGAAATCAATAACGCTTTCACTAAACGCGCCTTGATGATGATGGTTTTTCCCATGCACATCACTCGCAATAGCGCCACCAACAGTAATGAATTTTGTTCCGGGAACGATAAGGGGAAACCAACCGCGAGGGCTGAAATGATTAATGATATCAGCAAGAAGAACACCCGATTGACAATGAAGTATGCCAGTGTTTTCGTCAAAACCAAGAAAGCAGTCATGTTGTTTCATTGATACAACGTTTTTGGCTAATGCGCTGTCGCCGTAGCTTCTAAGATTTCCTTGAGGAATAAAAGATTCTGAATTATCGAGGCTAAGTCCAAAGCGATTAATTTGTGAGTCGCTTTTCGGAAAATTTCCCCAACCAGATATAGCAACCTGCTTCATGATTTTTTTTCCTCAGGCAGGGAACCGTTAATAAAAACAAAATTTTTATCAAGAAAGTATTTAATGAGATAGCCAATTGATAATCCGATTAAGGCGCCAATATATTTTGCAAGTTCGTTATCAAAGAAGTAATCAAAGGATACTTCTACGCCCCAGAATATAAGTGTGGTTATTACGCCCATCAATGAATAAAGAAAAAACTTTGATGTATCTTCTTTGAGGTCTTTGGTCTGATATTCAAAAATATATTTTTTATCAAGCAGGTATTTTAAGATCAGACCATTCAGTGTCCCAATCGACATGGCAAGATAGATATCGGCGAAACCCTGGTACAGTCGAAAGCAAATCGCCTGGCTCAGCAGATTTACACAAGTCGATAGTATTGCAAAACCGATGTAGAGCAGGGGAGTCATGGTTAAAGATAGATAATCCAGATAAAGCTTGCCAGCCACGCAAGCAATACAAGCTGCATGAAAAGATCTTTTAGAACTACTTGTGTGGGGGAGCCGCTTCTTTCTTCAACAATGGTAATTTGTAAATAACGAAGTATGCCTAGAACTACAAATACGGAAGTTAGATAAAGCCGGTCATCATTAATAAGACTACCTGTGGTTGTATAAAATATGTAGGAAACAATAACAACGGCAGCCATAAGCGTCATTGAAAGGTCAAGGAATTGAAGGTTGTAGCCATCAATCACCTTACGCATTTTTTTTCCTGTATTGGAATAAATAAGTACATCGTCCCTGCGTTTTGCCAGTGCAAGAAAAAGAGCAAGCAGGAAGGTAATGATTACAATCCAGGAGCTTAAATGAATGTCACAACTTTCGGCGCCTACGAAGAGTCTGAGAACAAAACCGAGAGCGATATTACTCACATCAAGAATTGCTATATGTTTGAGCCGCCAGTTATAGGCCATATTAATAACAACATACATAGCAAGAGGAATCATGGCACTAACAGATACCTGTGACAGCAAGCCAAAGGCTAAGAATGGCAAAATGGCAGCAATTATTAAGGCTGTTTTAATGCTGACTTTTCCAGATGCAATCGCCCTGTGTTTTTTCTTGTCATGTTGTCTATCTTCCTCAACATCCCTGATGTCATTGATAATATACATAGCGCTTGCACATAGACAAAAAGCAATGAAGGCAACAGTAGCGTCCAGTAACAGGGAAATATCTGATGCTTTGGCTGCAAAGAATAATGGAGCTAAAACAAAAAGGTTCTTGATGTATTGATGAACCCTGAGCAGGGAGAGAAAAGGTTTCATGCGTATAAAAAAGGTTTTTTTTCAGGCTTTTGACTATATGATAAGATGCTTGGTGATACTAGTCCTAAGCCGCTTCTAGCTTAATTATGCCTCTAAGTCGTTTAAACTAGCATTCATGTCGCCATCACCTGATTTCACATAATAAAAATAGAGAATGGAAATTGGTATGAGTCAAGAACCGACCCTTGCCCAAAGAAATTTCTGGAATAGCCTTCAATATAATGAAGCTTCCAAGAAGGGCCATTATGAAAGTTATTTTTTTAGAGCGAATCATCCTGATAGACCGCTGGCGTTCTGGATTCGCTATACCATTTTTGTGCCCAAGAATAGAAAAGAAAAAAAACTTGGGGAGCTTTGGGGGATTTTTTTTGATGGTGAAAAGAACCTTGTAAGTGCGGGTAAACGCGAGTATCCATTGGAAAAGTGTGAATTTTCAAAGGATAAACTTGCTATTAAGTTTCCCGATGCTAGTGCTAAAACAGGCGTTTTGAGCGGTAGTATTGATGAGCCCAACAAGCTGCTTTGGGACTTGCGCTATCAAAGCGACGAGGCACCTTTGCTACTTTTGCCAGAAAATCTTTATAAAGCACCCTTGCCAAAAGCCAAGGCGGTTGTTGGGGCGCCTTTAGCCAGGTTCTCAGGGAGTTTTAGTGTTAATGGAAATGTTTATGAATTAAGTGAGTGGCGAGGAAGTGAAAACCATAATTGGGGTGAGAAGCATACAGATCAGTACGCATGGGGGCAGGTAAGTGGATTTGATAATGATGCCTCTGTATTTCTTGAGGCAATAAGCGGCAAAGTGAAAGTGGGCCCTATATTATCTCCCTTATTCACCATTCTGGTTTTGAGGGTAAATGGTAAGGATTTCTGTTTTAATAAGATCGCAAGTGCATTCAAATCAAAAGGTAAATACGATTTTTTTGAATGGACGTTTTCGGCTAAAAATGAATCAGCAGAAATTGAAGGGAAAATTACTGCTCAGAAATCAAACTTCGTTGCGCTGACTTATTACAATCCGCCAGGTGGCGATCACACCTGCCTTAATAGCAAGATTGCCAGTTGTGATTTACGTTTTATAGAAAAGGGTAAAGATGCTCTCGTTCTAACAAGTAAAAATGGAACGGCGTTTGAAATTTTAACGGATCGAACAGATCATCAATTAAGTCGAGTGGTATAGAGATAGTTTATAGATTTAGGTGTTTTATGAGTGAAAATAAAATCAAACCCTTTTTAAGACAGAAAACAGCCCACGCTTTGATTAGAACCTTGTTCCCAGCTGGAAAGACATTTGTTGCGGCAGAACCAGAAAAGCTAGAAGAAGTCTGTTTTGAGTTGAGTGGTGGAAATCCTGTTGTCTACAAATTGCTTTCTTTTCAGTTAGCAGTATTTAATTTTTTCTGTTTCTGTCTTTATGGAAAGTTTTTTGAAGAGTTAACTGAAAACCGTCAAAAGGCAGTAGTTGAAGAATGGTCAAAAAAATCTGTTTTGCGTGGTTTACTTCGAATAACGGCGATTCCCTATAAGCTATTTTTTATTCAACAACAGGAAATAAAAAACAGTCTTTGCATAGCAGGAGAAAAATCCAATACTGCTGAACCTGCGCGTTGGCAGCAACAGATTTCTAGCGTAGATGATTATGACGAAGATCAGGAGCTAGAAGCGGACGTGGTTATTGTTGGAACGGGAGCGGGCGGAGCATCTGCGGCCTACGAATTTGCTAGCAAAGGTCTGGCTGTTGTTTTAGTGGAAGAAGGTCGTTACTACGATCGTAGTCATTTCACAGGCAATATGTTTCAGGTTGTGCCAAAACTTTATCGCCTGGAGCCCACGGGTACTATTGGTAATCATGTGATTCCTGTACCTATAGGAAAAAATGTTGGCGGTACAACTACTATTAATTCAGGTACAGCCATGCGTACGCCACCAGAAACATTAAAGATG
>JBECKS010000232.1:0-38292 GCA_040235395.1 Pseudomonadales bacterium | reverse complement strand
AGCTATTCAATGGCAACTAACAAGTCTTAAGAATAGCTCACAAAAATATTAGTTAGAGTTGCAGCCCCAAGCCCTAACCGTGCATTGCGTGCCGCCATAGGAACGACATCCACTCATTGCATAATTTTGTGCTTCACCAGAACTGGAGCCCGTACCCCAACCATAAGCCGTACTGCCTGAGGCTTGATCAGCTGCATAAGCTGCACAACCGGAAGAGAATGTCTGCACAATGCTGCAGCCACTACCACACTCACTCAAGGCTCTGCTCTGGGCATCACTTATTGAAGGGTAATCATAAGCAAAGCCATAGGCTGAACCCTGGTTACTATCAATTGCCAAGGCGCCTGCCGAGAAAGCAAATGATGATAAGGAAAGTGTTATAAGCGCAGTTAACATTGTCATTATCTTTTTCATATCGTTTATCCACTTTTATTGAATGATTATTGGGGGAAGAAATAGCAGAATTCAGAATACTGCTTTATCATGTTTTTACAAGCCTTTCGATTATCTTTACAGCTGTTCACATTGTGAATAATGTACCTTCCTACGCATAACATAGTATTTTTATTATTAAATTAAGGATTTGTTTAAAGCACTGGTACACCAATACCTACAAAACCAAGCGGATGCATAATATGGAAATTATTAAACCTCAAATTGATATAGGCCTTGTTACAGCTCAACCAGAAAACGCCAGAAATTTTTACGGTAACATTATTGGCCTTAAGCAGGGAAAATCTATTCCACTTGGTGGCGGTGTTATTCAAGATCGTTTTTTTCTTGGGCGTAATGTCATCAAGATAAATCAAGTACCTGATGTAAAGGAAACATTTAAGGGTGGAATGTATAACGCCATTGGCATTCGCCTGCTTGCCTTATTGATTGATGACCTTGACGCTATTTTTTCTCGTATGCAGGAAGCTAATCTTAAGGTTCCAGAAATAATTAATTTTTCAGGTGTTCGCATTGCTTTCTGCAAGGATGTCGATGGCAATCTGCTTGAGCTTGTGGAATTTAATAATCCACAACTCGATGACCGTATTCAAATTGGTTTATGTGTTAAAGATATTCAAGCCAGCAAAGATTTTTACGGCAAACTGCTTGGTTTTAAAGAAGAAGCAGAGCTGGATATGGGTAATGGAAAAATGCGTTACGGCTTCCGTGGTGGCGACACGCTCATCAAGTTCTGGCAAGCCGATGAAGGTATTAATAAATTCAGCGGAAGGCACTTCGATAAAGTCGGATTACGTTATTTTACCTATCAGATTGATGATCTGGATGCCTGTTACCAATACCTAAAGGAAAATAGTGTTCCCATCATGCAGGAACCAACGGATATCGGTGGGGTTGCAAAAATTATGCTTGCAGCAGACCCTGACGAAAACTGTGTCGAGTTTGTTGAATACTATTAGAGACCTTTGCACGATTGTTCTTTTGCCTTCTAGCAAGGCGAAATTCCGGCTCGTGCAAAGGTCTCTATTAATATTTTTTGCCGACAATTAAGGCCTATCGCCACGTAAATCAAATTTTCTTTCTGCCCAAGGTGTTTCTACATAATCACCGTCTTTAACAACCCATGGACGGTTGTCATACACCTCACCCGTGGTTTCATTTTTCTGATCGCCTCTGCAATATTGCATCACCCAGGCACGGCGTTGTTTATCCTTGGTGTTATTACCAACGGTTTGATGTACCAGATAGGAAGAAAACAACAACATATCACCTGCTTTTGCGTTTAAAGGTTCTGCTTTTTCTTCATCAACAAATTCTTCTGGCACCACCGCATGTACACTCCGCCATTCATGGTCACGGGGTCCATCCTTGTGCGAGCCTGGAATTACCATCAATCCACCGTTCTCTGGCGAAGAATCATCAAGCGCCAACCAACAGGTTATATATTCAGGCGTCTTTCCTTTTTGGTAACCATTATCCTGATGCCATGCAATGTAAGAACCTGCGCCTGGTGATTTATTTATGCCCTGATCCCACCAGAAGCGCACATCCTGCCCAAGTAATTGCACCATAGCATCAAGCAGCTTCTTGTATTGAATAAATGCTTTCAGTTTTTCACTTCGGAAATTCAGCATGGCGCGATAAGGGAACTTACCCTGCTCTTCATTACCCAGTGTTTGTGAATCCATGTTGACCAAACGATCATATTCTTCTGCAATGGTTGAAAGTTCTTCTGGCTTGAAAAGTTGACCGATATTTACAAAACCCTTATCACGAAATGCCTGTATTTGTTGTTCTGATAATGTCATTGCCATCGTGAATCACCTGCTTGTTTCATTATTTAAAACAAACTAATCTCATTTAAGAATAATCACAAGAGTTTGTCTTTCATGAAAATCTGGATTGATGCCGATGCATGCCCCGTGGTAATCAAGGAAATCCTGTTCAAAGCCGCTAATCGCACACAGATACAATGCACACTGCTTGCTAATCAATTTATTCCCACACCGCCTTCTCAGTTCATTTCATCCATTCAAGTCGCGCAGGGTTTTGATGTAGCTGATAATGAAATCGTTAAACGTGCTGAAGCGAATGACCTGGTAATTACCAGTGATATTCCTCTTGCGGCAGAAGTGATTGAGAAAGGCGCTCAGGCCTTAAGCCCTCGTGGCGAAATGTTTACCAAGGAAAACATAAAAGGTCGCCTGAACATTCGTGACTTCATGGAAACCATGCGTTCCAGTGGTGAACATACAGGCGGCCCTAAACCATTAAGCCAGCAGGATAGACAACGTTTTGCTAACGAACTGGATAAGTACCTGCGAAAGTTTCAATCTCCGGTTTAATGTAATCACTTACTTAATTCAATCACTGCACTTAAATCGCTATCAATCCCTGTAAGTGAGGTGTACACTCCGCGTCCCGTCAATACCCGCCTCTTAACTGCCTTTATTTCAGAGCTTGCATCTCTGGGCACGCACCTTTTTATGTTTGCCTGGGCGACCTTGACCTTTCGATCATTATTGATCACTACTTTTTTATTAAGAGCGCGCAATGACCACTGAAAAACACTCCATCAGGTTTTCTGAACTTGAGCTATCGCCTGAAATTTCCAAAGCCATTGAATCGACAGGTTACGAAACACCTACGCCCATTCAGGCACAAGCCATTCCTCCTTTATTAGAAGGAAAGGATTTAATGGGTATTGCCCAAACGGGTACCGGAAAAACTGCAGCCTTTGCTCTACCGCTACTTTCCAATATCGACATTAATCAGAAACAACCTCAGATACTTTGTCTTGCTCCGACTCGTGAGCTTGCCATTCAGGTTGCCGAAGCTTTCCAGACTTATGCACAGTTCCTGAAACATTTTAAAGTGTTGCCCATTTATGGTGGCACTGAATATCGCAGCCAGATTCGCCAACTTGAACGTGGCGTACATGTTGTAGTGGGCACACCAGGTCGCGTCATGGATCACATGCGCAAAGGCACGCTTAAACTTGACCAGATAAAAGCACTGGTGCTTGATGAAGCCGATGAAATGTTGCGCATGGGGTTTATTGATGATGTGGAATGGATTCTTCAACACATTCCTGAAGAACATCAGAATGCATTTTTCTCTGCCACCATGCCTACGTCTATCAAGAAACTGGCACAGAAATATTTAACAAAGCCTGTAGAAATAACTATTGAACAGAAAACCACAACTGCTGAAGGCATTCGTCAGCGCTATGTGCAATTAAAGAACAATGAAAAACTCGACATGCTCACGCGTATCATGGATGTTGAAGAGTTTGATGCAGCGATAATTTTTGTTCGCACAAGAAATTCCACCATTGAAGTGTCTGATCGCTTGCAAGCTCGCGGTTATGCAGTTAGCGCATTGAATGGTGATATTGCCCAGAATCAACGCGAACGCATTATCAGTAATCTCAAAAGAGGAAAACTTGATATTATTGTTGCAACAGATGTTGCAGCGCGCGGACTTGATGTAGAACGTATTAGTCACGTATTCAACTATGATGTGCCTTACGATACGGAATCCTATGTGCATCGTATTGGTAGAACAGGACGGGCGGGTCGTCAAGGAGACGCCATTCTTTTTGTAAATGGCAGGGAACGCAGAATGCTGCAATCCATTGAAAAAGCGACACGCAATAAAATCGAGGCGTTTCAGTTCCCAAGTATTAATTCCCTGAATGAAAAAAAACTGGATAATTTCTTTACCCGCATCAATCTGGAACTGGAAAAGGACTTAACGGAATACCAGAGTGTTATAAAAAAATATCTGGCAGAACATGATATTCCACTTGAAAAACTTGCAGCAGCTTTAGCGAGCATTGAAGCTGATAGCCAACCGTTTTATTTAAGCCAGCATCATGTACGTGGCAGTCAAGGTCGTTTTGAAGAAAAAGATTTCAAGGAAGGTCGAGGAAAACAAAAAGCTAAGACGCGTGAATTTTCTGAGAACATTCCCATGGTGAATTACCGTATTGAAGTGGGTAGAGCACATAGTATTGAAAAGAAAGATATTGTGGGTGCCATTGCAAACGAAGTGGGCATCGAATCCCGTTACATGGGCAAGATTTTTATGGCTGATCACTACAGTACCATTGAGTTGCCAGAAGGCATGCCAGCTGATGTCTATCAGGAATTACAAAACGTTAGCGTGCGTGGCAATAAACTTAATATCAGTAAAGCAGATGCAAGTGATCTGATTTCAGAAGAAGCGCCAAGAGGAAACCGTGAACGCGGAAAATCCCATCGCGGTAAATCAGACCGAAAACAAAGTGATAGAAGCCGTTCTGATCAAGGAAAATCCCGAAGAGGAAAGTCAGATGCCCCTCGTAAGAATAGAAAGCCGGACGATTCCAGTTTCGATTCTTTTGCAAGCGACAGAAAACCTAAGGAAAAGAAAAAATCAGATAAGCGCAGTAAAACTGATAATAAATCCAGAGATAAAGTAAAACCTAAAAAGAAGCACGATAAGAACAAAGGAAAGCGCAAGAGCAATGCAAAAGGCGCTAAAGACTAGCCCTTAAGCCCCGTACTACTCCAAATGGGGATTGCTGTAGCAATGCGTTTTTTCTAATCTTATGACTCAAATGGAGATGAGTCATGAACCAATGTTTTGAACCTGCCAGACTCAATGGCATAACCCTGAAGAATCGCCTCATCAAGGCAGCCACCTTTGAAGGCAAAAGCAAAGGCGGCATTCCTAGCCCTGAACTGATTCAGTTTCATAAGCGCTTTGCACAAGGAGGAATAGGCATGACCACCATCGCTTATTGTGCTGCAGAAGCCGATGGTCGCATCAATGAAAATATGATGTACATGGATGACTACATTCGCCCGCACCTTGAACCATTCATTAATCTCTTACATGACGAAGGCACTATGGTTTCAGGGCAATTAGGTCACTGTGGCAATTTCTCCAAGAATGCCGAGTTCACAGGCAAGCGTCCTCTCGGTCCCTCCTTTGGCATCAATACCCTTGGGCTGGCTTATGGTCTTGCCTTTGCTGGCTCACTCACCATTCCACAAATCAAGGAACGCGTTGAAGTCTTTGGTCGTGCTGGCGCTTTTATGAAAAGCGTTGGCTTTGATGCCATCGAAATTCATTTCGGTCATGGCTACGGCATTAGCCAGTTCATTAGTCCAAAAACAAATAAGAGGAAGGATGAATACGGCGGCACGCTCCACAATCGCATGCGTTTCGCTTTGGAGTGTCTTGAGTCAGTTCGAAAGCATGTTGGTGATGATTTTCCTCTCCTGGGAAAAATCAGCATGAGTGATGGTGTAAAAGGCGGCGTGACTTATGAAGACTCCATCGAAATTGCCAAGCTTCTGGAGAAAGGCGGCATTGATGTGATTATCTGCAGTGATGGCACAAGTAGCATGAACCCCATGAAACTCTTTCATGGTGACAGCATGGTACCTGGGCTCGTAAAACACGAAAAAAGTCTGATCATGAAACTGGGCATTCAAATGATGGCGCCCGTGATGTTCAAACATTATCCCTATGAAGAAATGTATTTCCGTGAAAACTCACGTCGCATTCGAGAAGCTGTGCAATGTGGTGTTTGTTATCTCGGTGGTGCATGCACTAGCGATAGTATCGAACAGATCATGAAAGACGGTTTTGATTTCATTCAGCTTGGTCGTGGTTTGATTTTTGATCCTGATTTGCCCAAGCACGCACAGGCATCGAGTGATTACAGGAATGGCTGCACTCACTGTAATCAATGCGCCACATTGATTGATTCTGATGCCGGTGTAAGTTGTGTGTTAAAACCCAATAATTTTCTATAACAAAAATAGAAAGTAGAACTATTCCCAAATTATTTTCTGGCCTGAGGAATACCACTTGTCGACTTTTGGCGCATAGTTCTCTTCAATCACCGAGCGCTTTATTTTCAGCGTTGGTGTCAGGAAAGAATTATCCGTACTCCATTCATCCTTAACAATCACGGCAAACTGTAAACGCTCATGAGGGTCCACTTGAGCATTCACTGTTTTCAATGCTGCATCAATAGCATCCTGCACCTGTTTCTGAACAGCCCCTTCCTTTACGCGCGGTCGAATATCTTCCGACAACATAATTAACACGTGTGGTGAAGCCTGATTCGCGCCACTCACACAACAGAGTTCAACCACGGAAGCTGCGTTAACAATATTTTCAATGGGTGCTGGCGCAATGTATTTTCCTTTACTGGTCTTGAATAACTCTTTAGTGCGACCTGTAATTTTCAAACGATTTTTTTCATCTATCTCACCACGGTCACCCGTTAGCAGGAAACCGTCACTAGTGAAACTGTTCTTGGTTTCCTCTTCCATCTTGTAATAACCCAACATGTTTGCCGGGCTTTTTATTTCGATTTCACCACGCTCACTAATACGATGTTCAACACCAGGCAAGGGTGAACCCACGTAACCAATTTTCCCTTCGCCCGGTGGAGAAAAATGTGAATAGGCGAAGTTTTCACTCATGCCATAACCTTCAAGCAATTCAAGACCCAAGGATTTTCTATACCAGGTAATCACATCCGCGGGTAAAGGTGCCGAACCACTCACAGCCAATCGGCAAGCATCCAATCCTAATGCTGTTAATAATTTTTTACGCAAGGTTTGTTTTAAACCCGGCACTTTTAACAACATATTCAAACGCTTTTCTGGCATCTTTGCGAAAACACCCAATTGGAATTTCAACCACAAACGCGGAACCGAATGAAAAACCGTTGGGCGTGCCCGTTGCATATCTGCATTAAAAGTATCGAGTGATTCTGCAAAATAAAGCGTGAAGCCCGCCGCAAAAGATGCGCCTTCTACTGCATAACGTTCAAACACATGCGCCAAAGGCAAATAAGAAATCATTCTGTCATTCTTATTGGCCTTAATCGTTTGAGTAATTCCCTTTACTGCAATACTCATGGTTCTAAAACTGTGCATCACACCTTTTGGGTTTCCTGTGCTGCCCGATGTATAAACAATAACAGCAAGATCATCAGCATCACGCACAGGACGACCTTCTATGGGGTCAGTCTTTGCAATGATATCTGTCCAGTTTTCGAAAGTATTTGAAGGCGCAAGACTATGGAACACACAAGGTAAACCTGTCGGTATTCCAGATTTCATTTTTTCCCAGCCATCAAGTTTGCCAATAAAAATCATTCTGGCTTCACTATGCTCAAGAATGTAAGTGATGGACTCAGGTGCAAGGGTTGGATAAATCGCAACAGATACATAACCCGCCATCCAGATGGCAAGTTCGCTCATGATCATTTCTGCCGTATTCTTGGAAAGAATCGCAATCTTGCTGCCTTGGGGATAACCCTTGGCTTTTAAATAAGCCGCCATTCGACGCGCTTCATCTACAGTTTCAGCCCAGGTGTAGTTCTGGGTCTTACCTGCACCCAAAGGCTGGACCATATAAACGGTATCAGGGCGTTCCCTTTCGTGTTGATAGACTTTCTGTAATAACAATTCGTTGTCGCTGACTTGCATGACTTTGCTCTACTCCATCTGGTTTTATTTTTTCCATTGATACTGCAAACTTCAGGGAAATAGACTCTGAAAAGAAAAGCGATGCTACCACACAAGCCAAGACCTACAAAGATGAAGGATGCCTTAATGCCTGTTAAAGATTAGAATGGCAGCATAACGAGTGAATTCAATAAAAGAAAACATCATGGCCATGAACGAAAAGACAAAATCACCAAATAAAAATATTGCCAAACCACTTCTACTTTCCGCGCTAGTCTTTCCTGGCCTCGGTCAGTTTGTGCAGGGCAAGCGCTTGCTCGGCTTGCTAATCATGTTGCTGTTGAGCTGGGCTGTCTATATTGTTTTTTCAGAAGCTTCGAAACAGATCAATGAGGCAACTGACCGTATGGCGCAATCTGGAGTCATCGACATCATGGAGATTGAAGAGGAAAGCCACAAGATTGTCACCAATCTCGACACACCTCAATTTGTAAATGCCAGCTATAGCATTGTAGGGTTGTGGCTGTTTTCGATTGTGGAAGTTTTTCGAAAAACAGAAAATAAAAAAAAGAAGCCTACTTCAAATCAACGCTCACCGGGCAATGGTCAGAACCCATAATGTTCTTGTGAACATCTGCAGCCGTAATTTTTTTCATGAGTTCAGGTGAGGCTAGGAAGTAATCAATCCTCCACCCTACATCTCTTTCTCTTGCACCTGCGCGATATGACCACCAGGTATATTTTTTTCCTTCTGGATGTAAAGCGCGATAAGTATCCACAAATCCTTTTTCAATAAAGGTATTCATGCCATCAATTTCTTCCTGCATGTAACCTGCACTTTTGTTGTAATTCTCTTTGGGTCTTGCAAGATCCATATCACGATGCGCTACATTAAAATCACCACACACAAGAACGGGTTTCTTTTTCTCAAGTTTTTTCAGGTATTTGAGGAAAGCATCATCCCAGGTTTGGCGATAGCCCAAACGTTTCAGCTCACTGCCAGAGTTCGGCACATATACGGTAACTAGATAGAAATTTTTATATTCAGCACAAAGTACACGGCCTTCATTATCATGGTCACCCACACCAATATCGGGCTTAACAGATAATGGCTTCTGTTTGGTCAGGATTGCGGTACCTGAATAGCCTTTCTTTTCAGCTGAATTGCTATAAATGTGATAGCCGCTTAGTTCTGCTAATGCTTCGAGCACCTGATCATCCTGCGCCTTGGTTTCCTGAAGGCAAAGCACATCACAATCCAGTTTCTTGAGCGAGAGAAGAAAATCTTTTTTCATGATGGCGCGAATACCATTTACATTCCATGAAACCAAACGCATAAATCACCTTAATTTTTAACGTAAGCCTGTTTAGAATGTGGCATTGTAACCCATGGAAAATTTCCGTCATCCAGTTAAACAGCAATATGACTCAAAAAGTAGAAAAAAATCTCACAAAAGCTGAACGCATTTGGCAAACAGTAATCGCCATACCAGAAGGCAAGGTAGCGAGTTATTCGCAAATTGCCGACCTTGCAGGATTACCCGGCAGAGCACGTTATGTAAGTAAAGCCATGTCGCTTGCGCCTGATACAATGAAACTTCCCTGGTATCGTGTATTACGCAGTGATGGCAAACTTGCTTTTCCAATATCAAGCAAAGCAGCGCTATTACAAAGTAATTTACTTAGCAAGGAGTCTGTACCTGTGTTGAAAAACCGTGTTTCAATGCAACAACATCAATGGCAACCTGAACTCAGCGAAATACTTTCAAAACTGGATTTTCAAAAGAACTCATAAATTATGTTATTAAATAGAAATATCGCACTACTAGCAGGCCCACTACTCGCCATCCTTGCTTATTTAATTCTGAATGAACATGGTTTTGCCCAACAAGCGGCACTAACAGCAGCTATTGCGAGCTGCTGTGTTATCTGGTGGATTTTTGAGCCCATTCCAATCCCTGTGACATCCTTGTTACCTATTGCGCTTTTCCCTCTTTTGGGTGTTCTGAATGCCAAACAGGTTGGTGCAGCTTACGGCAGCCCTCTAATTCTTCTTTTGCTTGGTGGATTTTTGCTATCAACAGCGATGTCTCATAGCGGCGCGCATAAACGACTTGCGCTGAGCATGGTTAATCTTTTCGGTGCAGAGAAACCAAGAAATGTAGTTTTTGGTTTCATACTGGCCTCTGCAACCTTGAGTATGTGGATTTCCAACACGGCAACAACGCTCATGTTATTGCCTGTGGCACTTGCTGTATTGGAAAGTACTGACTACAAAAAAATTGCGACACCACTTTTTCTTGGTATCGCTTATTCAGCAAGCATAGGCGGCATCGGCACACCCATTGGCACACCACCCAATCTGATTTTCATGCAGATTTATGAGCAGACAACAGGAAACGCTATCGCCTTCACTCAATGGATGGGCTACGCCCTGCCCTTGGTTATTTTATTCATTCCGCTAACGGCTTTATGGTTAACACGCGATTTAAAAGAAAAAGCCCTTATTGAAATTCCTGAAACAGGAAAGTGGACAGCTCATGAAAAACGCGTGTTAGTCGTTTTCGCCATTACTGCTTTTTTCTGGATTACACGACGCGAACCATTTGGTGGCTGGAGTACTTTGTTTGGCTTTCCCGGAGCAAATGATGCATCGGTTGCCTTGATTGCAGTTATCTGTCTTTTCATTTTACCTAACGGTAAAGGCGAACGATTATTGAATTGGGAAAACGCTCAATGTATCCCATGGGGAGTATTGTTACTTTTCAGTGGTGGTATATGTCTAGCGGAAGCTTTTATGGCATCGGGCTTAAGCGAAGCGCTTGGTGGCTTTCTGTCAGAGACAACAAGATTGCCCTTATTTTTAATGATCTGCCTGATCTCCTTAAGCGTAACCTTTATGACGGAAGCAACCAGCAATACCGCCACAACTACATTACTCATGCCTGTACTTGCCTCTGCCGCCCTAGGTATGAACATCGACCCTACACTTCTCATGATTCCTGCAACCATGAGTGCAAGTTGTGCCTTTATGTTACCTGTTGCAACTGCACCTAACTCTGTGGTTTTCGGCAGCGGACTGATTCATGGAAAAACCATGGCAAGGGAAGGTTTTGTGCTTAACCTGATTGGCGCCGCATTAATTAGTATCTTGTGCTACTTGATGCTTGCTTGAATATTTATTCAGTAGCTGCATAACCCGTAATCAGATTAAATAATTCCTGCGCAGTCTGCTGACTACTCAAATGCGTTTCTGAAAACAGATTACGAATCAGAAAACCAAACAGCGCATTCGTGAGCACATGGGTTTTGGTTTCAACCTGAACTTCAGTGAGTGAAGAATTAACTGCGAGAAAGCGCGCCAGTGGTAATAACTGCTTTTCCATATCTTTCAAAGATGGCAAATCAAGAACCCCAGGAATCTGGCTTACAAGGGTTTTCAATAGCTCCCTGTATTCTGTAAAAGCCTCCACCAATACTAGCAACCACCGATGTAACAATTCACTAGGAGTAACGCCTTCTGATAAAGGGCTTTGCTCCATGGCCTTCTGAATCATTGAAACCAGCTCACCAATACGCTCATCAAGATAGGCCATGTAAATACTTTCCTTGTTGGGAAAATATTCATAAAGAGAACCAACAGCCACATCGGCTTCTTTGGAAATGTTGCTAGTATTCGCGCCATCATAACCTTCACGCATCAACACGACGATGGATGCATCCAGTATCGCCTGATACTTTTCCAAGGCACGTTTCTGTTTTGGTTTTCTTCGACCTGCGTTTTTTACACCAACGGAATTATTCGTAGCAACTTCCTTAGAAGTGCCATTCGCTTTACTTTCCATTTTTCATTCCAGCTTTTATTATTTTTTCTTTTTCTTTTTCTTTTTCTAGAACAGTAGATTGTTTTATAAAAATCTTGCTTGTATCAAGCAACCTTTTCAGCTGTCTTATTTTGTTGTTGTAGTTTTTTTTCAACATATTTATTCAGCAAAGGCCTTCCCATTCTTTCCTTGCCTAAAGTTTCGCTAAGCGCTCCATTTTTCACTGCAAATTTACCAGCAATCAAGACATGCTCTACAACACCTTCGGGGCGGTTCACCATTTGATCGTGTTCAAAAATATCACGGTAAATCATCTGCGTTTGTTTTTCAGGATCATAAGTCTTGAATGCTTCCGGATTCACAAGCAACACATCAGCCTGAGCACCTACATCCAAAGTACCTGCGTCCAGATCAAAAAGATCAGCAGCATCTTTTGTTAAACATTTTACTGCATAAGCAACAAGCGATTCCGATTCTTCCGCAGCAAGTTTAAGCGTTCTGAGATTGCCATCATAAAAAGCCATATTGGTAAGATGTGCACCACTGTCATTAAACCCAGGGATAGTCAAAGGATGGAACAACAACTGTTTTAATACAGTGGGATTGATATTTGCTGTATAGGTATACCAACGTAAATCCTTATCAAATTCAAGTAACAGTGTGAGCATTAAATCCGAATCATCAACTAAAGGTTTTGGAAATTTTTCAAAAATATTCTTTTCTTCGTCACTCACACTGGCATTGCCATTCTGGAAATCCTGAATGCGTTTTAAAAGTTCATCCATACGCATACCATTCCAGGAAGAAACCGGGCACTTATCAATCCACATTTCATCAAGATTTCTTCCGAATGTGGTGGGTTCCATACTGATTTTTCGTTTGAAACGATCCATGTTGAAGCCATGTTTTCCCACACCCCAATCGTTTCTAAAACGTTCCTGAAACGCAGGATCTTTTAACAGTTTCTGACGGCCTTCACGGTCACCCGTATCAAGCGCATTCAAATCCCTGAATGCAGGTTTTTCTTCTAACAATGGCGTTGTTACGCCATCTGCATAAACCTTAAAAGGCGCAGACAAGGCCTGAAAAGTAATATCACCTTTCATAAAATCTGAATTAAGTATTTTACTTAAGGTAATAATAGACTTAGCACCACGCTTGTTGGTGTTCAGATCCATTGCAGCAGTTGCCGTTGTTTTCATGGTTTTTCCATGCACACGACCACTGGTTAAAGTGAACAACTTGAAAGTGTAAAGCATGTTTTCCGGATCAGGTGTTGCCTGCCATGTTCGCTCGTTATTTCTCACGACATTGGCAAGTGCCTTGATTTCATCAAAGCTTGCAATCTGGGTTGGAATGCGTGCATTTCTGTGGGGATCATTGGCAAGATAATGCAAAGGCAACATGTCGATGGAAAAACCCACATAGCCTTCATCCATGGCTTTCTGGGTTAAGGCAACCATCTTTTCAATTTCTTCTTTCGTTGCATGTCGCTTGATACTTTCCTCGAGCCCCATCACTTCGATACGTAACATGCTATGAGGCACCATGGGCGCAACATTCGGCCCGAGAGGTTTATCATAAAAGTGTTGAATATAATCCGCGGTGTTATCCCAGGTAATGGTATCAACGCACTTGGCAATTACAGCCTTGGGAATATTTTCCACACGCGCAAAACAATCCACGATGGGACGCTCTTCAGGCGTGGCAGGATTTTCCTGTTTACCAAAGGCAATACCTAAACTGCAGTTACTCATCACCAGACTGGTGGAACCATGACGAACAGCCTCAGGAAGCCCAGGTTCTACTTCTACCTCAAGATCAAAATGGGTATGGATATCAACCAGACCTGGCATCAACCATTGCCCCGTTGCATCAAGGGTATCTACTGCATTGTCCACTGGCAGGTCTTTTCCTCTTGCTGCAAACACACCATCCTTAATAGCGATGTCCTGAATCTGGGGCTCACCCCCAGTTCCATCAAATACCTTGGCATTCCTGATGAGTAAATCCCACTGAACTGACTGAGTCATTTCTTGTTTCCTCGAAAAGATGATTTCTGGCTTAAGTCAGGGCTGACCTAGCTTCTTATTCTTCTAACAGACGATGTTACTGACTGTACGCTAATTCTCAAGCTTAATCATTCAGGTACTTGCCTAGCAGCACAGCCCTATGAGCTATATCATTACTTTACAATCAAAGCCCACTTCAAAGATGTCCATGTCATAAACCACATGTCCTTGATAAATAGAATAAATCACGAACTTGTACCATTGATGAACAAGCGCCCTCATGTCTTGGCGCTAGGCATCTTCCTGTTTGCATTTGCTCTCGGTCTTTCGTCCATCAATCGCGGCTTGCAAAGTGACGACTACATACACCGCCACATGTTGCTTGATGCAGAAACAGGCTTTGTCGACAAAGTATCCCATTTCTATGAATTCCTCGGACCAACAGAAAATATTCCCTGGTGGACTCAGGAAGGACTGAAAATTAGTTTCTACCGACCGCTAAGTGCCAGTACCCACTGGCTGGATTATCAATTATGGCCAGACAGCAGTGTGCTTATGCATGTGCACAGCGTTTTATGGTATGCATTTCTGGCCATTCTGGTGTTAGGTTTTAACCGTCGTTTGCTGGAAACAAAACTTGCCCTGCTCGCCACCCTGATCTTCTGTCTCGACTTTAGCCACTTCTCAAACCTTTCGTGGATTGCTAACAGAAATTCTCTCATCACTGCCTGTTTCATTCTTATTAGTTTCAATAATTATTTTGACTGGAAAAAACAACAGAAAAAGTTTTCCTATCTATTCAGTCTTTTCAGCTTTTCTTTGGCTTTATTCAGCGCAGAAGCAGGCATCATTCTGCTAGCACTGATCTTTTTACTTGAATGCTTAATTTTAAATAAAGAAAAAAAGGTAACACTAAAAACTTTTCTACCACTCACACCATTTTTTCTTGTAGCAGGATTGTGGACGCTTTTTTATCGCCTCCAAGGTTTTGGCACAGCAAATAACAGTATGTATTTTTCGCCTACTGAAAACGTTATCGATAGCTTCCTGCTTTTATTTATAAAGATTCCTGTTTTTATTTTTGGAAATATTACTAGCGTAGAAGGTTTCCTGAATGTCTTTCCTCAGGAAATCCAGTTTGCGCTTTCGGCGCTTTGTATTGTGCTTTTGATATTGATGTTTTTACTGGTGAAGAAACAGATTAAAGAGAGCTCAACACAGTTTTTACTAATAAGCACAGTGCTTGCATTGATTCCTGTCAGCTTTGTTGCTGTTACTGATATGAGGCTTGGACTTTTTTCTTCTGTATCCAGCGCTGCCCTACTAGCACAAGTTTTTTTCTCACTCTCTCAAGACCATAAAAAAATTCATCGCAGCATCTTGGCAGTCTTGATTTTTGCTCACTTTATTGCCGCACCCCTTCAATGGATATATGTGGGCCTTAGGGATTTTAATTCCCCACCAGAAAGTTTTTCTCAACTTCGCACACTGGAACAACAAGCTGGCGAAGAAAATATATTTGTTATTAATTATCCTTCACCTATCGACGGCTATTATTTTCCCTATACAAATAATGAAAAGATTTTTTCCCACATCTTCATCCTGAATAATAATTTTTCTGATTATCTTGTTAATGCTGTCTCAGAGAACGAAATCAGAATCTCTTCACAATCAGGTCTGGTATTCAAGAACAATGACTTTTCAAACTTAAGGCTTGGTGAAAAACCCTTAAAAAATGGCGTTTATGCGCGTTCTTCCTTTAACGGCATGCTTTCGAAGGATTACCTGTTTAAAATGGGTGATATTTTTCAGACTGAAAATTTTAAGGTAGAAATTCTGGGAAATAATGAATACGGTCAGATTACTGAGCTACGCTTTACCTTCAGCAAGGCATTAAAAGAAAATCAGTTAGCGCTCTGGGATAATAACGAAAGAAAATTTCAACCGCTTTCCATTAATAAACTGATTGAAACGCCGCTTGCCGTTAAGAACTTCTAGTTTCGCCCCGGGTTCTCACCCATGTCAGGGAAAAGATAGTCAAAGGTAGCTTCCACAAAAAGATGTGGCGGAATTTCATGTTTAATTTCTTCATGTAACTCTGGCAACTTGGACCAGTGTAAACCCTGACGATAATGGTGGGCCGTGTGATAACCTAAATTGCCCGTGAGGATATTGAAAAAACGATTCATGATGTTATAAGAAGCTTCAAAATGATTATCCGTATCTAAACCAGCATGATGATCATAAGTCACCCAGGCAACAAATATCAGGCTACAAATCATTGGTAACACAAAAAGAAATAATCCCTGCACCGGTTTCAGGTAGCACATGAAAGCAACAAAACCAAAAGTCAGCGCTGAATAAATCAGGAAGGTTCTTAATTTCTTTGGATGTTCCAAACCAACACGAAATGCTCTTGGGTAAGCGGTGGCCGCAACATTCAGGGCATATTCAATTTCGCCCATCTGCTTTCCGTTCTTTCTCTTCCAACGACTTTCATCCTTGGTCTGGTCAAGATAGTTATGATGATGACCGAGCACATGGTGAAGCAACCACAAATGCGTTGTCTGACCCGTGTGCAGCGCGTAGAAAAATTCCAGCAAGCGATTCAGGAATGGAGAACTAAAGGTGGGAGTATGTTGATGATGATGCGCCCATGCGCCCATGGAACCTTTTGGTAACAGCCAAAGCAACCAGTAGCCAGCCAATAGCCAGACATTTTTAACCGTAAAAAAAACAATGAAGTCCAACAGACTAACGCTCAGTATTATCGCTACCGGCAGGCGATCTTCAGGATATTTGAACACTAGAATCTCTACATCGATATTTAATTTCTGGATTCAAGCCAGTAGTGCAATCCGCTACTCGACTCTTTTCACCACTTCAACCCGGAGAATCCACTGACTTATTTGCCTAGATCCATAGCGCTCCGTTAAAGCAAGGCACTTACACGAGGCGCATCTTAACCAAGCTAAGCGCCGTAGACAAATGTCATCGTCTCAGACTTTGTCACAAGCACAATAATCTCGTTATAATTCGCGCCCTTTTCCGCAGCCATAAACCACCATGTCAAACACCACTAAACGCAAAGCCATTGCCCTGCTGTCTGGGGGGCTGGATTCCCTTCTGGCCGTTCGTGTAGTTCAGGAACAGGGCATCGAAGTAGAGGCTGTGAATTTCTACACGGGTTTCTGCGTTGAAGGTCATACTCACGCCATTCGCAAGAAAGCCCAGAAAAAAGAAAAGCGCAATAACGCACTCTGGTCAGCAGAAACTCTGGGCGTGAAACTGCACATTGTTGATATCTCTGAGGAATACAAGGATATCGTCATCAATCCGAAACACGGTTATGGCCAGAACCTGAATCCCTGTCTGGACTGCAAGATTTTCATGGTCAATCAGGCATCACTCATGCTTAACAAAGCCAGAGAGCTTGCCTCTGATGGCGGCTTTGATTTCATCATTACCGGTGAAGTGATTGGTCAACGCCCCAAGTCACAACGCAAGGAAACCATGCCTATCATTGCTCGCGAATCTGGTGCCGATGACCGACTGTTAAGACCTCTGTGCGCCAGGAACTTGCCCGAAACCCTTCCTGAGCGGGAAGGCTGGGTGGATCGAGAAAAACTCTATGGCTTCAGCGGCAGGAATCGCAAGCCACAGATTGAATTGGCAAAACACTTTGGTTTTGAAGACTTTGCCCAACCCGCTGGTGGCTGCTGTTTCCTGACTGATGAAAATTACTCAAAGAAGTTGAGCGATCTCTGGAATGCCAGGGGCGAAAAGCGTTACGAGCTCGATGACATCATGCTTCTCAAAGTGGGTAGACATATTCGCCCTCGCCCACACTTCAAACTTATCGTAAGTCGTGAAGAAGGTGAGAATAATTTTCTCTCAGGCTACAAACGTCAGTTCGACTCCATGTTCTGCTCTTCTCACCCAGGCCCCCTTACCCTGTTAGAAGGTAGTTTTAATGAAGATGACCTGACACTTGCCGCACAGATTGTCGGACGTTACAGCAAAGGTAGAAACGAAGACAAAGTTACCATCACACTTAACGCGAAGGACGGAAGCCAACGGGATTTTGACGTTCGCCCATTCAAGGACCGGGAAGTGCTACCCGACTGGCATATTTAATATGAGTGACTCTGAAAAAATCATTCTCGATGCAAGGCGGCTCCTTTGCCCCATGCCCGTGATCAAAACCCAGAATGCCATCAAGACCATGAGTGTTGGTGAACGGCTTCTGGTGATTGCAACCGACCCTGGTGTTAAACAGGACATTCCCACCTGGTGCAGAATCAATGGCCATGAAGTGCTGTCAATTGAAGAGCAGGAAAGTGATATCAACATCATCATTCAGGTGGGTAAACAATAAGCTAAGTATCTCAACCCTTGAGCTGTATGGTTGCCTAAAGGACTGTCGCACCAATTTAATGCACTGCGGTGCACTATATTAATTTAGCGCACCAAAATAATGCGTTTATTACGCTGCAAACCTTCAGGATTTCAAAACTCCCCTCTATATCATTGAGTTAGGCGCATTAGAAACTGGCATTATTAATGCATTATCTCTTTTGTGCACAGTATGTGGTCAATGTAGATACGATCCCAAAGCTTAGCTATTGATGAGACCTTCACAGAGTCTTACGAAAATCAAAATATAGTGTGTAGCCGTATCTCGTAACCTACTAAAAACATTCTGCTTAATCTTTTTAGAAATAAACCAATAAGTTGTCACGTAACATGCACACTACTACGTGGCACTTTAGCTTTGTGGAGAAAGAAACCTATGAAATCAAAACTGGAATATATATGGCTTGATGGCTACAAACCCACCCAAAGTCTGCGCAGCAAGACAATGGTTCGCAAAGACTTTAGCGGAAAATTGGAAGACTGCCCCATGTGGTCATTTGATGGTAGCTCGACCGAACAGGCTGAAGGTAACGCATCTGATTGTTTGTTAAAGCCCGTTATGGTTATTCCCGACCCGGCTCGTGCAAATGCCTATCTGGTAATGACAGAGGTACTAAATGCCGATGGCACACCACACGAATCTAACGGACGGGCAACTATCGAAGATGATGATGATGATTTCTGGTTCGGTTTCGAACAGGAATACTTCCTGTGGGATCCTGAAACCAACCTGCCACCAGGATTCCCTGCTGGCGGATATCCTCCACCACAAGGCCCTTACTACTGTTCAGTAGGTGCCCGTAACGCTTACTGCCGTGACCTGATTGAAGAACATCTGGATCTTTGTCTGGAAGCCGGCCTTAACGTTGAAGGTATCAATGCCGAAGTGGCAGCTGGTCAGTGGGAATTCCAGATTTTCGCAAAAGGTGCAGCAAGAGCCGGAGACGAAATCTGGTTGGCTCGCTACCTTCTTGAACGTACCGCAGAAAAATATGACCTGGCGGTTGACTGGCATCCGAAACCTCTCGGCGACACAGACTGGAACGGTTCCGGTATGCATTCCAACTTCTCTAACGGTGTAATGCGAGAAGCAGGTGACGAAGCCGTGTTCACCAAGATTTGCGATGAATTCGGGAAATATGTTTCAGAGTGTATTGCCGTGTATGGCGCTCACAACGATCAACGCCTTACTGGTAAACACGAAACTCAATCAATTGACCAATACAGCTACGGTGTTTCTGACCGTGGTGCGTCAATCCGTATTCCAATCGGCACTGTTGAAGATGGCTGGAAAGGTCGACTCGAAGATCGTCGCCCAGCATCAAATGCTGATCCTTACAAGGTGGCGGCCATTAACATCAAGGTAACCAAAGCAGCATTAGCTTAAAAAAGTTTAACGCTCTCTGGTTATCAGTATAAAAAAGCCAGTGCGAGTAAGTCGCACTGGCTTTTTTATTTCTACTTAAACAAACTGCTCCAATGCTCTGATGATTTCCTTTACTGATTGCGGTCTATCTGCCGGATCCTTTTTAAGGCACTTCATGGATAAGTGCTCAAGATATTTAGGGATTGGAAATTTTCCCACCTTGGAAGGCCTCTCTGGCTCCTGATTTTCCACACGTTCCAATATCTCATGCAGTTGATCACCATCAAAGGGTGGCTGACCCGTCAAGACTTCGTAAAGCACCGCGCCCAAACTATAAATATCTGTACTGAATGAGATGGCAGGGTCTCGTTTTATTTGTTCAGGAGACATGTAGCAAACTGAACCTTGCAGTTTGCCAAAACCCGTCATGGATTTTTCTGCCTGAATTGCACTTCCCGACTCTGGCAACTGAATCGCCTTATCGCTCTGCTTGCTCCAGACTTTTGCCAAGCCCCAATCCATTAACAACACTTCACGGTAAGGGCCAATCAATATATTTTCAGGTTTGATATCCCTGTGCACCACACCCAGTTCATGAGCACTTGCCAATGCATGCGACACTTGCAGGATAACCGTAATAAGCTGCCTTAATGCGTAGCGTTCATGAAAATTCAAAACCTCGCGCAAGGTATAACCATGCACAAGCTTCATAGTGAAATAACAATTCCCTTTGTTATCTCGACCAATCTCGTAGATGGGTAAGGTGTTTGGATGCTGCAACATCGCTGTGATTCTGGCTTCACGTAAGAGCCTGATATTTTCAACTTCATCGTTAGCAAACTCAGGGCGAAGCGTTTTGTATGCCACCACCCTGTTCAAATGCATATCTTTATAAGCATGAATAATTGATTTACCACCCTTGGCAATCGTGCTGTGGAAAACGTATCGCGTATTTGGGTTCAATATTTCCGGCAAGGGCTTGTCAGTATCTTCAAGATAGACCTGACTAAAGGTTTCGGCGGGTTCCTTATATCTTTGCATGGCTTGGCGACAATTGGATTTTTCCAAAGTGTAGCACTCTAGAGAAAGGGATTGGAGCAAGGCTTTCAAATTGAACGGCGTTCTCTCAGACCAGTCTTTCAATCATAAAAATAATGGCATATATTGCTCTGCCTTTAGGGAGTCTTTTTCTGGTTTCGCCCAGTCTGTTTAAGGATGATTTTTCTCAAAAAAAAGTCTCAACCTGACGATTGCGAACCGCTTCCTCTAAGGCAAACCGTTGACCAACTAGAAAACTAACAAGTCAACAAAAGTACATCGAATTAGGCAACCAAACCCCCAGAGGAGTATGCATAATGTCTGACAACAGCCTAAAACTCATTAAAGACAGCGAAGCGAGATGGGTAGATCTACGTTTCACTGACACAAAAGGTAAAGAACAACACGTAACCATTCCATCAAAAGCAGTTGACAAGGATTTCTTTGCAAATGGTCAAATGTTTGATGGCTCTTCAATTGCTGGTTGGAAAGGCATTAACGCATCTGACATGATCCTTATGCCTGATGACAGCACTGCCGTGCTTGACCCTTTCACTGATGAAGAAACGGTCATTATCCGTTGCGACATCATCGAGCCAGACACCATGCAAGGTTATGAGCGTGACCCACGCAGCATTGCAAAACGTGCTGAAGCTTATTTGGCTTCTACAGGTATCGGTGACACCGCTTTCTTTGGTCCAGAGCCTGAGTTCTTCATTTTTGACGACGTTAAATGGAAAACTGAAATGGGTGGTGCCAGCTACGAAATCAATTCAGAAGAAGCGGCATGGTCTTCAAACAAATCTTTTGAAGGTGGCAACATGGCTCACCGTCCTAAAGTAAAAGGCGGTTACTTCCCTGTTCCTCCGGTGGATTCAGCACACGACCTTCGTGCTGCCATGTGTTCTGCAATGGAAGCAATGGGCTTGCCTGTGGAAGTACATCACCATGAAGTGGCAACTGCCTGTCAAAACGAAATCGGTGTTATGTTCAACACCCTGGTCAAGAAAGCTGATGAAGTTCAGATTCTGAAATACTGCGTTCACAATGTAGCTCACGCTTATGGCAAAACTGCGACCTTCATGCCTAAGCCACTCGTTGGTGACAACGGTTCTGGTATGCACGTTCACCAATCCATTGCAAAAGGTAAAACCAATACCTTTGCTGGTGACGGTTACGCAAACCTTTCTGAAACTGCGCTGTTCTACATTGGTGGTATCATCAAGCACGCGCGAGCAGTGAATGCTTTTACTAACGCTTCAACCAATAGCTATAAGCGTCTGGTACCAGGTTTTGAAGCACCGGTAATGCTTGCCTACTCTGCTAGAAACCGTTCTGCATCCATTCGTATCCCCTGGGTTAACTCTGATCGTGCTCGTCGTATCGAAGTTCGTTTCCCAGATCCAACAGCTAACCCCTACCTGGCGTTCTCGGCCATGTTAATGGCTGGCCTTGATGGTATTAAAAATAAAATCCACCCTGGCGACCCTGCCACCAAGGATCTTTATGACTTACCACCAGAAGAGGAAAAAGCCATTCCAACTGTTGCTTCAAGCCTTAAACAGGCGCTGGATGCACTGGATGCTGACAGAGCTTTCCTAACGGCTGGCGGTGTATTCTCAGATGATATGATTGACGGATACATTGCACTGAAACAGGAAGAGGTTGATCGCATTAACATGGCAACTCACCCAGCTGAGTTCGACATGTACTACTCTTGCTAATCTACTGGTCTTGCTAATCTCTTTTTAGCATTTGAAAAAAGCCCACCTTATGTGGGCTTTTTTTTGCCCCACAAAAAAGCTTCCCCAATTCAGGAAATTTCTCTTGAAATTATGGATCGCACCAATATAGTGCATTTTATGAGTTGAAAAATCTGTCCATTTTATCTTTTTACCAGTGCCCATTAAGAAATCGCGCTTTTTGCGTGCCTATCTATGGAAACTGGCAAAAATGGTGCGCTTCTTGCAAATATTCTTGCAAATGGCTGGGCAGATTTCCTGATGACTATATTTGCTGGTGAAAACACACAACGATTCGAGTCCCTGATGTTCAACGCAAACCTTCAAAAGCGCATACTCGATAATCTATCGACGTCCATTGTCGTTCTCAATAGTAAGTTAACGATTGCTTACTTGAACCCGGCGGCAGAAATACTGTTTGAAACCAGTAGTAAAAGTATTTGTGAGCAGGATGTGTCCAGTCTCTTTTATGAAGACAGTGAGACTCGCGACGAACTTATTCATGCTCTGGAAAATCGCCACCCCTTCACCAAAAGGGAAATCACCATTCACTGCAACACCATGAGTCAGGGTCATGAGCAACTCACGGTGAATTACTCTGTGGCAGTCATTCAGGAACCGCAACAGCCCACCCTGCTCATTCTGGAGTTTCAGGCTCTTGATCGACTGCTCAAGATTAGTCGAGATGAAGCCCTGCTCAGCAACCAGCAAGCTACCAAAGCATTGCTCAGAGGTATGGCTCATGAAGTCAAGAATCCACTGGGTGGCATTAAGGGAGCTGCGCAATTGCTGGCAAGGGAGCTCGATAGCGAAGACCAGCGTGAATACATTGATGTGGTGATTTCAGAAGCTGACCGCTTGAGAAATCTGGTTGACCGAATGCTTGGTCCAAGAAAACCACCCAACATCGAATCTATCAATGTACACGAAGTGCTGGAGCACATTTGCCACGTATCAGAAGCCAGTACCAATCAACGTATCGAAATCATCAGGGACTACGATCCAAGTATTCCCGATATCAATGTAGACAAGGAGCAACTTATTCAGGCAGCGCTGAACATCCTCGGCAACGCCTGCGAAGCCCTGTTGGAAAGTGAAGTTAGGGAACCACAAATCATTATCCGGACACGAATCCTGCGTCAGTTCACCATTGCTTCAAAAAGACATCGCATGGTGGCGAAAATTGATTTCGTCGATAACGGCCCAGGCATACCTGAAAGTATTAAGGAAACCCTGTTTTACCCCATGGTAAGCGGGCGGGCACAAGGAACGGGGCTTGGTCTTTCCATTGCTCAATCCATCATCAACCAGTTTGATGGTTTGATTGAATGCCAGAGTCAACCGGGAGAAACCATCTTCAGCCTGTTACTACCTATTGAAAAAATTGAAACAGAAATCAAAGAGAATGTGAGACATGAACACAAGTAGAGCAAAAACTATCTGGGTCATTGATGATGACAAATCAATACGCTGGGTTCTGGAAAAAACCATTACCCAGCAAGGCATGAAAGCCAAATGTTTTGATAGTGGAGAAAACGTAGTTCGCAGTCTTGGTAAAGGCCAACCTGATGTGGTGATTACCGACGTGCGCATGCCAGGCATCGATGGTCTTGAGCTGATGTCACAGATTAATGAAGTCTACCCTGATATCCCTGTGATTATCATGACTGCACATTCTGATCTTGATAGTGCAGTTTCCTCCTACCAAGGCGGCGCTTTCGAATACCTGCCCAAGCCTTTTGACATCGATGAAGCCATGGAGTTAATCCACCGCGCCATTGCTCATCGCGAACAGAATAGCGTTGAAAACCTTGGTGATTCCAACTCAGATCTTCCGGAAATTATTGGTGAAGCACCTGCCATGCAGGAAGTGTTCAGAGCCATCGGAAGATTATCTCAATCCAACATCACTGTGCTCATTAACGGGCAATCCGGCACGGGTAAGGAGTTGGTTGCCCATGCCTTGCATAAACACAGTCCGCGCTCCAGCAAACCGTTTATTGCACTCAACATGGCAGCGATTCCAAAGGATTTAGTTGAATCAGAACTTTTTGGTCACGAGAAAGGTGCATTTACGGGTGCTTCGGGTCAACGTCAAGGACGCTTTGAACAGGCAAAAGGTGGAACACTTTTCCTTGATGAAATTGGTGACATGCCTATCGATACCCAAACACGATTATTGCGTGTGCTTGCCGATGGCGAATTCTATCGCGTAGGTGGTCATACACCTGTGCATGCCGATGTGCGTGTTATTGCAGCCACTCACCAGAACCTTGAAGGGCTCGTGCGTTCTGGAAAATTCCGCGAAGACCTTTTTCATCGACTGAATGTCATTCGTATCCACATCCCCAGTCTTGCAGAACGACGCGAAGATATTCCTCAACTTGCTCGACACTTTTTAAGACTGGCGGCACAGGAACTTAATTCAGATCCAAAAGTACTCAAACCAGAATGCGAAGAATACATCAGCAAACTGGAATGGCCTGGCAATGTCAGGCAACTGGAAAACATGTGCCGTTGGTTAACAGTGATGGCATCAGGGCGGGAAATTCATATCAATGACCTGCCACCCGAATTGCGGGAACAGGAAGCTACCAATCCTACCAATGCTCGTGACTGGACCAGCCAACTTTATATGTGGGCAGAAGAAGCCTTGAAGCGTGGCGACCATAATATTCTCGACACGGCTGTTCCTGCCTTCGAAAAAATCATGATTGAAAGTGCGCTCAAGCATACGGGTGGGCGAAAACGTGAAGCAGCAGAACTGCTTGGTTGGGGCAGAAATACCTTAACCAGAAAACTGAAAGAACTTTCCATTCATTAACAAAGAGTAAACATCGTGAACTCGGCTGACTTGTGAGAAACTCTAAACTCAAGTTAGCCTCTTCTTTGTTGCTCAATGTTTCATATCGTACTATTCGAACCAGAAATTCCGCCCAACACCGGCAACATCATTCGGCTTTGCGCTAACAGCGGTGCCCATCTACATCTGATTGAACCCCTTGGGTTTGAAATGGATGACAAACGTATGCGCCGCGCAGGGCTGGATTATAAGGAATGGGCGCAAGTGCGTCGTTATCTTAACTACCAGGATTTCCTTGATAACAGCGGCATCAACAAGGAACGCATGTTCGCATGCACTACTAAAGCAAAGCATGGATATAACCAACTTAGTTATCAGGCAGGTGATGCTTTTTTATTTGGACCAGAAACACGCGGGCTGAGTCAGGAAATTCGCGATGGGCTTGGTGAAAAGAACAACATTCGCATCCCAATGAAAAAAGAAAGTCGAAGCCTGAATCTTTCAAATGCTGTAGCGATTATCCTTTTTGAAGCCCTAAGGCAGTCAGACTTTCCAGAAATGCGTTAGCAAGAAATATTTTTAAATTCAAAAAAACTTATTCAGCTGCTTTACCCTGCTCAACCCGTGCAGATTGATAAAGCAACTCAAAATCCACGGGTGCAAGTAATAGCGAAGGAAAACCGCCCTTGCTAATCAGGGAACCAATCACTTCCCTGCCATAAGGAAAAAGCATCTCGGGGGCATCGCAGCTTAGTAATTTTTTTAATTCTTCGCCGCCTGCCTGTTCAACAAGAAAAATACCTGCCTGCTGCACTTCGCAAAGGTATGCCGTGTCGCCACCGTTCTTAACGGTTAAAGTCAGGCTTAACACAACTTCAAAGGTTTTTTCTTCAAGACGAGAAACTCTTGTATTCATGTCGAGATGGGTTTCTGGTGTCCAGTCACTCGACATAGTCTTGATAAAATTCGGCGCTTCAAAGGAAACATCCTTTACAAACACACGTTGCATGATGATGTGTCGACTTTTGAGATTGGTATCAGACATGCTTGCTTCCTAATTAATGTTAAAACGCATTTCAGGATTTTATGACGGGCAATTTTTCTGTGCGCCAACCTGACATGCCGCCTGAAAGTTTGAATACCTTTTCAAATCCTGCCGCCTGCAACTTAAGCACTGCCTGACCCGATTGCTGACCCATCTGGCAAACCACAATCAGGGGCTTTTCCTTGTACTTATTCAAATTCTTGATTTCACTATCCAGCTTTACCAAAGGCACATTGATGGCATCAACAATATGTCCATCCTTGAATTCCTTGGCTTCCCTGATATCGATAACCCGCGCATCTTCGTTATTAATCTTGATGGTTACTTCATGCACACTTAAGGCGGCACCGCCTTTGTTAAACTCCATGTGCAAGGCAAGCGCCAGCAACACAACAAAAGAGCCTACCAAGGGCCAATGGTTTATTGAAAATTCAATTGCCTGTTCCACGATGCATCCACTTTATACGTTCCGGTTTTCATTGATTCTTTGAGACTTTCTTACTTTTGCTAACGCTTGCTTTAATTCCCGGGAAACAACGCCTGATAAATAACAGGAAAGCGCCCAAGCCAGCAGGAGGCTGAGTATATACACTATTACCTGAACATGGAAAAACTTGCAGGGCTTCCAATGCAAGGCTTCCGAAATGAATAGCGACACTTGCTTCCTCGCTCAGTAGGTCAGCCGCAAAAATTAAGGTAAAATGCGCAGCTTCCATTCTGTTTTCATGCAAGCTGACAATGACCGCACAAAATAGCCAACAAAACCCTGCAAAAAAGAAACCTCACGTACTGATTATTCTTGATGGCTGGGGCTATCGCGAAGAACGCGACGCCAATGCCATTGCCCTCGCCAACACACCCAACTGGGACAAGCTCTGGGCCGAACAACCGCGAACCCTGATATCGGGTTCAGGCGAAGATGTTGGTCTCCCCGATGGTCAAATGGGTAATTCTGAAGTGGGTCACATGAATCTTGGTGCAGGAAGAGTGGTTTACCAGGACCTTACCCGTATCGATAAAGACATCAAGGATGGAGACTTTTTCACCAATCCTGTGCTCACACAGCAGGCAAAAAACTGTGCTCAGAGAAATGGCAGTTTTCACATTATCGGATTGCTGTCGGAAGGCGGTGTACACAGTCATGAAAACCAGATTGAAGCGGCTATTGACCTGGCACTGCAGCAAGGTTGCAAACTTGTCTATCTGCATGCCTTCCTGGATGGGCGAGACACACCACCACGTTCTGCAGAACTTAGCCTGATCCGTTTTGATAAAAAACTGAAAGAAGCGGGTTGCGGCTTCATTGCTTCAATTGTTGGTCGTTATTACGCCATGGATCGCGACCAGCGCTGGGAACGCGTTGAACCTGCCTACCGTTTACTCACCAACGCTGAAGCAGACTATGTGTTTGAAGATGCGCAAAGTGCTTTACAGGCTGCTTATGCACGCGATGAAAATGATGAGTTTGTCAAAGCCAGCAGCATTCAATATCAAGGGCAGAAAATAAGCATTAACGAAAACGACTCCGTGCTTTTCATGAACTTCCGTGCTGACCGGGCAAGACAATTAACCCGAGCGCTTGTAGATGAAGATTTTTCCGGATTCAACAGAGAAAAACGCATCAACCCTGACAATTTTGTCATGCTTACTCAGTATGCCGACAACATCAAAGCTTCTTGTGCCTATCCTCCACTCCAGATCTCAAATGATCTTGGTGAATATCTTTCTGATTTGGGAAAAACACAATTACGCATTGCAGAAACAGAAAAATATGCACACGTTACTTTTTTCTTCAGTGGCGGGCAGGAAGCACTTTACCCGGGTGAAAAACGAGAACTGATTCCTTCACCCAAAGTTGCTACTTATGATTTGCAGCCTGAAATGTCAGCTTACGAACTGACTGATAAATTATGCGAAGCTATCGAAAGTTGCGAATACGACTTCATCGTCTGTAATTTTGCCAACGGTGACATGGTTGGTCATACAGGAAAACTTGAAGCAGCCATTAAAGCTGCTGAAACAGTGGATGTCTGTCTTGGAAAAATAAAAAGCTCCCTTGAAAAAGTAGGTGGTGAATGTCTTATCACTGCAGATCATGGCAATCTGGAACAGATGGTAGACCATCATTCACATCAAGCCCTTACTTCGCACACCTGTGAACCTGTACCGTTAATCTATATCGGAAGGAAAGCACAGCTTAAAAATAATGGTCTTCTTTCTGATGT
The DNA here is from genome assembly GCA_040235395.1 of Pseudomonadales bacterium. GTDB lineage: Bacteria > Pseudomonadota > Gammaproteobacteria > Pseudomonadales > JBECKS01 > JBECKS01. The sequence continues at coordinate 9,887 of JBECKS010000232.1, read as the reverse complement.
TGCGCCCACCATGTTGAGTATCATGAACATCGATATTCCAAAGGACATGACGGGAAAATCCCTCATTGAGTTCTAGTTGATACTCATTCATGAAAGTAAATTGCTTACAGGCATTATTCATTAGCAGACATTATCAAGACAGCAGGCTATCTTCCGTCGTATTGTTCAGAACGCTCTCTATTTTTGTTTTCAGCTTTTCGCTACTGCTATCTGTGCTTGCCTATTCAGAAAGCAATGAAGAAAAAGTAAAAATGACCGAGGATCAACTCGACAAGGTTACTTCTGAAATCCAGTCACTCCAGAAACAGTTAAGCAAAGATAAAAGCTCACAAAAAAGTGAACAGGCTTCTCTGAAAAAAATTGAAAAAGACCTTTCTTCACTTTACAAGCAGTCTAAACAGCTAAAAAAAGAACAGGCTGATGTTAAGAAAAAAATCGATGCACTAAAAAAAGAAGAACAGGCACTCGACAAAAAAAACCAGGAACAACAACGCGCGCTGAAACAGGATTTGCAATCCATTTACAAACTGGGTCGTCAGGAAAAAATTAAATTACTCCTGAATCAGGAAAACCCTGAAGAACTGGCAAGACTCTTGAAATACTATGACTATTATTCTGAAGCGCGGCTTGCGCGCATTGTGGAATTCCAGAACACCATCAAGGAAATCAATAATAAACGCCTTGCCATCGAAACCGAGCTTGAAGCGCTAAAGGAAATTGATCTCAAGATTGAAAAAGAAGCAAAGTCCCTTGAGAAAAAACAAAGTGACCGAAGCGAGCTTCTAGAGGACATCAATGCCAGCATCAAGAATAATGACCAGAAACTCAAGAATCTCAAGGAAGACCAGAGCCGACTGAGCAAATTACTTAGCTCACTCAAGGGAATCTGGGCAGACATCCCCAGTAAACTTGCGCATGTTCCCATAAACAAACAGAAAGGAAAACTTCCTTTTCCTGTAAAGGGTGGCAAAGTCACGCACAGTTTTGGCACTCAGCGCGCTGAAGGTTTGTTGAAATGGAATGGCTGGTTCATTGAGGCACCAATCAATGAAAACGTAACTGCGATTCATGACGGCCGTATTGTGTTCTCAGACTGGATACGAGGCTATGGTTTGCTCATTATTGTGGATCATAGTGATGGTTATCTCAGTCTTTATGGACACAATGCCAGTCTCTATAAAGAAGTAGGTGACTGGATTCAAACTGGCGAAGTGTTGGGAACTGTTGGCAATAGTGGTGGTCAATATAACGCTGGCCTTTATTTTGAATTAAGAAAAGATGGCGACCCAATTAATCCAAAAAACTGGTTGCAACGTTAGTACTACATTGCAGTCATTGTTAGGATTGAAGCCAAGGTATAAGCATACAAGAGCTGTTTACTTGCATGCTTTTCCCCGTTAAGGTTAAAGCTACCGATTAAGCTATTTTCATCGCTTTCAGGGCGGCGATTTTTTCTACATTCTTTTTATAAGACATCAAGGTAAAGATGCCAACAAGAACAATATGACTTCCGACCCACTGGAAAATTCAACGACTACTTTATGGGAGACCCTGATGCGCCTGGGCAAAAATATTTATTTCACTTCAGCTGTTAGTCTTGTGCTAGGTGTCTGCATAGGCGCTATGAGTTATGTAGCTGCTGATCGAAACAATCAGCAAACACTGCCTGTCAACGAGATGCGACTTTTTGTTGATATCTTCAACCAAATCAAGACTTCCTATGTGGAACCCGTTGACGATAAGGTCTTACTGGAAAATGCCATCTCAGGCATGTTGTCAAAACTTGACCCTCACTCTGCCTATCTTGGTCCCGAAGCTTATGAAGAATTAAAAGTCAGCACTTCAGGAGAGTTTGGTGGGCTTGGCATTGTTGTCAGTATGGAAGAAGGTTATGTGAAAGTTGTTTCACCCATCGATGACACGCCTGCTGATGAAGCTGGCGTGAAGGCTGGCGACCTGATTGTAAAACTCGACGACAAGAATGTTTATGGAATGACATTGAACGAAGCCGTTGATTTGATGCGTGGCAAACCACGAACAAAAATCACCATCACCATCATCCGTGAGGGCGAAAGCAAACCCATTGAATTAACACTCACGCGCGACATCATTAAAGTTAAAAGCGTGAAGAAGAAAACACTTGAGAAAGGTTATGGCTATCTGAGAATTTCAAACTTCCAGGTGGATACAGGTAGTGACCTTAAATCAGCCTTTAAGGACATCCTCAAGGAAAATGACAACCAACTAGACGGACTGGTTCTTGACCTGAGAAATAACCCTGGCGGATTACTCGACGCATCTGTAGCCGTAAGCGATCTTTTCCTAGACGGCGGCGAAGTGGTTTCCATTAAAGGAAGAGACAAGGAATCCGAAAAACACTTTAAAGCAAGCACCGGCGACCAAACCAATAACATACCTCTCGTTGTGTTGGTAAATGGCGGCTCCGCGTCGGCGTCTGAAATTGTTGCGGGTGCACTGCAGGATCATAAACGCGCCATCATCATGGGAACCACCACCTTTGGAAAAGGTTCTGTGCAGAACGTCATTGGCATCGACAAGGACCATGCGCTAAAACTTACAACAGCACGTTATTACACGCCTTCAGGCAGATCTATTCAGGCTGAAGGTATCATTCCTGATATCGAAGTGGAGATGGCGAAGCTAACCACCTTGCGATCTGGTGATGACTACTTCAAGGAAGCTGATCTCGACCGCCATCTTGAAAATGGCAGCAAGGAAGCCTCTGCAACTGAAAAACTCAAGGCTTCTTTCAAAACAAAAACAGCTGAGGAAGAGAAACCTCTAGCTGAAACTGACTATCAGTTATATCAGGCACTCACGCTCCTTAAATCCATTAAAATAGTTAAGAACCTCAAATAAAAAAGTGCAAATAACTACGAAAAACAGCAGGCTTCGAACTAGCTTTAGCTACCAAGCCCTGTTTTTCCCTTGCGCTTTTCTATTCATCATCATTGCCAGTTCTTTTGCTCAGGCAAAATCATCAAAGCAGCTATCCAGTTTCGAGTATTACCTGAAGCTACAACAACGTGCGCATCAGGAACTGAAGGCTTCGCGACCTGATATTGATGACGCTACGGCATCCATCGAACCAGAACCTATTAACTACGAAACTATTTCCAACATCAACACATCAACAGAAGAAGTAGTAGAAATAACGAAAGACAGAGCTCCCTACATCCCTGGCAACAAACAGTTTCCAATGATGAAAACAAAACCCATTGGCATCATCGCCATCATTATTGATGACATTGGTAACCAGGAAGCGCTCGACATGCGGGCTGCAAATTTACCCGGCGCCGTAACCCTTGCGGTTCTTCCCCACACACCTTATAGCAAAAGCGTTGCGCAATTCGCCTATGAACAGAGTAAGGATGTCATGTTGCATGCACCCATGGAAAGCAAACATCATAGAAGGCTTGGTGAAGGCGCGCTCACTCAAAATCTCAGCAAAGAGGAATTCGAACTGGTGCTACAGGATAGTATCAATTCAATTCCCCATGTCATTGGCGTCAACAATCATATGGGTAGTCTTCTTACCCAGAACGATGAAGCCATGAATTGGGTAATGCAGGTTGTACAGAAAAATAATCTCTTTTTTGTAGACAGTCGTACCACGCCAAATTCCGTTGCCGGCCAACTGGCAAGACAATACAGCATTCCCACACTATCAAGGCATGTATTCCTTGATAACGAACAAACGCAGGAATATGTTGATCAGGCTTTCCAGAAAACCCTGAAAATTAGCAGGAAAACCGGTTTTGCCCTTGCTATTGGTCATCCCTATCCCAGCACTGTCAGTTATCTTGAAAAAGCCATTCCAAAACTCGCTGAACAGGGTTATCAACTTGTTCCCGTTTCCTATGTGTTAACACAAAAAATGCAAACCGCTAGCACTCAGGAACTGAACATCCACAATCAGGAACAAAATACCCAGCTTGAAGAACAAAACACCAGCACCCAGAATCAAAATACCCGCGTTCAAAATCCTGATAACAGCTTGGCAAAAAAATAGTTTTTGATGTTTTTTGAAAAAGTTTTTGCGCTATAATGCAGCAGCTTTTCAGCAAAATTTTAAATTTCGCTATAACAAGAGAACACATATGAAATATTGTCCTCAATGTGCCAATCCCTTAAGTAGCAAGGAAATCGATGAGGTTCCTCGCCTCGTATGCAGTCAGCCTGATTGTGATTTTATTTTCTGGAACAATCCTACTCCTGTGGTTGCAGCAATTGTTGAATGGCGTGGCGATATTCTACTTGCTCGCAACAGCGGTTGGCCTGAAGGCATGTTTGGATTAATCACAGGCTTTCTGGAAAAAGGGGAAACCCCTGAGGAAGGCATCATCCGGGAAATAAAGGAAGAAATCAGTCTTGATGCAACGGAGTGCACTTTCATCGGTAATTATTCATTCTTTCAGGCGAATCAACTACTGATTGTCTATCATGTGAAAACCGAAGGCCGGGTTTTCAGAAACGAGGAAATTGCAGAATTAAAAGCCGTTAAACCCGATGAACTTATTCCCTGGGAAATAGGCACAGGGCCAGCCGTAAAAGACTGGCTAGAAAAATTTCATAAACCATCCTAAACAAGAAAAGGAGTCAGCAATCGCTATGAGTAAAGTATTTGTTGTACAGAGCGACCAAGGTCATTACTTCAGCAAACATGGGGAATGGTTAAGCGGAAAAGACGCTAGCCAGATTTTTTTCGGCAAATACAAGGATGAAGCACTCAATCAGCTGATTGATATCACCATTAAGGATGTTAACGTCAGGGCTCGCGTGATTGAATGCGAGCTCAATACAAAAAACCACCCGATTCTTGAAATCATTGCAGAATCAGATTTATATGAAGCAGCAGATGAATCTGTCGAAAATCCTGTTGAGAATCTTAATGATGGTGAGTTAGGTAACTCAGCCATCGCATGAATAAGTGAGCGTGTAATGTGATTTCCAGAAGAAAGAATCATGTCAGTATGAACATCATGATCATACTGGCTTCCTTCATCATTATCGTCACGGGAATCCATTACGCCGCTTTTATCATTATTCCTTTTCTGCTTGCGATTTTCATCGCGATTCTTTGCACGCCACCTCAACGCTTCCTGATTAATAAAGGCGTGCATCCAACACTTGCTGTTGTGATAGTGCTGACATTACTTCTCATTGGCGCAACCTTACTTGCTGCCTTTGTCGGCGCATCCATGAATGACTTTATCGTTCAACTACCCGTCTACCAGAATCAACTTGAAGTGAAGACCGGTGATTTCTATACCGTGTTGCAGAATATGGGGCTTGAATTACCTGCAAAGGATTTGCGCGAATTCATCAAACCCGATATTGCCATGACGTTCGCGGCAAACACATTGAAAAAACTCAGTGCTGCACTCACTAATATGTTCCTGATTTCCCTTACCGTTGTTTTTATCCTTCTCGAAGCTTCAGGTTTCAAACATAAGATTCATCTGGCTTTTAACAACAGTGATGAATCCATTGAAAGTTTCGAACGTTTTATGACGAGCGTAAATAACTATCTTGCGATTAAAACGGTTATCAGCCTTGCAACAGGTTTTGTTGTTTCCGTTGGTTTGCTCATGATTGGTGTTAATCATGCCATCCTTTGGGGGCTTGTTGCTTTCCTGTTAAATTTTATTCCCAATATCGGTAGCATCCTTGCAGCGATTCCCGCAGTGTTACTCGCACTGATACAGATTGGTCCTGGCGGGGCCTTTATGACAGCAATGCTTTATCTTGGCGTGAATACCGTGATTGGAAATTTTCTTGAACCCCGATTCATGGGACAAGGGCTTGGTCTTTCCACGCTCGTTGTTTTTATGTCCTTGGTTTTCTGGGGTGCCATGCTTGGTCCTGTCGGCATGCTTTTATCGATACCACTCACCATGATTCTCAAGCTCGCACTTGAACATAACGAAGAAACCAAATGGATTGCGATTCTTATGGGTTCAGGTAGCGAAGCGAAAAAGAAACTGGAAGGCTAATAAACCCTGTTGTCATTCCGAACATTCGAAGAAATGCAGGAATCTGCTTTAGATTTCTAGACAACTGCTCCTGCGCTGCACTAGTAATTCCTTTTCTTTTTATAAAAAGATGCCTCTCCCTCCGGCCTCGTCTTAAATCGTCGATGCATCCACATATACTGGTCTGGCGCATCAAGAATGGCTTTTTCAACCATCTCGATGAGCAACTGTGCATCTTCTTCATCTGTTGCTGCAGGAAAACCTTCTACTGGCGGATGAATCTTCACCAGATAACCAGAGCCATCTTCAAGTCGTTTTTGTGTTAAAGGCACAACCGCAGCACGACCTGCTTTGGCAATACGTGAAGTGGTTGCAATGGTTGCAGCAGGCACATTAAACAGTTTTACAAAAACACTCTGATCCCTGCCCTTCTTTCCAAAATCCTGATCGGGCGCATGCCACACAATCCTTCCTTTGCGTAAAGCGGCAATCATGTCCTTAACATTTTCACGGGCAATAAATTGAGTTTCCGGATTATTACTGCAACGTCCTCTGGTTTGCACATAATCAAGAGCGTGATTCTTATGCATGCGAAATAAAGCATCCACAGGAAAATAATGGGCAACTGCGCCGGGGCCAATATCGAGATTAGTAAAATGGCAGGACATCAGAATAACGCCTTTTCCTTCACTCTGTAATTTTTCAAGGTGCTCAAGCCCTTCAATATGATAAATATTCCTGAATCTTTTTTTTGACCACCACCAGGTAATACCCATTTCAAAAAGCGCCATGGCGGCAGAAAAAAAATGTGCTTTTCCCAACGCTTTAATTTCTTCTTCGCTTTTCTCTGGGAAACAAAGTTTCAGATTAGTTTCAACGATATCTTTTCTTCTTTTTGAAAACCGAAACATGAACCAGGCAATTACACCCGCCAGTTTTAAATGAACCTTAAAAGGTAATTGTGCAAACAGCCACATGAAACCCAAGGCAATCCATGTCGGCCAATAAACCGGCGAAACCAAGTACCATTCAAATTCAGGTCTTCCACTCAGGAATTCACGTTGTTTCATTTCTTTTTTTAAATTCAATTATTTTTTATTTTCTTGTGCATGCAAGCGTGTAATCAAACTCGAGGTATCCCAACGACCACCACCTGCTTTCTGTACGCTTGAATAATAGCCATCAACATTTTTTACCAACTCAAGTTCTATGCCTGCTCTTTCCGCTTCTTCAATCACAAAAGCTAAATCTTTACGCATCCAGTCAACGGCAAAACCAAAATCAAATTCGTTGCGCAACATGGTATGAGCACGGTTATCCATCTGCCAACTTTGTGCTGCACCTCCACTAATCACAGAGAGCACTTTCTCAAGATCAAGCCCGAGTTTTTGTCCAAAAAATAATGCTTCAGAAAGTCCTTCAAGCACGCCTGCTATGCAAATCTGATTCACCATCTTGGCAAGCTGACCTGTGCCGCTCTCACCAATTCGCTCAATGGTTTTACCGTAACATTGTAACTTTGGTAACACGCGCTCATAAGCTTCAATGGAACCACCTACCATAATGGAAAGCTTGCCATCTTGCGCACCTTTCTGGCCACCAGAAACAGGCGCATCAAGAAACGCTATGTTTTTCTGTTTTGCCTGTTCATGAATTTCCCTGGCAAGCGCCGCCGATGAGGTAGTGTGGTCACAAATCAGGGCACCTGCTTTTACGGAGGCAAGCACACCCTTATCACCCAACATCACTTCCCTTAAATCATTGTCGTTGCCAACACAGGTGAAAATCATGTCAACATCCTGGCAAGCTTCTTCAATAGACATCGCTCTACTGGCGCCGTCTTCCAAGCCAAAAGCATTCATCCAGTCTTGTGAGCGTTCAGGGTTTCGATTAAAGACACAAACAGCCTCATCTGATTTCAACAAATGCCCTGCCATGGGAAATCCCATCACACCCAAACCTAGAAATGCCAGTTTCACTGTTCCAACCTCTTTGTATTCATAAAATATGCTCCCGCAAATTCTAAATGACGTCAGCGAGGTAGTTTATACAAGGGCCAGGCTCGTTCCAGACGAGCCTTTGGCATTTCCTACATCCATGTAGGTTACAAAAACATTCAAAAAAACGGAGTTTACATAGAATAAATGAGTACTTTTTGAATGTTTTTACCAGCAGTAGGCGCTTTAGGCGACGCCGTAGAAACAACGGAGCTAGTCATTTATAAGCTACATTGTAAGCTTATGTCTTAACAGGCAAAAGCCTTGCTTTGCAAGATACAGTCGAATCGGTAAAATCCTGTTCCTCAACCTCCACTCATTTTTACAAGCTTTTCACATGAAAAAAGACAAAATCAAGATTCTTGATGAAGTACTCACAGAGGATCGCATCAAAAGTTTTCTAGAACTCGAAGCACCAGCGAATGAAGATGTCGATTTTCATCGCTTGCAGAAAGCCTATCGCAGCATGCCTGCAGAATATTTTGAACTCTTCGTTGATTTTTTTATTGAAGCAGGCGGAAACATCAATGCAAAATCACCACAGGGTATTACCCTATTGCAGGAAGTGAGTAAGCACAGCAAAGCAGAACCCTATCGAAATATCCTGCTTGCTGCTAATGCACAATAAAAATTCAGGTATAAAAAAGGAATTCTCTCATGAGCGAACTTGTCACTATTTCCATCACTGAATCCGGCATTGCAGATGTACGGCTGAATCGTGCCGACAAATACAATGCCCTTAACATCGACATGTTTCGAGCCATTTCCGAAGCGGGTGAAAGTTTAAAATCTAACAAGGATATACGTGTGATCGTGCTTTCAGGCGAAGGCAAAGGATTTTGCGCTGGTCTTGATTTTATGTCTGTCATGGCAGAACCAAACGGCGGTGCAGGTGAAAACGGCGAACGTTTTTTTGCAAAGGAAAATGAAAATGCAAATTTTTTCCAGAAACCTGGCTATGTCTGGAGTGAACAAAAAGTACCTGTGATTGCTGCTCTACATGGCGCAGCCTTTGGTGGCGGTTTCCAGATTGCTATGGGTGCCGACATTCGTATTGCACGAGAAGATACCAGACTTTCCATTATGGAAATCAAATGGGGTTTGGTACCAGACATGTCAGCTTTTGCAACGCTGCCTAACATTGTCAGCATGGCTGTTGCCAAGGAACTCACTTACACAGGACGGATTGTTGAAGCAGAAGAAGCGCAATCTCTTGGTCTGGTGAATAAAGTTGTTAGCGATCACATGGTGGCTGCGTTTGAACTGGCAGAATTAATTGCATCAAAATCGCCAGATGCCATTCGCGCCGACAAACAATTAATTGAACAGGCATGGAGACTTCCACCCAAGGAAGCGATGGCTCTCGAAGCAGAGATTCAGAAACAGGTCATGGGAAAAGAGAACCAGATTGAAGCGGTGACCGCCAATATGCAGAACAGAGCACCCAAATTTAAAGCCGTAAAATAGGAATTTTTTACCCTTTCTGTAAAACCCTGAAATTGGGGATAGCCACTTCTTGAGGCACAAGATATGGGGCATTTCACTTGTTTGGTGCACAATATAGGCTGAAATTGTACAAATTTTGAACAATCAATCAATTTTGGTGCAAAAAGGCAGAAGCGGGCTGAGAAAAGCCCAAAATCTGACTGATTCCATTAGCTTTTTTATAAAATATCCCTATAATCTGTGCATGGTTAGGGGGAGCCAATTGATTGGCTTGAACTAGCCTGTTTGTATGCAAACAGTCCGCACTGTTTAACGCAAAACCAAGATTCAACCAAGAGCTCAGATTTGTCATGACAATCTTCTTGTTAGCTTCTTAGACGTTTCGCTGTTGGATAGGCGACTAAAATAAAAATCAATTGGGGGATATCCAAATGTCTAAAAAACTAAT
>JBECKS010000153.1:0-13721 GCA_040235395.1 Pseudomonadales bacterium | reverse complement strand
AAACGTCAGCTTTGCCTTAATATCCGTTCCTTCATTATTGCTAATATGGAGTTGAGCGCGATTTCCACTTTCAATTCGGCTTTCAATATCAAGCGTCTGCTGATAGAAATCGGGCAAGCTTAGGGCGATAAAAAGATAGGGATCTTCTTCATCGGTTCTGGTTTCATAAACAACATGATTTATATTGATGGCTTGTGTATTCAGCTGCTGGTAACTGAGCTTGTCGATAGAAATATCGAGACCTTGATTATTATTAAAGAGTGCGGATGGTGAATAATCCCGTAGGTTTAATGAATTTCCAGCTTTCAGCTTTAAGGCTTTGTCACTTTGTAATTCCTGAACCTTGAGTTCAGAAAAATGCATATTGCTGAGTGAAGGAACAAGATAGTGACTATCCAGAAATATATCGCCTTTATGAATTTCAAAGTTCGTTGACCTGTATTGAAAATCAAGTTGTTCAAAGCGAATAGATAAGGGTTTATAACTAACCTCGAAATCGCTGGCATTGCCAATCGTAATGGGGGTAAGTGCGTTGATACTTACTAGCAGGAGGTAATTGGCATTAAAAATGAGACCAACAATAATAATCAGTATATAGAGACCTGAGACAAGCAAGGAAAACTTTAGGAAGGTGCGAAGTTTCATATCTAGAAATGAGTAACTGATTCAAAGGCAGAAAAAGTCTTTTCCTTTTTTGATGTGTATTGCTCATCCATGGATGAGAAGAAATTGTTATATTGATAATGATTGTTATCTACGGCAGTTCTTAATTCATTCATCAGCTGTTGTGCTATGTCGGTCTCCATCTCTATTTGATTCAAGCTTTCATCTGGATCTTTGCTCAGGTTGTAGAGAAGCTGGCGTTTATTTCTTCTATCGTCTATGAGCTTATAGATGTCATCGCCAATCTGTTTTGTTATGGCATAACAGTAGTCCATATACCAGCACGAAGAAATAACAATTTCCTTATCCAATGGCATCGTGAATCCTTGCTGCTCTGTGTCATAGGAGAGCAGTAGCGCTTTGAGTTGATTCTGGCTAAAGGGTGTTTTTACGGTTTGGCTTCTTATTAATGCGGGGTTGTAAATAAATAGCGGTATATGCAGACCCGATTGGAAAAGATTATTGTTGTGCATCAGTGCCTGCTTGTCGTTAAAGCCTTCTCCATGATCGCCGAGAAAAATAAACAGAGTGTTATTCATCAGCCCAGCCTGTTGATATTGTTGTAAAAGTTTTGCAACAAATTGATCAACATAATGAGCGGCATTGAGGTAATCATTTTTATTGTGCTGGCTTGTATATTCCAGTTTTTTGAAATCACTGGGTGTCTGGTAGTTATGATGGGTAATACCTGTTAAGTAAACTGTGAGCATGTTGTTGTTAATCTCATCAGTTGTTTGGAAATTTGCTAACCAGGTTTCAGAAGCGGGCAAGACAATGTCATCTTCAAATGAGAAATAATTAACGGCTTCATATCCCTCTTTATCCAGAGATTCCAGAGAATAAAAATCCTTGAAGCCCATGGCGTTCACGAGCGCCTCACGATTTTCAAAGGTTTTTGTGATTCCCTGAAAGAAAACACTGTCTCTGTTAAGGGATTGAGCAAGGCAGTTTTCTTTTGTGCCATAAATAGATTCGTAAAGATAAGGTGATAGGTAAGCTTCACCACAAAAAATATTGACCAGCGCCTTGGATGTGTGAGGAATATTGGAATAGGCACGACTGAAATTGAGCGACTGTTGTCGCAGTTCGGATAACACAGGCGTTACTCGTGCGTTTACGGTGCTATCTGAAAAAGATTCCAGTACCACAAAAACCAGATTAATACCTTCCAGCGTGTTCTGGTTTTTGTTCTTCATGTTGATTTCAGTAATGTTGTTTTCCTTGAATTCGTTTTGTTTATCTTCTTTGAAGGCGCCAGAGACACTATACATATAAGGGTGATAGGCAAGGCTATAGAGAAAATCTTTTTGTATGGGTGGAATACTGGCGATAGTTATCAGAACGAAAACAGTTAACAGGGCAGGGCGGGTATAGGAATCCTGAGTAGTATTCTGTTCACTTTTTGATAGCAGCTTATAGCTAATAAAAATGAGTAAGCTGAAGGGAAGTAATAAGTAAGCAAATAGGCTTAGGCTGTTGCTAGCAAAGGGAACCTGCAGTAGGTAACTGCCATACTCAATCATTTTCCATGGTGTTGCATCGTAGGTATAGGCGTAAAGCCCGGTGAGTTTCAAAAAATAAAATGTCATGAGAAGAAAAAGCAAAAGGCTGGCAAAGCGCGCCGAACTGGAAAGGGTTCTTCTGCTACTAAGGAATAATAAAATAGCGAGGGCAATATCCAGTGCAAGATGTGAGCGAACGATGTCGAGCAGTGCCAGGAAATCCAGATGAGCGCTTAAGTGCTTGGCAAGCCTGATTTTTAAACCAAGCCAGACAGCACTTAACAGAGTAAAAAAAAGGAAGGCAAGAAAGACAGACCAGCGAAGGAGGGTATTGATGAAACTTTGTTTGTGTTTTTCCTGAAGGCTCACGTGAATTTTATTCGCGTATCATTCGCGTGAGATCTGTTGCTCGATGGCCCAGAGTCTATCCTGTCCCCAATACGCCTGAGCGCCATAGTGAAAACAGGGAACGCCCCAGAAACCCAAGTTGAACATGGCTTGCCGATTTTCCTCAGCCTGTTTTTCCCAGTCCTTATGATTAAGAAAGGTTCTGGCTTCATGCCAATCCAGACCACTTCGTTCTGTGAGTCTCTGCAAAGCTTGATCCTGCGTGACATCTTCACCTTCAGCCCAGATGCCTTTTGAGGCGCTTGTGATGAACTCGAGCGCTTTTTCCTGTTGTTGCGCATAGTACAGAATTGCCATGCAACGATTGACGCCTTCACCGAGTGGGTCCACTGTGCGTCCAAAGGGGATGCCGTAACGATTACACTCCCGTTTGGTATCCAGAAAAATATACATTTTTTTTGAACGCGGTACGGGCAAGCCGCGCATAACCATGGGTAATACAGGTTTTACCTGAATATCGAGTTGATAGTTTTCCTTAATACTGCTCAGGCGTTGGCAGGCGAGATAGGAATAAGGGCTACGAAAGGAAAAAAAGAATTCCAGGGGATGTTTTGCTGTGAATTGTCCAACAGGCGTAGCCGGATAACGATAGCTATTCAGGTCAACTGCACTTTTGCTGATGTTGAGAGCATAAAGTCTTTGTGCAAGATGATAGATGCGGTCTACACCCCAATACCATTCGCCTTCATAAAAAAGTGTAGCGCTAAGGTAGTGGCCTTTTTTTCTTAGAATGTGTTCGCTTTTTTTCAGTAGGTGTTCGCGTTGCTCATTGCTAACCCTGCCGACTTCCTGTTCCAGTTTTTCAATAGCCTGTTCGCCTTCCTGCCACAGTGCATTATTTACATCGAGTGCAAACTTGAGAAAGCTATCGGATTGTTCATTGCTCAGCAGGATTTTTTCAGCGCGCTGACAAAGTGTTTTTTCTGGAAGTGTGTTGTTGTCTGGAAACTGTAGTGAAAAAGCATCAGCAAGCAGTCGAGCATCTTTTAGTGACCACTCTGCAAGCATGTCGGGCTCAGGAAACATGTTGGTATCAAGTGTGCCAATGATATGTGGCTTAACCTTGATATCGAAATCGCTCATCAGTTGTTGCAACATCTGTAACAACAGATGGCTGTAAGGGTCATCAACTTTGTGGAAGAAAAGCACTTCATGGGTTCTGCCTTGCCGTTTGCGATTAAATTCCCGCAGTTTTCTTTGCAGCGATTGCAGTTCGTCTGAACTAATCAGGCTAACAAGTCGGGGTGTAATGCGATTGGCAAGACTCATTTTTATGTGCCTCAGAATTTATCGGTCACAGCACCTTCAGACGCCGAGCTGACATTATGCGCGTATTTTGCCAGTAAGCCTTTGGTGTAACGTGGCTCAGGCTGTTTCCAGCGCTTCAGACGCTCAGCAATTTCTTCATCACTTAGTTTAACGCTAATTTCTTTGTTATCAGCATCAATCGTGATTTGATCGCCATTTTCTATGATGGCAAGAGGCCCTCCTTCAAAGGCTTCAGGTGTTACATGACCCACAACAAAACCGTGACTGCCACCAGAAAAACGACCATCGGTTATCAGTGCAACTTCATCACCTAAACCTTTGCCCATAATAGCAGAAGTAGGGCTTAGCATTTCTCTCATGCCTGGACCGCCTTTAGGCCCTTCGTAACGAATAACAATCACATCGCCTGCGACAACTTCACCATTCAAAATAGCCGTTAATGTCTGTTCTTCAGAATGATAAACACGAGCATTACCAGTAAATGAAAGTCCTTCCTTACCAGTAATTTTTGCAACAGCTCCCGTTGGTGCAAGATTGCCTCTTAAGATAACCAGATGGCTGTCTTTCTTGATGGGATTATTGAGTGCATGAATGATGTCTTGGCCATCTTCGTAGGGTTGTACATTGGCAAGATTCTCAGTCATGGTCTTACCTGTAACGGTTAAACAATCACCATGTAGATACCCATGATCAAGCAGGATTTTCATTAATGGTTGAATACCACCAATCGCAACAAGCTCAGACATGAGATACTTACCACTTGGTCTTAAGTCAGCCAGCAAAGGCGTTTTTGCGCCAATACGTTCAAAGTCTTCCAGGCTTAATGGCACGCCAATGGAATGGGCCATGGCAATCAGGTGCAGTACGGCATTGGTAGAACCCCCAAGTGCGATGACAACAGTGATGGCATTTTCAAAGGCTTTTTTAGTCATGATGTCTGAAGGGCGAATGTTTTGCTTGAGCAATTCAACAACGGCAGCCCCTGCATCCTGACAGTCCTTTATTTTATTTTCGCCAATGGCATTTTGTGCTGAGCTATTCGGCAAACTCATGCCGAGTGCTTCAATTGCAGATGCCATGGTGTTGGCTGTGTACATGCCTCCACAAGAGCCAGGACCTGGAATGGCATGTTCTTCTACATCAAGTAATTCGATATCACTCATACTGCCTTTTGCGTGAGCACCTACTGCTTCGAAAACAGAAATGATGTCGCTGCGATTTTTTCCAGGAAGGATTGTACCACCATAAACAAAAACAGAAGGTCGGTTCAGTCGTGCAAGACCCATGATGCATCCCGGCATATTCTTGTCACAGCCACCAATAGCAACCAGCCCATCAAAGCCCTGACAACCTGCAACGGTTTCGATGGAATCGGCAATCACTTCACGACTCACCAAAGAATATTTCATACCCTCGGTGCCGTTAGAAATACCATCAGAAACAGTAATCGTATTAAAGATAACAGCCTTACCACCTGCATTGTCGGCACCTTTGGCAGCTTCATCTGCAAGACCGTTGATATGCATATTACAGGGAGTGACCATGCTCCACGTGGATGCAATTCCAACCTGTGGTTTCTTGAAATCTTCGCTGGTGAAACCAACAGCGCGAAGCATGGCTCGGCTTGGAGCCTGTTCAACGCCATCAACAACAATGCTGGAATATTTGCGTGTATCTTTATCACTCATGTTAATGCCTTAGAAATTGTGGATTAAAGTTCTGTTTGAGTTTGTAGGCTCAAAATAGTTTCGGTTTAGGTTCTGGAAATTAAAGCTTCTTGATAAATATAAGCGAGTTTCGCTGATAGTTATAGAGTTCCTGTTTGGCAATGGGTAGTTCCTCAATCCTTGCCTTTTCGAAACCGCGCTCGATAAACCAGTGAGCAGTTTGCGTGGTTAACACAAAAAGTTTTTCCTGTTTCAGGAATTTTGCCTGTTTCTCAATGAAAGCCAGTAATTTTTCGCCACGATCTGCATCTTGATAGTCTCGATGCACACAGATGCACGCAAGTTCTGCCATGGGTGCTTCATCATACAAATATAAGGCTGCACACGCGATAATGTGTCCATCTCTTTCAAGAACCGTGAAGCGATCAATTTCATTTTCCAATACTTCTCTTGACCTTTTGACAAGAATATTTTTTTCTTCCAGAGGCTGGATCAGTTCGATGATTCCATTAACGTCTGTAATACTTGCCTGCCTCAGTTTTTCAAAACTGTTATTGCTGATGAGTGTGCCACTGCCATCTCTGGTGAAAAGTTCTTCTATTAATGCGCCATTGATACTATGGCTCACAACGTGCGCGCGAGGTACACCTGCATCCACTGCCTGAGCACTTGCTTCAAAAATAGATCGTTGTTCTGAATGGATTTCCATCGGATCCAGTTGCGTGTTGATTTCTCTTAACAGTTCACCAGACAGTGACTGACAACCATCGTTATCGGTGAAATAAATTAATTTATCTGCCTTGAGTGAAATAGCACATTCCCTGGCAACTTCCTCTGAGTTGAGATTGAAGATTTCACCCGTTGGCGAATAGGCAATATTTGAAAGCAAAACAATATGACCGGCACCAAGTAAATCGCGAATAGCTTTTACGTTTACCTCTCTTACTTCACCTGTATGTTCGTAATCCACGCCTTCAATCACACCTAATGGTTTTGCCTGAATATAGTTGCCAGAGCTGAGTTTGATTTCTGAACCATGCATGGGTGAATTTGTAATCCCAAGAGAAAAAAGCGCTTCAATTTTCATTCTCACCATTGCAGATGCCTGACAGATGATGGGCATATGTTCCAGTGAACTCACACGCAGGTTGTTTTGGAAATATGCACTTTGATTGGCCATCTGCATGGCATAGTCAATTTGTGGTCTTGCACCGTGAACAAGCACCAGATGAATTCCCAGACTGTTAAGCAGATTTATATCAAGCACCAGTCGATGAAAATTCTCGTTATCAATAGCTTCGCCACCTATCCAGATAACAAAGGTTTTTCCTCGATGCGCATTAATGTATTGCGCAGAGTGTCTAAACCAGTCGATGTAATCCTGTGTATCGTCTTTCACTTTTTTGTATCCAGTTGTTCTTTAAAAAAAGTCCAAAAATAAAGTTTGAAGAGTTTAAATAAAAAAGGCGCCTTATGGCGCCTTTTTCGAATAATAGAGACGGCGCTAGCCTCACGGACCACATAAGTAACCAATTGCGCGAGTTTCGGGGTCAATATTTTCCAAACCACCAGCCCAGCAGTTGGCCGTTACCCATACGAAGCGCCATTGCAGGTATTGTGTGGTAGTGTCCAGACAAACGCCAGTAATACCATCCCTAGCAGCATTGTAATTGGAAACAGTTTTATTGAGTTCGCCGCCATAATAACATTCCCTTACTGGGTTGTTGTTGACATCCAGTTCATAGGAGACTGTTCTGTCTACACCCTCATTCTTAAGTCTATTCCAGTCGATGAATGCACGTAAGGTGGTTGCACCGGCTTCGCCTGCAAAGGTGTCTCTATCGTATTCATAGACTTCGTCAAGAATACCGTTGTAGTAATTGTCAGTGTCAACGCGAGTCAGTTCACCAAGATTGTTGTAGCTATAGATTTTCTGATGGTCAATATCACCATCATTATCAGTATCGAATTCCTTGCGAAATAGAAGGCCGTTTGCATAGTAGATATAAGTAATCGTCTCGTCTGCAGTATATCGGTCACAAGAGTCAGGGAAAGCTGTCGTAATAGTTGCACTGGGCGCAGGATTAGCTGTATCGATAGTGCAGATATATTCCTTTCTTAACTTGGGCGCTGTGAGAGTAAGATTGGCGTTGTAACCATCGGTTTCAGGTGGATTGGTGCCCACATCTGCAGACATATCGGAAGGATCATCTTCATCATCATAGGTGTAATCATGCAGGGTATGGAAATTACTGCTGCCATCATCAGCAACGGCCACTTTATCCAACTTGAGGTTATTTGTTGCGTCGTAGATGTAGAGTCTGTAAGACACTACAACAGTGCTCAAGGAGTCGGGTTCCCTTTCCACTGTTCTATTAAGTAAACCGCCAGTTCCCCAAGCTCCTGCAGTTGTATCGTCATAGATGTACTGGATATGACTGAGTGGTATCACTGGGTCACAGGCTGAACTGTCTTTTACGCAGTTCTGCTGTTCCCTGATTGCTTGATCCATACGATAAAGATTTTGGGTTGGATTAAGTGGTGCAGGAGCGAGGTTAGCGTTAGCGCCTGGATTATTACTGGGAATATTCGGCTTGCCGTCATCTACAATGAAATCGCAAGCATTAATACTTACCAATAATGTGGCAAGTAATAACATTTTTGCTGTGAAACCTGCTTTCAGTTTTTTTGCTGCTATGCTGGTTTTTGAATTGGCAAAGAGCAAAGAACCTGAAGTTCGCTTGTCCATTATGATGATTCCGTTACTAAAACAATTTCTTGTAATTATTGTGCTTGTTTATTGTTTTTCTTTTTATTTGATGCAAGACGGTTTGTTCTCTCAGACTTGCATAAACAGTAAAAGGCAACAGCCAATCACTGGCTTTCCCACACATTTCAGTTTTTTCTCATCGGAAGAGCAGTTATGTGCAAGGTCAACTCACTACTTTTACAAAGCCTATGAGTAATGGGTCAGTTTATTTAAGCAGGCAATTCAAAGCAAGGATTATGGCTAAAAAACGCGGAAAAAGTCCGCCCTCTCAGATACTTATGCGAGTCCATTGACCCCGTTTATAAGCAAGGTAAATCGCAAGGTTTTCATAGATGATGGAAATGAACATGGCATACCAGATGCCCTCTACACCCTGTTCGAAATAGATACCCCAAAGCCAGGCTAAAGGTAGTTTGATGATCCAGTTTGCGTAAAAGGCAATGCGCATGGGGGATTGGGTCTCGCCAGCGCCAACTAGAATTGAACCCCATACTATTACTGGCGCAGAAGATAAGTTAGCAATTACTAACAAATAAAGAAACAGAGTACCTAAGCGAATGACTTCGGCGTTGTTTTTCTCAAAAATCCCAATGATCTCTTCCGCAAATACGAGGTAAATAATGCCGAGAAAGAAACTGGTTATCAGTGAAACCTTAATGCTCATGTGACTCAATATTTTTATGCCTTCCAGATCCTGCTTGCCCAGGCTTTGTCCTGTGAGGGTGCTTACCGCAGTGGAGAGTGCGCCGTGATATAACCAGATAAAGGATAGCGCCCTGATTGCAATACCAAAGGCAGCCACACCTTCTGCGCCAAAGCTGGCAATCAGTTTCAAAAGGAACAAGGTGCTAAGAGGGCGTGTAATGGCCGCTACTCCACTGGGTATACCAATCTTCAATAAAGGCTTCCAGGCATGGATGCTTTTCAGTTTCCATAAAGATTGATGCTTGAAGGCCAGAGTGCTTAAGGAAAAGGCCAGCAGGCTCAGGAGCAGACCAAGCACTTGGCAGATTAGTGATGCGATACCAGCCCCCGCTATTCCTAATGCAGGTAATCCCATCCATCCGAATATAAGGAAGGGATCCAGTGCGGCATTGAGAAGATTACAGCTAACAGCAATGTACATGGGTGTTCGGGTGTTTCCTGATGCTGCAAAAATGGCAGAGATGACCATGCCTGGAAAGAGTGGCAGGAAACTCCACATCATAGGGTGAAGGTAGGCTTGGGCATGGAATGAAAGCTCTTCTTCAACATCAAAGAGAGAAATCATGCCACCAGTTAATAAAGCGCCGCTTCCAGCCACAAGCAGGCCAATCAAGAGCGAGAGTTGAAAACCCTGTGTGCTGATATCAGCAGCGCTGTCCTTACCTTCCAAGTGGTTTGCACCTACCCGTCGGGACACCATCGCAAGGGTTCCTATGTACATTATCTGTGTCAGTGCAAACATGCAGAAGATGATGTTGCCATCGAGAGCAACAGCGGCAACAGCCTTGGTGCCAAGGGTATGCACCCAATAGAGATCCACAACGGAAAACAGGGTATGGCTTCCGATGTTAATCAGTACTGGCCAGGCAAGAATCCAGACGCTGGATAATGCTCTAGGGTTTAAATAAGTAGATTGTTGCAAGTTGATACCCTGTAAGGTGAATGCCTCGTAACTTGAATATCCTGTAAAAAGGCTAGCAACCTTAGCATAGAGCTAGACGGGCTTATGAGAGAAATTTCTTTTTCTTGCCGCCTGTTCGCTACTCGGTTTATTTGCTACTTTGAATGCGGTTTTTATTGGCCAGGGAAGCGTCAATAACATGAAGGAAGGAAAACAAAATGAAAGAAGCGAATAACAAAATCGTGATGGATAAGCAGGCTTACCACTATCTAAATATGCCGAGCATTCAGGTGGATACTCGATGGTTGCTTATGCGTCTTGTGGAACAGGGTTTGGTGGATGCGAATGAGGCAAACCTTGTTGCAGGTACACCACGCACAAAAGAACAGATGCATTATCATGGATTGCAGATTATTGCTGATGCAAAGCTTGAGAATTTAAAGACAGGTAAGTTATTTGATTTAAACCAGTTGCTTGAATGGTTTCAGCAACTGAGCGGCATGGAAAAGTTTCATATTGATCCGTTAAAAATCAATGTGCCGAGAGTGACTGATGTGATGTCTTATAATTTTTCACAACGTCATCATATTCTCGCTGTGTATTCTTCAGATGAGGAAGTGATTATTGCAACAGCTCAACCTTATTATCGCGACTGGGAAGACGGCTTGAGGCAAAGTCTGGGTAAGCGAACTATAAGAAGGGTTCTGGTGAATCCAGAAGATTTATACCGCTATCGAATTGAATTTTATAATCTAGCTAAATCTGTTTTTGGTGCATCTGAAAGTACGCAACAGATATCAAAAGTCGGTAACTTTGAACAGCTGCTTGAGCTGGGTTCCATCAAGAATCCTGATGCGAATGATCAGCATATCGTGAACATTGTTGACTGGTTGTTGCAATATGCTTTTGACCAGCGCGCGAGTGATATTCATCTTGAGCCACGCAGGGACGTTGGAAAACTCCGTCTTCGTATCGATGGCGTGCTGCACAATATTTACGAGTTGCCGGCAAATGTTACCGCGGCAATTACCAGTCGTATCAAGATACTGGGTCGCATGGATGTTGCCGAAAAAAGAAAACCGCAGGATGGACGTTTAAAGACGGTGACTGCTGCCGGTGATGAAGTTGAGTTGCGTTTATCAACATTACCAACGGCGTTTGGTGAAAAACTGGTAATGCGGATTTTTGATCCCGATGTATTACTTCGATCTTTTAAACAATTAGGTTTATCAAATGATGAGCAAGAGACCTGGCAACAATGGATTGCCAATCCGAACGGCATCATTCTGGTAACGGGGCCAACAGGTTCAGGTAAAACCACAACCCTGTATTCAACGTTGCGTCAGTTAGCAACAGAAGAAGTGAATGTGTGCACCATTGAAGACCCTATTGAAATGGTGGAAGGAAAATTTAATCAGATGCAGGTGCAACATAATCAGGATGTGGATTTTGCATCAGGTGTGAGAGCACTAATGCGGCAGGACCCTGACATTATCATGATTGGTGAAATCAGGGATTTACCAACAGCAGACATGGCTATTCAGGCAGCGCTAACAGGCCACCTTGTGTTATCAACCTTACATACGAATGATGCGCCATCATCCTTAACACGCTTACTTGATCTTGGCATTCCGTCCTACCTGCTCACATCAACCTTAACAGGCATCATGGCGCAGCGTTTAGTGCGCACCCTGTGCCCTCATTGCAAACAGGAATGTGAAGTCGATAAACATGGTTGGGAGCAATTAGTAAAACCCTGGAAAGTAAAAGTGCCTGCCAGAATTTTCAGCGCAAAAGGTTGTCTTGAATGTAGAAACACGGGCTATCTTGGTCGCGTGGGCATTTATGAAATGTTGACGGTTTCAGAAAGTATAAAAGCGATGGTGGAAAACCAGTTCAAGCTTACGGATTTGCGTCAACTGGCTTATAAGGAAGGTATGACAACCTTAAGATTAAGTGGCGCGCAGAAAGTAGCTGCTGGTTTAACGACAATTGAAGAGGTGATGCGTGTAACACCACAACACGCTTCCTGAATAGATGAGTGATTCTGAAGTTGCTGACATTGAACGGCGAATTGAAAAACGTAAGGAAGGCATTGAATCACTGCTAAAGGAACATGATAGCTCGCTGAAAAAACTTTGCGATGTATCCAGGGAAATCAATTTTGAAGCACATCTCGTCAAAGCCATTGGTTTTAGTGATTTTATTTTTGAAACCATTCAAACAAGATTTGATGATTTTTTAGTGCTTTTAAATTCTGGATATTTATATCAGGAGAGAGAGGAGCGGGATTATCAGCTCTTGCTGAAAGCTCTCTGCGATCAGTGTGAAAGCGATGTTCAATGGATGAGAGTCTTAAGACAGTTTCGTCAGATGGAAATGCTGCGTTTTATCTGGCGTGAAGTGAATGTATTAACGTCTTTAAGACAGAGCGCTCGGGAAATCAGTTACTTTGCCAGTACAGCGATTGATGTCAGCCTTTCTTTTCTATCCGCTTTACAAAAACAAACCATGGGCACGCCGCGCTCATCTGAAGATGGTAGTGAACAAAGTCTTTGTGTTATTGGTATGGGAAAGTTAGGTGGAAAGGAGCTTAACCTTTCTTCTGACATCGACCTGATTTTCTTTTACAAGGATGCAGGCGAAACAGATGCTCAACGCCCAATAGAGAACCAGAAATATTTTATCAGACTAGCTCAACAGCTCATTCGCGTGCTCGATGAGGTGACTGTTGATGGTTTCGTTTTTCGTGTTGATATGCGACTAAGACCTTATGGTGATAGTGGTGCTTTAGTGCTTAACCAGAATGCCATGGAGCTTTACTACGAAACCCAGGGAAGAACCTGGGAGCGTTATGCCTTTATTAAAGCTGACTGGGTTGCAGGCGATAAGCAAAATACGGAAACCTTTCTTGAAGAGCTAAAGCCTTTTGTGTATCGAAAATATGTGGATTTTTCCGTGGTGGAATCACTGAGGGAAATGAAACTCCTGATTAATCGACAGGTGAAAAGCAAGGGTCTTGAGAATGACATCAAGTTAGGTGAGGGCGGCATCAGGGAATTGGAATTTATCGTTCAGGCCTTACAACTTATTAAAGGCGGAAGAAAAACAAGTCTGCAATTACATTCCTATTATGAAGCGATGGATGAAGTGCTGAAACTGGGGTTGATAAGCGAGGAAGAACATAAACAACTGTGTGAATGTTATACCTTTTATCGACGTATTGAACATTTAATACAGGGTAAATCAGATAAACAAAGCCAAATGTTACCTGCTACTGGCGAAGAGGGTGAGCTGTTTGCCTGGGTGCTTGGTTTTAGTTCGCAAAATAGTTTTTTTGAAGAAGTCGCACGTTGTCGTCTTTATGTTAGAAATATTTTTAATGAGTTGTTTGCTGAAAATAAAGAAGACGCTAGTAAAGATGGCAAACCCATTGAAACAAAAGTTTCAGATTGGCTTCGAGTCGAAGAGCAGCCAATTGAATTTAATACAGATGCTGAAAGTACTTTACGGTTGAATGAGATTCTTAAGAGTTTTTCTTCAGAAAAACTTGTAAAAAATCTTTCTGAAAACGAAAAACGACGTCTTGATTTATGTATGGCGTATCTGGTATGCAAAATTACCGATTATGAAAATCCAGTTGCCTTAATCGAGCGTGTTATTCAGTTTTTGCGTGTTATCTTGCATCGTTCTGTTTATGTGGTTCTCTTGAATGAGAATTCTGTTGTGTTTGATTATCTTCTGTCGCTGTTTCAGCGAAGTGAGTGGATGCTCGATAACCTGATTCAGCATCCATTTCTTCTGGATGAACTTTTGCAGCTTCAACATCATCGCGA
>JBECKS010000249.1:0-1197 GCA_040235395.1 Pseudomonadales bacterium | reverse complement strand
AATGTGCTTAAAACTTTAACCCCACGGGATAGGTGTGTATGGTCGAAAAGGAAATCAAGGGTGAGCTTTCTGGTTTTCCATGAAGATATAAAACCCCTGAGAGAGCCCACACGATCCCTCAGGGGTTAATCAAGGGGAATAAAATGAGGAATGCGAATTTTCATTCCTTATTTAAGATATCGGCAAATATGTTTTAAACCTTTATCACAAAGATTAGGAACGAACTTTCTTTAAAGTTTAACCCTCTAATTTGCCGTATATCAAACGATCTTCCTTTTACGGATACCCAAGGCTTATTGTGAAATCAGACAGTTACAGGATATTTAATGATTATGTAAAGAAAAAGTTCGTCATTACTCTTGACAATATATACTATATAAACTATAATTATAAAAAATATAAAATGGAGGGAGATGATGAAAACTTTAATCATTAAGGATTTTCCAGACGAGGTTCATAGGGAGATGAAGATTCAGGCAGCGGTTGAAAGTATAACGATGAAAGATCTGGTCATCCAGGCTGTTAAAGATTATCTAAAGAAACGAAAGAAAAAGTAACGCTGTGATATGGACGAGCAACAATTCAAACATGAGATGGCAAAAGGCAAAAACGTTTTGGGATACAGGAGAAAATAAAGATTATTGGCGGGGCTATATTCGAGGATTAAGGCGCAGGTATCATGGTGAGAAATTCGGTACTGATGAAGAACACGAGCAATGGATGAACATGATTGACGATAAGGATCGGGAAGAATTAGGCCGAGGGTATCGTGACGGCTATAATAAACAATAGGACCTACACACATCTTTAGGGGTTAATCAATGGGATAAATATGGAATCGCATTATAAGTAACATTAAAGGAGAGTATTATTAAGAATAAGGAAATCAATAAAAGAATGAAATCTATTAAAGGGTATCTCATGATGACCTCCTTTAATTTTATTATTCTAATTGTCATTGTTGACCCTTGAGGTAGTAGGCGGACCCCAAGGGTCAAAGAGGTAAAACATTATGGGGAAATCAAGGAAAACCATAATGTTCTTTGATAGGATAATATACCACTACGTGGTATGTCAATAGGGGTATTAACTCATTTTATTGGGGGAAAACCCTATATTAAATAACTACGGGATAGGCAACCGGAGCCGAAAAGGAAATAGAGGATGAGTTTTGCGCTTATCTTGAGGAATTAAAAC
>JBECKS010000210.1:0-11586 GCA_040235395.1 Pseudomonadales bacterium | reverse complement strand
TGTGGTAAGCATTCTCATTAATATCCTGAGCTCCTATATACGCATTAAATACACGGGCAATCTTGCACAAGTACTCCTCTATGAATTACGCGTTAAGGTGTTTAGCCAGTTCCAACGACTTTCCCTGAATTTTTACACGGAAGAAAAATCTGGCCGATTGTTAACGCGTATGACTAGCGATATTGAAGCGTTGTCGAATCTGTTTACTGAAGGCTTGATAAATCTCGCCGTTCAGGGTGTAACGCTTTTATTAATTAGTGCTGCCTTGATTTACCTGAATGTGGAACTGGCCTTGGTGTTGTTGATTCTGGTGATTCCCGTCATGGTGATTGCAACACTTAAATTCAAGGACTATTCCGATAAAGGTTATTTGATTGTTCGTGACAAGATTGCTGAAGTAATGGCTCACCTTCAGGAAAATCTTGCTGGTTATAATACAGTGATTGCTGCGAACAGACGTTTCAGGAATGTGCTTGCTCACATCAATATTGTTGATAGCTACAAAAAATCCAATAACAAAATGAGTTTAGCCCAACATGGCTATGATGCGGGTACATCATTTGTCAATATTCTCGGCCAAGTCGTGGTGCTTTTATATGGCTATCATCTGATTCAGGAAAATAAACTAAGCATTGGTGAACTCATTGCTTTTCAGTTGTTCCTGTCAAATTTCTTCACTCCCTTACAGAGCCTTGTGCAGTTGTATGGCAGTTTTCAATCGGCGAATGCAGCGGTTAAGAAGCTGTCTGATTTGTTTTCTGAAAATATTGATGTGCCCGAAAAGCAAGATGCAAAAGAGCTAAAGGACTTTAGTGGTAATATCAAATTCACGAATGTCAGCTTCTATTATAAAAAGGATATGCCTATCCTTAAGAACATTAATTTTGAAATCAGGGCAGGTGAAAGTGTTGCCTTTGTTGGACCGACAGGCGCAGGGAAATCCACCATTGCAAAACTCATGACGCGTTTTTACGACCCGCAAGCAGGCGCAATTACAGTTGATGGTTCTGATTTAAGAGACATTACCTTTAATTCGTTGCGCAAACATATTGCCGTGGTTCCTCAGGAAGCTTTCCTGTTTTATGGCAGTATACGTTCCAATCTTGCTTTTTCGAATCCAGAGATAAGCGATGAAGAAATTTTAGGCGCCTGCAAGATGATGGGTATTGAAAACCTCATCAATAAACAGAAAGGTGGTCTTGATGCAGTGTTGAGTGAAAGAGGGTCATCCCTGTCGGCAGGTGAAAGACAATTGCTGGCGCTTGCCAGAGCCTTTATTAGCAAACCAAAGCTTCTGATTCTGGATGAAGCCACATCCAATATTGATCTGGCATCAGAAGCGAAAATAGAAAAAGCACTTGATCTGGTTCTGGAAGGCTGTAGTTCAATTATTATTGCGCACCGTTTATCTACCGCTTTGCGTGCCGACAGGATTGCCTTTATCAAGCATGGTGAAATTGTTGAATATGGAAGCCATGAAGAGCTATTAAAAAACCAAGGCGCCTACGCTGAGTTTTTTGAAACCTGGGAAAGCCATGGCGGCGTATAGAGATTTCATTTTGCTAAAAAAATTTCTTATGGTGTGTTTTAAGTCCATTTAGCCAGTAATTATGGGCTTTTAGTACCTTGGCGATATACTTTCATCATGGGTGTGAATACACTAAAAAATTACCTGTAAATAGGGCAGATTTATTATGCGAAAAAAGGTTCTCATTTCCTTCATTCTTATCATATTGCCATTTTCAATATCAGAAGCCGCCTCAATCAGGCTGGATAACGTTATTGTTCATTTTGAAAATGGAACAAAATCCAAGAAAGATATCGAAGTCAGTAATACGTCACAGGAAACCGCTTATGTAGAGGTAACCGTTTATGAGGTGGTTAATCCTGGTGAAGATAACGAAGAAACCAGGGTGGTTACTGATCCAAAGAATATTTCCCTACTGGTTTCCCCAAATAAAACCATTATTCCACCTAATGGACGTAGTTTCCTGAGGCTGGTGAATCTTTCTACGCCAAAAGATAAGGAAAGAATATTTCGACTAAAAGTAGCGCCGGTAGAGGGAGAAGGGCAAGCCCATGATACAGGTGTGAGATTGCTGATTGCTTATGGGGTGTTGGTTATTGTGGAACCGGAAAACCCAATGACAGATCTGGTTTATTCCCGAGAGGGGAAGGTAATCACTTTTAGTAATAATGGAAATAGTAATATCCTGTTGAGTAATGGAATGCTGTGTAAAGAGAAGACTCAAGAAGATGAAAAAGAAAATTGTGAAAAATTACAATCGAAAAGACTCTATGCGGGTAATAAATGGAGCTTAACGCTACCCTTCGAAGGAAAGGTTACCTTTAATAAAATTACCCGGCTTAGTAACGAAAGCCTGGTTATAGAAAAAAATTAACATGTAATTACTAATCACTAAGGATTGTTTTTATCAAACGCTTATCAGTTAAATACTTATTGTTTGGTTTGCAAATATCTTTAGCAAGCGTTGTGATGGCTGAAGCGGCTAGCACTCAGCCTTCAAAACCTGAAAGTGAGAATATTCTTAATACGGCTTCACAAAACATTGAAGATGACGGTTTAATTACAAATAAACAAGTGCCAAAGGGTTTTCTCTCTTTGTTAGAACCGGAAACCAATGCTATTGATGTGTATTTTGGTGGCCAGTATATCGTCACCACTATTGCGAGATTTAATCCAAACTACATAGAGTTTTTAGTACCCGAAGATATCGTTGAAAGCGTTCCTCAATTAAAGGAAAAACAGAGTTTATTTAAAAACATTTCTGTTCCTTTGGCGCCAAATGCCGGCCATATCTGTAGCGCCTATAATAAAAATAATTGCGGTGTACTTAAGCCTGACATTGTGTCAGTGATTTTTAATCGAGCCACTTTCCGCGCAGATTTATTTATTAATCCAGTATTGCTGGTCTCAGCGGATGAAGATGGAAAACAATACCTACCACCTTCGAATATTCCCTATTCCTATGTGAATAACCTTTCTATTACGGGTACAGGTGATGATATGGCTGGCGAGCATTACAACATATCAGGGCAAAGCATTCTGGCTAATAAAAATCAGCGTATTCAGATGTTGTGGGATTATGCAGATGAAGGGGATGGAACAGTTGATAGCCTGTCGTGGCAGATGGATCAACAGGACATGGAGTATGAAGCTGGTTATTTCGCAACGCAGAGCAAAAGCATTAATTTTATTCCTGATACGGATATCTTGGGCGTAAAGGTAGCAACATCATTAAAAACACGTACGGATCTGGTGGAAGCGAAAGGAAGTGAAATATTTGTTTTCTTCAGTAATCGCAGTCGAGTGGAGGTTTATAGAAAAGCAAAACTTATCGATGTTCAATTTTATGATGTAGGTAACCAGAAAATCGATACCAGCAATTTCCCAGAAGGTGCCTATGATATAGAGCTAAGAATTACAGATGTGAATGGGGTGGAGACAGTTGCGACGCATTTTTTCGCAAAATCAGCAAGGCTGCCACCTAGTGACTCGCCCCAATATGCGCTTGAAGTAGGAAGAGTTACTCAATTAGCGGGCACTGATCGGGTTCTTCCTGAAGAAAATGAAAGTTGGCTAGCGAGAGGGAGCGCTCAAAAAAGATTGACTCCGGATTTGGGTCTTGAAGGTTCTGTTTCTGCATTTACAGGGCAAAGTTTTGTGGAGGCAGGTCTTGTGAAGTTGGGTCCCAGTTACCAGATATCAACAGGTTTGCTTGCATCCAGTGACGAAGACTACGGTGCTTCCTTTGATTTTCGCCATCAATATGGAGATTTTTCAAACAGTCTAGGTGTAAGAAGAATTTATAGTAAGAACGCCGAACCAGCTGGCACAAGCTTGAGTACTTTGTATGATCCTATTCTGGCGAGCTCAACCTTGCTTAATGTATCGCTTACTTATCGTTCCTTGATAGGAACCCTGAATGGTCAATTTATTAGGCGAAGACAGGAGAATCAGAATGTAGGCGAGACTTATCTTCTGAGATACCAGAAATCCATCATTGCTTTTACCGATAGTGTGCTATCGATTAATGCTGAAGCAGGTAAGGTTAGGGATGTTGAAAACGAATTTGAGACGGATATTGAAATTCCTGTTGATAAGGAATTTTATAGCATTGGACTTCAGCTGTATTTTTCCAGAGGCCATTGGACCAGTAACCTTGCAGGAAATTATAGAGATGACTTGCTGATCAATCCGAATGGTGATGGCGTTAATGTTCAGGATTCTGGAGGCGAATACAGTGTAGAACTTGGTTGGAAGGATCTTGATAAGTTTGTGGGCGACTTTGAGAGTAGTGTGTTTGCCAAGAAAACCATCTTTTCAGATGTTGTTGGCCTTGGTGTTGGTTATGAGTCGTATTTAGGTCGAAGTAATTTTCTGGTTCAGGAAACGAAAAGTGTTTCTCAAGAGTCACATCAATGGAGTGGTAATCTGGCTTTTGCTGTTGTGGGCAATGCAGATGCCATAGCTTTTGGCGGGCAGAAACGAGGCAATAGTGCCGTAATTGCTGAGATAGATGGAGAAGCCGATAGTGCTTATTTAGATGTGCTGGTGAATGGACATCAAAGAGGATCGTTAGCAATAGGTAGAAAAAATGTCATCGGTTTGCCTTCCTATGATGACTTCGACATTTCATTAAAGCCAAAAGGCGATTCCTTGATTAATTTCAGCAATGACAATAAAAGAACCATTCTTTATCCAGGTAATGTTGTTAATTTTACCTGGTCGGCGAATCAGGTGTATTTGATTTATGGAAGGATTCTAGATAGCAAAGGAATTGCCATTCCCAATGCAAAACTCATTGATGTACCAAGTTGGGCAACAAGTGATGACTATGGGATTTTTCAAGCTGAAATCTTTAGTGATACAACAATACTTCGTTTTGAAACCGAGAGGCAAAGCTGTACGGTTATGCTTCCACCCTATACAGAAAATGAGGGCATTGTTGCGATTGGTGATTTGCTGTGTGACTTACAAGCAAAAGTTGAACAGTAAGTCGTTCAATAAGTTCTTTAGGAAAATATAACCTAGTTAGGCTGGATGTTGATTGTTAAGACATCTGAATAAGTACCAACAGAAACAAAAGGCCCGGTTGTTTCAATATAAATTGACGCATTGTCCAAGCCACCACAATCAATAAGTGAACTGCCTGTAAAAGGTGATGCTGCTACCCCTGTTGTTAGCGCTGTACTTCCTGCAGAAGCTGTTGCGGTTTGATCAAACCAGACGTTATAGGGTGTGAAATAATCTATCCCGCCAGTGTTAATGTGTAGACGGAATTGCCCGCCACCAGCGTTAGCAGAGCTGGCAGTGATGTTATAACCCGCAGCGCTAATGTCGTTGTCAAAAACGCAAAAAGATTCCAAGCCGCTATAAATTGCCCCAGGGGTAAGCGCCAGGTCGTTTAGGTTAGATAATCGAACAAGGCGCCCTACGCTGACACTGATGTTAAAAACATCATTGAATGTTTCACCAGTGGTTTGATTTAAATAAGTGCTT
Organism: Pseudomonadales bacterium; assembly: GCA_040235395.1. Classification (GTDB taxonomy): domain Bacteria; phylum Pseudomonadota; class Gammaproteobacteria; order Pseudomonadales; family JBECKS01; genus JBECKS01. The sequence continues at coordinate 6,062 of JBECKS010000210.1, read as the reverse complement.
GAGAGCTGTCCTGAGTAGTATCCAGGCGCGGCTGCGAGCAAGCCGTTGGCACTAAGTTCTTCAAACCAGATTCTGAAGTTCCCAGTGTTTTTGTTGCATGGCATGCGCCCTGATGCTTGCTGTTGATTGGTTAATGTGACACCTGAGTTTAGTTCAACGCCACCAGCAGGGTTTTGCTTGTCATTGTAGAAAGCGCGGTACTCGATGAAATTTACACCACCAATAATGTCATAAACCCGAAATGCACCACCTGGATTTCCAGTAGAGGTGACATCGTAATCTGAGACCGTACATTTATTCACGGGGCAGGCCCCGGCGGTATCGGAATTATGCACGCACAAAGCTTGATTATTATCGAGATCACCAGTGCCCGACCATTGGCCATAATTCATATCAGTGGCACCTGGATTAACTTCCATGGCTGCATGAATATTTCCAGCAATCATTGTTAGCGTTATTGGAATCAACAATAAATGGCTAAGCCTGTTAAAAGTTAGATAACACATTGGCTAAAATGTTTTCCTGTTAAATCCTTAAGAAATAAAGAACTCATGGCAGTTTAATAAAATCATTAAGATTTCTAAATTAAAAAGGGGCCGAAGCCCCTTATACAAAAATAATAATTTTAAAAATTTACTACAGAGGCGTAACTGTCATTGTCAGTGTATCTACATAGGTACCCGCTGGTGCAGCAGCATATTCTGCGGTATTCAAGGTAAAGGCAACCGTTGCATTGTCAGCGCCGCCACAAGTTGGATCACTGGTGTCGCCAACAAAAGCGGCATCACCTAATGCAGCAGCGCCTTCAGTAATGGATATACCATTCCAAGTGACGGTGTAGGCAATCGGAACACCACCGACAAGCAAGTCGTAGTCACCAGCTACTGCGCCATTTGCAGAATCCAGTTGAACTCCGTAGTCACCGGTAAGGCCATTTCTGTAAACACAAAAGCCTTCGGAAGCGGTTAGTGTGGCCGCTGCAAAGGTAACGTCATTGAGCGCTGAAATCTGAATCAGGTTACCAATGGTTGCCGACAGGTTAATGGTTCCCTGGGAATTTACTGAACCTAATGAGCCTTGAGTGGCTGCATAGGCTGCACTCGCTGAGACAAGTGAGCAGGCAATAAGGCTTCCTTTTATTAGCTTTGTTGTATTTAACTTTTTCATTTTCTAATACCTCATAACTCTCATAACTGAAGAAGATGTCTACTTGATTAATAAATAATTCAATCAAATCACTATGCTTTTTTCGGAGGGATAAAAACTAGTGGAATGGCACTAATTCAAATCTTAGTCTGTAAACTGTCTATTTCAATAGAAAGTTTGATTAATGGATAAAAGGTGAGAAAAGGGATGTAAATGGAAGTTTAAGCAACTGAGAAATAACAAAAAAAGCAGTTTTTGACAAAATGTGTCACCTATATTTTAGCTCATGTAACTGTGTGAGCAGCGTGCTGATGACTACCTTGGTGAAGCGCCACCACCACACACTTTACCTCGAAGTGATGCCATTGCTTCTGCTTGTTGGTAATAAGGTATGCCATTGGATTTCATGATGCTTCTTGTTAATGCATCATCAACGCTGGTGAAAACATCATCGCGTTTCTTAAGTTTTTCCAGTTCACGCGCCATGGTGCTGATGCTTCGTTTGGTAATGGCGACATACCAAACCCTGGTGTGATGGCTTGGGCATACGATGGGTTCATAGGATTTCCGGTAAGAAACAATCGTATCTTGATGGATTTTGCTGCCTAAGCTTGGTCTTGTTTCACCTTCAGGATATCTGTTTCCATGTTCTAGAAAATACAGGGTTTCGGTAACCTGAGTGTTGCTGATACTGCCTGCTACCATGCCAGTGCCACCTGATAGCATCTGTGAATTGTTTTGAGAAGCCTTGTTTTCAGTGCTGCTGCCATCGGTATAGGCAACGCCAATGTCTTTCATATTAATCGTGGTATTTTCATACAGCTTGAGCATGCATTTATTGTTGCGTGTATCCCAATACAATCGACTGTCATCCTGTTTGTCTCGCTCACACTGTTGCTGAGCCGTTAAGTTTTCAGTGTCGTCATCATCGCTTATTGCCTTTTGAATTACTGAAACAACATTGTCTACACTTTGCTGAAATTGATATTCGTCAACGGCAATAGCTGAATTTGAAAAAAGAAATGCAGCAAGTGCGATGAAGTATGTTATCAAGGAATGTTTTTTCATTTTTTTTAAAACCAGTTAAAGAAAAATTAACTTCGTAAAGCTGAAATGATTTTATGCAGGTCTGGCAGGATTCTAACAGAGCACTTAGTGCTTGGGAATCAGGCAGGTATTACCTTGGATGGATGATTAGTCTTTTGTAAACTCAATCGGAGCATGTTCTTTTTCTTCAGTATCGTTTTCAGCTTCTTCGGTAGTGCTTTTAGGTTTCTCATTCGATTCTGCTGCTTGCTCTTCAGAAACCTCTGGTTCCTCTTCCTGTTTTTTTCCAAGTATGGCATGTGGAATGTTTAAATCCATATCCATGAATTCGATTAAAGTAAGCCCTTTTTTTTCTGCCAGTTTTGTTGAAAAGGCGTGATATTTTCTGGCGTTATTTTCCTGATTGGGTATTTCTTCAAGGCTTTGGGCAATCAGGTACATGGCTTGATGCAGTTGCTCAAAATCAGGGAATTCCTGATGAAAGCCTTTTAGTAATTTCACTGCAGGCTTAAATGCACCTTTCACATACATGTTCACTGCAATCAGATAGCGAACATCTGGGCTTTCAGGAATATAGTCAGGTAGTACAGTGGAAATTCTCTGATACACAATGGAGATACCATCATATTTTTCATTATCGGTAAGATGTTTGAAATAGATGGGTGCAAACCAAGCCATATATTCTTGATTATTGGAGGCGATAATGAATTTAAGGCAATTGTCGAAATAAAAAGTATTATTTGGTTGCTTCTGAAAAATGTTTTCATAAAGGTCTAGCATTTCCTGATAACGACCATCTTTAAGATAAACATCAAGTTGGGCTTTATTTATTTCGTCATCACTCCGTTTGATGTTTGATATACCGCTATGTTCTCTCGCAATAAAACCAAATTCACCTTGATACTGAAATATCATGTAGCCCAGAAGATGGAAAATAACCAGAAAATAATAGTAAGTAACAGCGGATTCAATCAGGGTTGAACCAAAAGTAAATTGACTCGTTAAGGCACTGATGACATCAATGGATGTCAGCATGATAAAGATAAAAATAATAATCAGACCATAAGGCATGCCAACGGCTTTAATGATTTGATAAATTGAAACAGGGTTCAAGGAGCTAATCACGTTGTCAGTCATCGCTAACAGAATGGCAATGGCAGGTATTGCGCCTGCCATCAAGAGCGCCATTAGAATCATAAAAGGTTCGCCACCTAACTTGTGCGCGCCAACTAGAATCATACCCATGCAGAATATTAAAAAGAATATTTTCAGGATTAATGTTAGCCCTTCGTTATAGGATGTGGTGACGTTAGGGGGTGTAAAATTACCTTTTGCAGTTTCTGCAAGGCAGTTAAAACAATATTTTAAAAAAACGCCTAATAAAATTGATTGGAATAAGACAAATATCGGTATTATTGACAAGATGCTGTTAATAATTGAGAAGCCCACAATAATGATGACGGTGTCAGTATTAGCGGGATATTTGAAAGTGCTTTCCAAGCGCCGCCAGAAAGGTTCTGCACTGTGAGCATGGCCAAGACTTTCCAGTGTTTGATGACACGATAGACAGAGCTCTTCATCTGGATTTTTCGCATTGGTACTACTTTTTACATCAATGCAGTGATCACAAAGCCCACATTCACAATGATGGCAATACCAGGTGGCAGCGCTTAAGGGATGGTATTTACAGTATTGCATAAGCAGCTACCCAACTTTCCCGTTGCTAAAACCGAGTTGATTAGCAAGCTCTTCATAATGTTTTGATTTGATACTTTGCTCCTGTTCTGCGAACAAAACCGAAAGCCTTTTGGCAAGCACTGCTATTTCATCTGAGGCGCTATTATTGCTTTTAAGGGCGTCAAGAATCTCTTCAGCGATTTCCATGTGACCTTTGTTTGCGAAACGCATACCTGTATTAGCAAGTTGGTCAGTAGGAATTTGTGAGCGTAGATCTGGATATTGATTCCATAAATTTTCCTGAAATTCCAGTTCGTGCTGATTAACATGTTTATAGGAAATTAAAGGAATGACCAATGCCTTTTCATTATTATTGATACGAAGCAGGTTGAATTTTAATTGCATGAGTTCAAAGCGGCTTCCAAATTCCTTGATTGCTGCATCAATTTCATTAAGTGATCGTTTGAATTGAAATTTTGCGATGGATGTATAAATCGTATTTAGACTGTTCTGATAGGGGTCAACATCCTGATCTTCTTCAATATATTCTTCATCAAAAATATTCTTGTTAATCAGATAGCTGGCAAAAATTAAAATGCCACCAGTAACAAAGCCACCGGCATGTGCCATAAAAGCAACATTCGATTCCTTGTCAAACCAGAATGAAAGTAATTCTTTCGCTATATAAAAAGGAAGCACCATGAGAGAGGGGAGCCTTACGTATCCTACAAACACATAGAACCAGTAAAAGAATTCAATTTTCTTTAATCGAAAAATCGCAACGTAGATTGCCATGATGCCCGAGATTGCTCCGGAAGCTCCAATCAGCGGCGTGCTACTCTCTAGATCAATGACTGCATGAGAAAGCCCAGCAGCAACACCGCAAACAAGATAGAAAGCGAGGAAACGAAGATGACCAATGGCGGCTTCAACGGCAAAGCCACACATAATCAAAAAAATCATATTACCCAGTAGATGCATCAATCCGCCGTGCAGGAATTGATGAGTAAAAAGAGTGGGAATGGTTATGTGATTAGGGAAAAGCCCAAGCTGAGTACTTAAGCCATCTATGTATTTATTGACTTCATATCTTCCTTCATACCAGGCGACACGCTTATCATAATCACTGTATATCTGTTCTTCGTGTTCTTTAAGATAATCAAAGAATTCATTATCGATAAGCATTCCATACGCCGCCCAATCATAGAATTCGTCTTCGTAAAGACCTTTGACTTCTTTTAAAAGTCTTTCTTCTTTCTTTTCCTTGAGATACTCAAGATATAAAGGCCACTCGGCGTCGAAGTACTGATTATCAAAATAAATTCTGAAGGCATTTTCCACTTTTTCATCGTCGCCACTCTGATAGGCAAAAAACACAAAGAAATTTACAAATACCAGAAGTAAAAGTATGAAGGGTGGGCGATTCCAGTCGAATCGCTTTTCAGTAGGGACAATAATCATGCAAACCCCTTTAGCCCGTGCTTATTGGTATCGTTATTTTTTACGGCAAGGTTATATACAGCATATAATAGATTGCGGTGATTACTAAGCTTTAATGACTGCAAAATGTACTCTGATTCCAATTATCAATGTCTTAAAAAAGGAAACCTTATGAGCGATACAATACTCTATGACGTTCAAGGTCATATCGCCACCATTACACTGAACAGGCCGGAAAAACACAATGCGTTGAACAACGAGGCTTACAAAACAGCAGCACAGTTTTTCAAGGCTGCGAATGCAGATCAGAATGTTCGCTGCATTATTTTGACTGGAAATGGACGAAGCTTTTGCGCTGGTGACGACGTAGAGGAAATTATGTCCAAAGGCGGGGGGCTCGATAGTGCCATCAGTAAGCTGGATAAAGACAAGGTTTATTCTTCTGCACCACCCCTTGTGAGGGAGATGCTTGCATCCCGTTGCCCAATCATTAGTGCAGTCAATGGTTCTGCAGTGGGTATCGGTATAGAGCTTTGCCTGATTTGTGATATCCGTATTGCTTCTGAACAGGCAAGATTTAGCGAAATGTTTGTAAAGCGGGGCGTTATTAGTACTCACGTCAGTTTTAACTTAATTAAAACCTTCCTTGATCGTATCGATCAAACAACCTGCCATGGCATGAAGCACTGCGAAGCGGTGTTTACCTAAGTAAGAAAATCAAACTCAATTAATTAAAACATGCTCGCATGGGA
>JBECKS010000206.1:0-3235 GCA_040235395.1 Pseudomonadales bacterium | reverse complement strand
CGCGTGATAGATGCGTCGATCATGCCTACCATAGTGAGCGGAAATACCAATGCACCGAGTATGGCAATCGGTTCAAAAGGTGCAGAACTCATTCTAGCTACAGAATAAGTGTTAAGGAAATTTCATGACTGAAACATTTGAATCACTTAATTTTGAACGCACTCTTGAGAATGGCGAAACACTTACCTTCAGCGCTATAGCACAAGGTGAAGGTGATGTTGTGCTTTGTTTGCACGGCTTTCCTGATCATGCGCTTTCCTATCGCTACCAACTACCTGCCTTTGCAGAAGCTGGTTATCGAGCAATTTCGGTAACACTTCGCGGTTATGAACCTTCATCCATTCCAAAAGATGAAAGCAATGATAACTATGCCATCATTCGCCTTGCAGAAGATGTGATTGCATGGATTGATCAACTCGATGTTGAAAAAGTTCATCTTGTGGGTCACGACTGGGGAGCAGTTATTAGTTATGTGGTTGCCGCCATGGCGCCAGAAAAACTTAAAAGTGTTACCACCATGGCTGTGCCCCATTTAGGTCGTTTCTCTCAGGAAGCATTTAAAAAATATCCCATTCAATTACGTTATTCCTGGTATATGTTTTTCTTTCAGTTAAGAGGCATTTCCGATTACATCGTTGAACGCAATAACTTTGCGTTCATTCGCAAACTCTGGCAAAGCTGGTGCCCGACGTGGACTTTGCCTGAAAAAGATCTTGATCTTGTCATCGATACGCTTTCGCAACCTGGCGTTAAGAAAGCTGCTTTAGGTTATTACCGTGCCATGTTTAATCTTGCTTCAAAAGGCGCAAAAGAAACCGGTCGTGAAGCGCGTAAAAAGATTCATGTGCCAACACTTGCAATAACTGGCGCAGATGATGGTTGTATTCACACCAATGTGTTTGTAAAACTTATGCGTGAGGAAGATTTTTCTAAAGAGTTACGTGTAGAGCAAATCCAAGGCGCAGGACATTTCCTGCATCAGGAAAAACCTGAAGAATTAAATCAATTGATGGTAGATTGGTTTAATGCCAATAAATAATTATTTTGCTGACTTTGAATAACTGGAATTAACTATGAACGCTTCCATGAATGCCGCTTTAGCAGGCGTAATAAAATTACTTAAATTAGAAAAAAAAGATGAACATACCTTTATTGGCGCTCAGGCAAAAACCAATAATAACCGAATTTATGGCGGTCAGGTTGTCAGTCAGGCGTTAATGGCTGCTATTGCAACGGTGGAAAATCGCCCTGCGATTTCACTTAAATCTGATTTCCTCCGTGCAGGTGACCCTAATCAGGACGTGATTTATAAAGTCGAGAACGTACGTGACGGCAGAAGTTTTAATACCCGTCGTGTAACTGCGATACAAACTCAAAAAGGTAAGGAACAGATTATCTTTACCCTTACTGCAAGTTTTCAGGAACCTGAAGAAAGCATCAGCCATCAAATCGACATGACGCAATTTCCTAAACCCCTAGAGCTTCCAGAACCCAAAGTGCATTGGGAAAAAATAAAAGACAAACTGCCAGAGCATGCCAAACAATGGTATGAAATGGATCGCGCCTTTGAAGAACGTCCTGTGCTTTTTAATGACCCAACCAGCCCAACGAAACGCGAACCTCATCAAGCAATATGGTTTAAAGCGAATGGTGTTCTTGGCGACGATTCAGAATTGCAACAAGGTCTTTTCGCTTATGCTTCTGATATGTTTTTGCTCGACACCTGCATACTTCCGCATGGCATTTCGTGGATGCAGGTCAATCTACAATCAGCAAGCCTTGATCACAGTGTCTGGTATCACCGTGACCTACGCGTAGACGAATGGCTTCTCTTTGTATGTGACAGCCCTATTCTTTATGGCGCTAGAGGTTTTAATCGCGCCAGCGTTTATACCGAAACGGGTGTGCTTGTTGCTTCGGTGATACAAGAAGGATTAATCAGGGTCTTGCAACCCAAAAACTAAGTTTTACACTGATATAACACTTGCAGGTAATTAGGCGGAGACCAAACATGACAAGCACTTCTTCTGGAAAAAATAACAAAGCTGTAAAAGCTAAATCACAAAGTTCAGGCAAACGCAGCTATCAGAAAAGTATTCTGGAATGGCGTAAGGAAATTCATCAAGGTATACATGAGCAAGTGGAAAGCAATCCAGATTTGGCATTTACTAAACACCGCTATCACTCCATCAAAGAATTTTCTTCACACTGCTAGTATCTTGCAGAAAGAGTAAAGAATGTAGGTATAGTATGGGATATCACCAAATCGGTTACGCGAAGTGCTATCTCAACAAATTCCGTAACTCATCATCATGAGAATGCTCTAATACCACATGTATTTAGTGAACGTTTGATGCTTGCCCTTACCTCAGTCAATTCTTGCAATGCCTGCTCATACGCTCATGCTCGTGCAGCTCTAACTGAAGGTCTTGATGAAAATGAAATTGACGCCTTATTATCCGGACACTTTGAAGCCTGTCCGAAAGAAGAGCAACCCACATTACTTTATGCACAACACTGGGATGAAGTTGAAGGGAATGTTGATTGAGAGGCTCGTGAAAAACTGATTGAAATTTATGGTAAAGACAAAGTTCGCGCCATTGAATTTACCTTAGGTAGCATCCGTATTGGCAACTACATAGGTAATACTGTTGAGTTTCTTGAAGTTCAACTTGAAAATAGAAAGCAAAAAAGAAAGCTTGGCAGAAAAGATTCTGCCGCTTCTCGAATCACATCTTGAGAATTTGTTTTAAAAAATAATACCCACTGCTCTCAACTCGATAGATTTTCTGATAAGGGATTTCAGCACTTTATCGACTTCTTCTTTCCATACAGAACCATCTTTCAATAAAGCTTGCGTATCATGAGCAGCTTGATCAAGCAGACTTTCCATTTTAACGATCGCCAGCCTAAGTCCAGGTGTTAATTTTTCTGGTAGCTTGAGTTTTTCCTGCGTAGCTATCGATTTAATTGCAGTCTCATCATTAGCGTTAAGTGCTTCGACACACTTACTTAATCGAACAAAATATTCTTCAGCCTGTTTCTCTCCCTCAAGCGTAGCAGCACCATGACACATACCTAAGGTATCAAACACAAGCGCTTCGTTATTATTCATATCAGACTTGAAATACCACTGCTGCTTATCATCATAAAGAAATGACCAGATATCATTTCGGCCACTATCTTTATTTCTACCAAATACATCTTTGACATTTATCATTAACCTTAGCTGCTG
>JBECKS010000184.1:0-23263 GCA_040235395.1 Pseudomonadales bacterium | reverse complement strand
GTCATGCTATCAGGCAATCCTGTCTCGCTTTGCCTATAAGGAAATTCGCTTTCCAATTCTTGAGGAGACTCAGTTATTCAAACGTTCTGTTGGTGAAGTGACTGATATTGTTGAAAAAGAGATGTACACCTTCGTAGATAGAAACGATGAGTCTGTCACCTTAAGGCCAGAAGGAACTGCGGGTTGTGTGAGGGCAGCTGAGCAACATGGTTTGCTTTATAACCAGACACAACGTTTTTTTTATAGTGGTCCCATGTTTCGACATGAAAGACCTCAGAAAGGTAGAGCCAGACAGTTCCATCAACTAGGCGTTGAGGCTTTTGGTTTTTCGGGAACCGATATTGAACTTGAACTGATTCTCTTGAGTGCGGAGTTGTTTAACCAGTTAGGTGTGATGGATGCGGTGACGCTGGAAATCAATTCCATAGGAAGTAGTGAAGCACGAGCTGATTTTGGAAAAGCACTAACATCGTATCTTTCTCAACATAAATCTGAACTGGATGTGGATAGTCAGAAAAGACTTGAAACTAACCCACTGAGAATCCTGGATAGCAAAGATGCTAAGACTCAGGTAATTCTGAAAAATGCACCAGCGCTTAAAGATTTTTTATCAGAAGAATCTAAGGTGCGCTTTGAAGCATTGAAATCTGCTTTAAATGAACTTTCTATTAGTTATAAGGAAACCCCATCTTTAGTTAGAGGGCTTGATTACTATAATGATCTGGTTTTCGAATGGACCACTACTCACCTAGGTGCACAGGCAACAGTATGTGCGGGTGGTCGTTACGACAGGTTGGTGGAAACCCTTGGTGGAAAATCCACGCCGGCAGTTGGTTTTGCGCTTGGTCTTGAACGATTGATCCTGCTTAAAGAAACCTTGGGTTTGTTTAAGGAACAAAAATCAGATTGTGACGTCTTTATTGCTTACGTTGGTGATGAGGCTGAAGTTGCAGCATTGCGTTTATCTATGGAAATGAGAAAAGCATTTCCAGACAGGATTGTGTTATTAAATTGCGGTGGTTCAGGTTTAAAATCGCAGCTCAAGAAAGCCGATAAAAGTGGCGCGCAGTTTGCGTTGATTCTTGGTGAGCAGGAATTAGAAGCAAAGCAAGTACAGTTGAAATATCTAAGAGAACAGAAAGACGCGGTACAGTTGTCAGAAGAGAAACTGATAATCAGACTGACAGACGAGTTCTCAAAATCACAAGTAGGAGGTTTAGTTTGAATAGCCATTATCAAGATGAACAGATTGATGAGCTTAAGGCCTGGTGGGAAGACTATGGTCGTTCCGTTATTGTTGGTGTCCTTGTAGCTGTTCTAGGTGCTGGAGGATGGAATTTCTGGCAAAACTATGTCACGCAACAGGCTGAACAGGCTTCTGTCATATATGATCGCATGCTTGATGATTTTCAGGCCTTGGAACGGGTGCTTTACAGCAATAACAAAGACAGTTCATCTAAGGACGAAAAGAGTGAACGGGTGGTAAAACTGGCGGCATTTCAGGAGTCTGTTAATAATCTCAAAAAAGAATATTCGAACACTGAATATGCACAATATGCGCGTTTTCTAAATGCCAAATATTATTTAATCGAGCAGGATTATCAGGCAGCTGAAAAAGAGTTGAAGGAAGTCCTTGAACATCGACCTAATAAGAGCATCGAGTTGCTCGCCAGTTTACGTTTGGCCAGGGTGATGGTGGAAAATCAGGAATTGGACGAGGCTTTAAAGATTGCTGAGGCAAATAAAAAGGCAAAAGGTTATGAAGGTGCTTTTCTGGAACTGATAGGTGATATTCATTTCTATAAAGGTGATAAGGAAAAAGCCGTAGAAGCTTATTCACAAGCCAGAAATCTCACTGAGAAACCAAGTGAAAATCTGGATATGAAATATTACAACCTGTTATCCAAATAGCTGGTATTCAGGGAGATAGCAACTGGTGTTCAGAGTGATAAGCAAACAAGGTTTGAAAATCAGTTTTTTATTTCCTGTTTTGATGCTAGCTGTTTCTGGCTGCTCTTCAATAGATTTCGAAAAGAAGAATTATCTTTATGATGAAGGGTTTGTCCCTTCACCCAACATAAAATCGGAACTAAAAGTCAGGCGTGTCTGGGCAAAGAATGCAGGTTCAGCTAGCCATGAAGAATTTGGTAAATTAATGCCTGCAATATCAGAGCAGGCAGTGTTTACGGTTTCTGCTAATGGAAGGGTTACAGCTTGGCAGAAAAAATTCTATCCATATATCTTTCTTAATCAGAAATTCTGGCAAGTTGAGCTAGACGAAGAAATTACTGGTGGTGTATTTGAGGGATATGGTCTGGTTTTGCTAGCGGGCTCTCAAGGGAATGTCTTTGCTTTAAATAGCACAACGGGTGAGCAAGTCTGGCAGCAGGAGTTGGTGGGTGAGGTACTTTCTCCACCACAAGCGAACGGACGGATTGCCATTATTCAGCTGGCCCAAGGTATGCTTCAGGCGCTTGATTTTAGAACGGGCGAAAAACTCTGGGTATATAAAACAAGTGTGCCTAGCCTGACATTAAGAGGTACCAGTATTCCCGTGATAGAACAGGACGTTGTGTATGCAGGTTTTGCTAATGGAAAACTCGTCGCACTTGATTTGGTGAGTGGGGCTGTTCGTTGGGAAAGTAATGTCTATCTACCAGAGGGTGGAACAGAACTGGAGCGAGTTGTTGATGTCGATGGAAATATCTTGTTAGATTCCAGAAGTGTTTATGCGGCTAGTTATCAGGGAAGAGTTGTTTCAATTTTTAAACAGAATGGTCGTCCATTATGGAAAAATAATGCCTCTAATTACCTTGGTCTTGATAGAGGTTTAGGTCAGATCTATAGCGTCGAGGATGATGGTACATTGAATGCCTATAACGAGCAGAATGGTGAGCAGGTCTGGACTCAGGAACTATTGAAAGGTCGTTTGTTGGGCGCGCCCACCGTTCAATTAAATTATCTCGTTGTTGGTGATCTTGAAGGTTATCTCTACTGGATACGTCAGAAAGATGGCGTGGTTGTTGCAAAAAAATATCTAGGCCGGGGTTCTATTGCTGGAGAAAGTAACTGGAGCTTCAAAGGCTTGCAGAAGAAAGCAGTGAAAAGTACTGACTTTAGAATCTTCTCCAAGTCAGTTGTAAAAGACGGTATTCTTTATGTTCAGAACCAGTATGGTGCCGTTGCAGCTTATAAAATCATAGAATAAGAAGTCTTTGCTCGTCCTGAGAATATCAAGCTCCGAGAATACACCCAAGAAAACATTCGAGAATACAAGAGTATCGTATGAAACCCGTTATTGCCCTGGTTGGTCGTCCCAACGTTGGTAAATCAACATTATTCAATCGTTTGACGAGAACGCGTGATGCCTTGGTTGCTGATGTGCCTGGCTTAACAAGGGATCGTAAATACGGTGAGGCCGTATTTGGTGAGCACCGATTTATTGTTATTGATACAGGTGGTGTTGGCGAAAATGAAATTGATATTGATGAGCCGATGTCTCGCCAATCCTGGCAGGCGGTAGAAGAAGCTGATGTCATTTTCTTTCTGGTTGATGGTCGAATTGGCATGTCGAGTGCAGATGAGCTAATTGCTAAGCGTTTACGTATGCTTGAAAAGCCCTGTTATCTGTTAGTGAATAAAGTTGATGGTATTGATGGCGATGTGGCTAGTGCTGAGTTTTTCCAGCTTGGTTTTGACAAGGTGTTCCAGATTGCTGCAAGTCATGGAAGGGGTGTTAGTAAACTACTTGATGAAGTTCTGAAAAATTTTCCAGTCTCTGAAGATGAAATAGAAACCATGCCTGGCACACGAATATCAGTTGTGGGGCGTCCGAATGTTGGTAAATCGACTTTAGTGAATCGCATGTTGGGAGAAGAACGTGTTGTGGTGTTTGATATGCCAGGTACCACGCGAGACAGTATTTATATTCCTTACAAACGAAGGGAAAAGGATTATGTGCTGATAGATACAGCTGGTATCAGAAAGCGTGGAAGGGTGAAGGAAGCTGTCGAGAAATTTTCTGTGGTGAAGGCGCTTCAGGCCATTGATGATTCTCATGTAACCTTGTTAGTGATTGATGCGCAAGAAGGGCTGGTGGAGCAGGATATGCACATGCTTGGCCATGTGATTGAAAGTGGACGCGCTTTGGTCATCGTCGTTAACAAGTGGGATGGTTTAGAAAAAGAACAGAAGGAATTTGTACGCAAGGAACTTAAACGCCGATTGGTGTTTGCCAATTTTGCCGAGACGCATTTCGTATCTGCCCTGCATGGTACTGGTGTTGGTGATTTGTATAAATCCATCGACAAGGCGTTTAAGTCAGCCAATAAAAAAGAATCGTCAAACTATCTGACAAAAATACTTGAAGATGCAATTACTGAGCATCAACCTCCTTTAATTAATGGTAGAAGAATCAAGTTGCGCTATGCCCATATGGGGGGAGCAAACCCACCGATTATTGTGATTCATGGCAATCAGGTAGATAAGGTGCCGGAAGCTTATCGTCGATATCTTCAGAAAATCTATCAGCGTGTGCTTGGCCTAAGCGGCACACCTTTAAGGATTGAGTTCAAGGCAGGTGAAAATCCTTTCGCTAGTAAACGGAAAAAACTCACGCCTTTACAGGAACATAAAAAGAAAAAAAACATCAAGAAAAAATAAGCTTAGTGGGCAAAATTTATTTTATTGCGCTTGCCCATTTTTCTGACTGAAAACGGTAGGTCAGTAACACAACTTTTATTATGTAATCAAAAATCAAAGCGCTGTAAACCCATTCAACACTTAAACCCAGTTTTAGAAATAGCATTGATAAACCAATTCTTACCAGCAAAAGCGTAGTGAGACTGGTTATTAATGGAAAGCGTGTATCGCCAGCACCTCTTAGAGCACCGCCCAAAGCGAAATCGATAGCCATTAGTGGTTGAACAGAGCCAAGCACATAAATGAAAGTCACTGTGTGGTGAATGACTTTTTCATCATCGACGAGAAATGATGCGAGGGGCTCTGCAAACGCAATGATAATTCCACCAAGAGAAGTCATTACCAAAATAGATAGGCGAGAAGCTTTCCATCCAGATGCTTTGGCAGCCTTAAGATCACCTGCGCCAAGATTTTGTCCGACCAGTGTGGCGCCTGCTATGGAAAAGCCCACACCAATGACAAAAGAAAAAGAAAGTATGGTGACGCCAATGCTATAGGCAGCAAAGGCTTCTGTTCCATAAAAGGCAACAACCCAGAGAAAAGAAAGATAGCCGCATTGCAAAACAATTTGTTCAAGACCTGCGGGATAACCAATCGTAAAAAGTTGTTTAACAATATCCCTGTTAATAGTAAATGATGATGGGCGTTTTATTCGCAGTACATTACTGAGCCAAAGGGTAAAAAACAGAAGCGTTGCTAATAAAAATCCTGAGCCGCCACCAATGGCACTTCCTCTGATTCCTTGAGGAGAAATACCGAAAGCGCCAAAGATTAAGGTGTAGGTGATTGCAATCGTAAACACGTTTGCAAGAGCGCCTAAATAAAGAGGTGTTAGGGAATCGCCTGCAGCACGTAAAGCTGCGCCAAAACTCAGATTAAGCGCAAAACCGATGGCGAATAAACCAAAGATACTTAGATAATCCGAGGCAAAGTGCGTGGTTATGTCATCAAGCCCAAAGAATTTCACCATAAGATCTGATAATGAAAATAGAAAAACAGAGCTGACAATTGCAAACAGCGCATTGACGATGACTGCAATATGAAGCACCGATGCTGCCCTTTCGTAATGACCTGCTCCCCAGTTGCGAGCGACCAAGGCAGTTGTACCCGCATTCACTGCAATAAATACGGCCTGGAAAACGAAGAAAATACGGCTGCCTGTTGAAACCGCAGCAATAGCTTCCGTTCCCAGGCTGGCAACCATCTTGATATTGATGATACCCACCATAGACATCAGAAGATTGCCTAAGGCAGCAGGGCCAGCAAGCGACAGTATGCTAGGTTTAGCATAGCTCTCGGTCTTGGTAAGGGTGTCGCTTGTTGTTGGCGTTCCTGACATGTGGGATGAATCCAGAATCGTGAGAAATTCAATAGTCAGCAAGCTTTGGATTTTGATTTGCTTGCGGCGCGTGAGTATAGCATGAGTATCGTCATTCCAATGCGCATGGTTTAGAATGAACCATCCGACGGGTTTCAAGTCCAAAACAATAACATGTTCAAACTTTCCTCCTTTTTCACACGATCATTGCTCTTGATTTGCGGTAGCTTTTTTATCGTAAACACTGCGTTTGCCTGGACTTATGTCAGGAACGTAAATAGCCCTATCGTTTTTGCAAGTGAAGATATTTCAGGTACCGGAGCAGTGGTTCTTGAGAACTGTGATGATTGTGGAAAAGCCATTGATATTGGTTTCCCTTTTACATTTTATGGTCGCACCTACACTCAGCTGTATGTTGTTTCAAACGGCTTTATTGTGATGGGAGGCAGTAGGGCAGAGTTAGGGAATCGAAGTGGCTGTTGTGTGGGAAGGGATATTCCTTTTGATGATAATCTCGAGGGTGTGTTAGCACCTTGGTGGAACGATCTTTCCATGCTGGCAAATGCAGAGACGCTGGCGCCTGAAGAAAATGGGCGAGTGCTTTATCAACTGAATGGCTCTTCTGGAAGCTATGAGCTGGTTATTCAATATGATGAGGTGCGTCATTTTCATAACTTGCTAACGGATGAAGCGAATACCTTTCAGGTAATCCTGTCTCAAGTAGATAACTCAATCGAATTCCGTTATGAAAAAATTCTTCCTACCTCCAGTATTCACACGATTGGTATTGAAAGCCCGGCACAGGATGAAGGTGATAAGTATTTCCGAACAGGCGTTGAGGTAAGCCCCCCGTTTACGGACAACTTCAGTATCACTTATACGCCGGATTTCAGTCTCAATATGACGAGTAGCATGCGTTATGTAGCGGCTGGAGGAATCCTTGAGCATGTGTTTACTCTGGGAACGGCGCTAACTGATATTTCAGATATTGATTTTGTTAATTTTGTTGCAGGAGATTCCTATGTGACAGATAACGGAATTGATTTTGCTGGGGCGCAATTACTTAATCCCGCAACAAATCCGGCAAAATTTTCCCTTCAGTACACTATGGAGCCAAATTACAACGGTGATGCTGGTTTAGTGGCTACTGATAAAATTGAGTTTGCCTTGGTGCCCGAGAGTTGTTCTAACGTTTCCGATGAATGTTTTAATCTGGTTTCGCAAAGTATTTATATCAAACAGTCGCCTTTTCTTGACGACCTTGAAGATAAAGTAAATTCCCTTGCGTTTAATGAGCATGCAACGCTTTCAGTATTTCTCTCAAAAGACAATCTACTATCAGATATTACAAAAAGTGAGAATGCAATGGATGTGTTCTTCAGCGGCCCTGATCCCGATACCCTGGAGCCTGAAAGTCACCAATTAAGTCATCTGACAGGAACAAAACAGTGTGGAGCTCCTCACATTGATGATACAGATGCTTATTCCTATCTTTATGTCATGTGCCACACAGGAACGGATGCAACAGAAATAGCTGTGTATCGTTATGATCTGGATTCTTATCTTGATGATAATCTAGCTGAACAAAGCATTGTTGTTTCAGGTACAACACATGCTTTCAGTGGAAGTGTTTCGACCCAAGCAAGAGTGGTTGCTGCTGATGGTAATGTTGCTTATGCGAGAGATATAGGCGGTGGTCAACAAGATGTGCATTACAACGGAGTGAAAATTAATAGTGCATCTGGTGATTTAAAAAGTCTTTCCATTGATGAGACCGGAACAAAAGTGGTGTATGTGATTGATAATACGGTTTATTACTATAATGGTTCTGAAAACCTTGTTGATGCTAATGGCGTTACATCTGCCAGTATTTCCATAGATGGTTCTACCATTGCCTTTAATTCAACGGGTGATCTTTCAGGGAATAATGCCGACGGCTCACTGGAAGTATTTACTGTTCCAGTATCCTTAACGCCTTTTACTCAGCAAACCAATCTTGCATCAGGTAACTGCAAGCTGCCTGTGATGAATGCAAATGCGAGTCGTTTGGTAGTTGTATGCGATGCTGATTTACTAGGTTTGGGAAATGATTTCACAAGTCGCGAGGGTGTTTTTGTTATCGAAAATATAACTGGAGAAACAGTCACTCATCTGGTTAGTGCAAAAACAACGGAAACATCTGATATTGCCGGTCTAAGTTTAAGTAGTGATGGTGCTGTTTTAAGTTTTGATAGCGCCGTTGCTTCTGATTTGTCAGCTTATCTCTTGATAGGTTTGAGCAGGCTGGATTCAACCCTGGAAGATTACGGAGAAAAATCCTATCCAGTTCCATTTTACATGCCGGGTGATGGGAAAAGTGGGGCAGTGTTTTATTTATTCGTGATGTTCTTTTTTGCTTTAGTTAGTAGAACCAGAAAAATTTAATTTTTTCTTATTGGTTAGCCGGTCGTTCACCCACCATTACCGAAAAATTTATTTCCTTCCCTTTTCGAATAATACTAAGTTCACTGTTATCCCCTGGTTTTACACGTGCAATGGCAGCAAGCGCATCCTGTTCATCGAGTATTTCAACGCCATCAATTTTTACAACTAGATCACCAGGAAGAATTTGTGCTGTATGTGCTGGGCCATTTTTTAACACATTCAGTATGACTACACCGTGATTAACCTGAACATTCAAATAATTTGCCAGTTCAGGTGTGAGCTTCTGAAAGCTTGCACCAAGCCATCCCCGGATAACACGGCCATTCTCAATGATATCGTTCATGACAGCTTGAGCGAGCGGTGCCGGTATGGCAAAACTAATACCATCAGAGCCGCCTGATTTGGAAAAGATAATACTGTTGATTCCAAGCAAGCGTCCTTCACTGTCAATCAAGGCACCACCCGAATTTCCCCTGTTGATTGCTGCATCGGTTTGAATGAAATTTTCGTAAGTATTGAGCCCAAGGTTGTTTCTTCCGGTTGCACTCACAATACCCATGGTTACAGTCTGGCCGATTCCTAATGGGTTGCCAATGGCTAGAGCGATATCGCCAACATCTGGTTCACTGTTAATGTTTTCAATGTAGGGAAGCCTTTCAAGATTAATTTTTAAAACGGCCAAGTCAGTTTCTGCATCAACACCAATGACTTGTGCTTTGCTCTGGCGTTTATCAGTAAGTTCTACCAGAATTTCATCAGCGCCTTGAATAACATGGTTATTTGTTACGACATAACCTTCGGGTTTTAGAATCACTCCAGAGCCTAGACCGGTGAGTACTTTTTCTTTCGGTATTTCCTTTAAGCCAAAAAGTTGTCTGGCAATGGGGTCATCAAAGAGGGGGTGGCTGTGTCGAACAACGGTTTTCCTGGTGTAGATATTTACGACTGCTGGAGCGCTTAATTGAACAGCTTTCGAAAAAGAACGCGTACTGAGATTGTTTTGCCAATCCATTTCGCTTTGTGTATTTTGTTCTGTTTTAGTATCTGGAAGATTCGTTTTATTCGATTGGCTAAGTAGGCTGATGAGCAATAATGCAAGGAGTAAACCACATAGAGCTGGCCAGAATATGGGTTTCCAACGAGTAAGAATTGAATTCATATGAGTTGATACGTTTGTAAAAGAGAACATTATGTTGCGAGATGAATTAGAAAGCTACCTCATGAATTTCCTCAATGTTGAGGATTTTAACGATTATTGTCCGAATGGTTTGCAAGTAGAGGGCAAGGATGAAATCAGAAAAATAGTGACGGGTGTTACGGCAAGCCAGAATTTAATTGATGCCGCTATCGAGCGAGAGGCTGATGCCATCATTGTTCACCATGGCTATTTCTGGAAAGGAGAGCAACTGCCTATTGTTAACATGAAAAAACAGCGCATTAAGAAATTGCTTGAACATGATATTTCACTCTTTGCCTATCATTTACCTCTTGATGCACATCCTCAACTGGGTAATAACATTCAACTTGCAAAATTACTGGGTTTGCAGGATCTAAAAGCTTTGGAAAAAATGGGACGACATGATCTTGGTCTTGTAGGGAAATTTGTAGAGCCCATGCAGATTCAGGCTTTACAGCAGCTTTGCGTAAGCATCATGGGTAGAGATGTCCAGGTGCTTGGTCCTGAGTCGAAAATGATTAGTACCCTTGGGCTTTGTACAGGTGCTGCTCAGTCCATGTTTGAAAAGGCGGTCGTGGAGCATGATGTCGATGCTTACATGAGTGGGGAAATTTCAGAGCCCACTTTTCATATTGCTGAGGAATATCAGCGAAATTATTTTGCTGTAGGTCACCATGCCAGCGAGCGTTATGGTGTTAAGGCACTGGGCGAGCATTTAGCAGAAGCCTTCACGCTGGATTGTGTTTTTGTTGATTGTGTGAATCCTGTTTAATCTTCGCCTTTTATTGAAAGCTGTTTTTTGGCAGCTTTTTTATCGGTATACTTGCCGCCCTCTGTCGTCTTACAAATCCTCTATAATTTCAGGAGAAACCTATGTCACTAGTCAAGCCACATGGTTCTGATGAGCTCAAGCCTTTATTGCTCGAAGGAGATGCGCTTTTCAAAGCGCTTGAGGAAGCTAAATCCCTGGTGACTCTTGATATGAGCTCGAGAGAAACTGGCGATATCATCATGCTTGGTATTGGCGGCTTCACGCCTCTCGAAGGTTTCATGGGAAAGGCAGACTGGCAAGGCGTTTGTGATCAATACCGGATGGCTAATGGTCTGTTCTGGCCAATTCCCATTACCTTATCCACTAGCAGTGAACAGGCTGACCAGCTGAACGTAGGGCAGAAGGTTGCGCTTAGAGATGCCGAATCTGGTGAGATCATGGGAGCCATCACGATTAGTGAAAAATACACTATTGATAAAGCGCATGAATGCCAGCAGGTTTTCAAGACCACAGATACCGAACATCCCGGTGTCAAAATGGTGATGGAGCAAGGTGACGTGAATCTGGCGGGAAAAGTTGAGGTGTATTCTCAAGGTGAATTTCCTGAAAAGTATGATGGATATATGACTCCCGCTGAAACAAGAGCGCTTTTTGAAGAAAAGGGATGGAATACGATTGCAGCATTCCAAACACGAAACCCAATGCACCGTTCTCATGAATATCTTGCCAAGATTGCCATTGAGATTTGTGATGGCGTGATGGTTCATTCGTTGCTGGGAAAACTGAAACCCGGTGATATTCCGGCTGATGTCAGGCAGGAAGCAATCGCAACACTGATTGATAACTATTTTGTCGATAACACTGTGATTCAATCTGGTTATCCATTGGATATGCGTTATGCAGGTCCAAGGGAAGCCTTACTCCATGCTTTATTCAGACAGAATTATGGTTGCTCTCATTTGATTGTTGGTCGAGACCATGCGGGTGTTGGTGATTATTACGGACCTTTCGATGCACATCATATCTTTGATGAAATTCCAGAAGATGCCCTGATTACCCAGCCTTTGAAAATTGATTGGACGTTCTGGTGTAATAAGTGTGGCACCATGGCTTCAATGAGAACCTGTCCACATGATGCTGAAGATAGAGTGCTGGTTTCCGGAACCAAGCTCAGGAATGCGCTTTCTGGTGGCGGAGAAATTCCAGACAATTTTAGCAGGCCAGAAGTGCTGGAAATCCTGAAGGCCTATTACGCGACCTTATAAGATTTGAAATGATGTTAGCTCAGGAATGAGTTTGATTGGTTTCTTCTGTGCTTGTTTCAGTATCAGTGTTTTGAATATCTGCTTCTGTGGAGGCTTGGATTGATTCAGCCTCAGAAGAATTATCTGAAGCTGCGTCGTGTGAGTCAGATAAGGCCTTGAACTGGGTACTTTCCAGTGTATTGCCAGCACTGTGATGGGTGAGTTTTTGTGCACCTTGGCTTAGATGTTCATGCACGGCTCGATAACTCTGGGTCAGATTATTGACAAGTTCTGCAGTGGTCTGGAAATGTTTATCGACATCCTTTCTGTACTGATCGAGCTGATCCTGACTTTCTTCAAGTTTTTGTTGTAGTTCAGAGACACTAGGACCCCTGTTCAGGATCTTGCTAAGAGCAGCACCGATAATAACGCCTAGGGCAATGAGCAAAATGGTGGAAGGTAAATCAGATGTTGAAAAACTCAAGATACATACCTCTGGTTTTTGTTGAATGAATCAAAACGCTGAAGCGCTTAACTATGAATGATACTGTAAAACCTTGTCTACCTGAATTTATTGAAGGCGAAGCAGGCAAGATTGAATATGATTTTATTGCAGTGCCTGATTCTCATGCATCAAGGAATTTGATTGCAGTCGTCTGCCATCCTCATCCACTTCATGGTGGAACAAAAGATAATAAGGTTGTTCATACCCTATGCCGAGCCCTAAGAGACATGGGGGTTGCAAGTATACGATTCAACTTCAGAGGGGTTGGTAAAAGCGAAGGTCAATTTGATCATGGGAAAGGTGAGTATGAGGATTTAATCACTGTGGTGAAGTTTCTTAGAACTTACGTAGATGAAAAGAAGCCTCTATTGATTGCCGGATTTTCATTTGGGTCCTTTATTGCTTCCCGATTTGCCATCTCAAATAAGGTGTCGGCATGCATCATGGTTGCTCCACCGGTTTCCTATCCTGAATTTAAGGAAATGAACACCTTTCTTTCTCCATTGCTTGTCATTCAGGGAGATCAGGATGAGGTGGTGGATTACGGCGATGTAAAATCCTGGGTTGGTGCACTTGTCAGGAGTCCAGAGTTTGAAATTGTTGAAGGGGCGGGGCACTTCTTTCACGGGCGCTTACCCGAACTTAAAAGCATCGTGCAGTCTTTTGTTACTCGAATAACAGGAGAGTAGTTTGATAAACGAAAGTGCAATTAACACACAATCATCGTTACTGGGGAAATATCAGGAAGAATTAAATAAAGGTTCCTTACTAGCTGATCATGCTCAGGAGCGTGCCGTTCAGGTGTTAAATGAACTTGCTTTACTGCTAGCAAAGCAGGAAAGCGAGAAGCAGAATCGTTCATCCCTTAATCATGCCTTGAATGTGTTGTCTGAAAAGTTCGGTTTCGGTGAAAGGGATTCAAAACCTGGGATTAAAGGGCTTTATTTCTGGGGTGGTGTAGGGCGAGGTAAAACCCTAATGATGGATATGTTTTTTGAGTCTCTTCCCTTTGAGCGGAAGTTGAGACTGCATTTCCATCGTTTCATGCAGAGAGTGCACAACGAGCTTACCCGTCAACAAGGTGAAGTGGACCCCTTAGTAGTGATTGCAAAAAACCTGGCTGAAGATAACTGTGTGATTTGTCTGGATGAGTTTTTTGTCAAGGATATTACGGATGCCATGATTCTAGCTGGGCTTTTAGATGCTTTGTTTAAGAGGGGTGTGGTTCTGGTGACAACTTCCAATATTGAGCCATCAGAGCTTTATAAAGATGGTTTGCAACGTGCACGCTTCTTACCTGCTATTCGTTTATTGGAAACACATCTGGATATCCTGAACGTGGATGGGGGCACTGATTATAGGTTGAGAGCTCTGGAGCAAGCTGAGTTGTTTCATTCCCCCTTAGACGATGAGGCTGTTACAAGTCTGCAGCAAAGTTTTGAAAGTCTGGCACCTGAGCAGCATAAAGTCGGTGAGTTTGTTGAGGTGCTGGGGAGGTCCTTGAAAACCATAAGGTTGGCTGATGATGTTGTCTGGTTTGATTTTGTAGAGCTATGCCATGGTCCAAGAAGCCAGAACGACTACATTGAGCTGGCTAAGGTTTATCATGCGGTGTTGATTAGCAATGTCCCTGTTATGGGGGAGAGAACAGATGACCAGGCTAGGCGTTTTATTAATCTGATAGACGAGTTTTATGACAGGAACGTAAAGATCATCGTTTCTGCCGAAGCCCCCATTCATGAGCTATATAGCGGTGGCCTCTTGGGGTTCGAGTTTGAAAGAACCAAAAGCCGGCTATTGGAAATGCAGAGTTACGACTATCTGGCTAGGGAGCATAAACCCTAGCGTCAAGCCAATATTCAACGCTTGTAAATAACAGGGGCTTTGGGTAACATTCGCGCTCCCAAAAAAGGGCTCTAGCACAAGGGGCATTTCCCTGCTGATTCGGTACTTTCCAGTCATCCAGACTAAACCCGCTGAGCCAGATTCAAGACATACTGTTGTGATATCAAAGGTAAGAAAATGAAAACGACTGTCAGTGCCAAACCACATGAAGTGAAGCGTGAGTGGCTATTGGTTGATGCTACAGATAAAACACTAGGTAGACTGGCTACAGAAGTTGCCAGCCGCTTAAAGGGTAAGCATAAGCCCATCTATACACCGCACGTTGATACAGGCGATTACATTGTAGTGATTAACGCTGAGAAAGTTGCAGTGACCGGGAATAAAGCAGAAGCGAAAATGTATCATCGCCATAGTGGCTACATTGGTGGATTAAAATCAAAGAATTTCAACACCGTGATTGCTGAGCATCCTGAGCGCGTCATTGAGCAGGCTGTTAAGGGTATGCTTCCCAAAAACCCTTTAGGACGTGCAATGTTTAGAAAATTGAAAGTGTATGCAGGTGCTGATCACCCTCATGCGGCTCAACAGCCTCAACAGATTAATATTTAGAGTTCAGACATATTCGAGTTTAGAGGAAAATTATAGTGGAAACCCAATACGGTACAGGTCGACGAAAATCATCAAGTGCACGAGTGTTCTTGAAGAGTGGATCGGGCGCAATTACGGTGAATGGACGTGAGCTGGATACATATTTTGGAAGAAAGACAGCGCGTATGGTTGTTCGTCAGCCTTTAGCGCTTGTTGATATGGAAAACAAATTTGACGTTTTCGTTACAGTAAAAGGTGGTGGTACAACTGGTCAGGCAGGTGCCATTCGTCATGGTATTACAAGAGCGCTGATGGAATATGACGAAACTTTACGACCTGTTTTGAGAAAAGCAGGGTGGGTAACTCGAGATGCGAGAACGGTTGAGCGTAAAAAGGTCGGTTTAAGAAAAGCAAGGAAAAAGCCACAGTTTTCCAAGCGTTAAACTTTTTAGATGCTTTGACTTACTTAGAAATTGGTCAAGCTTCTTTAAAAATTCAGACTTAAGATAGATCAAAAAAATGCCTGAAATTCACTATTTCAGGCATTTTTTTTTGCCTGCTTTACCTTGTTTCACAGGCGTAATTTCATTACTATCTGCACCGGCTGAATTGGTCTAATTTCTCGGCATAATTGCTTGATTTCACCATGCTTAAATCTGGTTTTAAGTGTTGAAGAATAGCTCCTATATCATCTTAGGGGTTAATCGTTGAAAACAAGTTAGTCGCTAAGCAAAACAGTCAATGAGTATTTCTGAAACTTTACTGTCCGTGAAGCGCAGCGTGTAAGCATGCTGTTGATTCCATAAATTTAGGGGAAAAATATGAGCGGCCAAGATGACGGCGTAGATCAAACCCGACGATGGTTAGCCATTGGTGCTACCACAGCGGTAGGTGCAGTTGGAGCAGGATTTGTTGCTGTACCTTTTGTTAAATCATGGAATCCGAGTGCTAAAGCAAAGGCTGCAGGAGCACCTGTTAGTGTAGATATCAGCAAATTGGAAGTTGGACAGAAGTTGCTGGTTGAGTGGCGTAGTAAGCCGGTATGGGTTATTCGTCGTTCAGAAGAAGCTATGGAAACGCTTGATGAAGTGGATACCTTGAAAGATCCTGATTCTGAAGAAAACCAACAGCCCGCTTATGCAATGAATCCTTATAGAGCACGTGAGGAAAGGAAAGAGATTCTGGTATTGGTTGGATTGTGTACACATTTGGGTTGTTCACCAAGTTATCGCCCAGAAATTACTGCAGAATGGCACGGTGGATTTTTCTGCCCATGTCATGGTTCAAAATTCGATTTTTCGGGAAGAGTGCACACTGGTGTGCCTGCTCCAACAAACCTGGAAGTTCCGCCCTATTCATTTTTAGCCGAAAACAAAAACATTCTTGTTATTGGACTGGATGAGGAGCACAGCTAATGATGACTTTTATTAAAGATACAACCGTTTCCCTTGCATCCAGCGGTTATCAGTGGGTGAATGATCGTTTGCCTGTTGATAGAGCATTCAAGACGCATATGTCTGAATACTACGCACCAAAGAACTTCAATATTATGTATTTCTTTGGTGTGATTTCATTGTTTGTCCTTGTTAACCAGTTGTTAACAGGTATCTGGTTAACCATGCTTTATAATCCGAGTGGTGCAGGTGCATTTGATTCCATCGAGTACATCATGCGTGATGTTGAATACGGTTGGCTAATTCGTTACCTGCATTCTACAGGTGCTTCAGCATTTTTCGTGGTTGTTTACCTGCATATGTTCAGGGGCTTAATGTATGGCTCTTACCAGAAGCCACGTGAGCTAATCTGGCTCATCGGTATGGCAATTTATTTTGTTTTAATGGGCGAGGCCTTTATGGGTTATCTGCTACCTTGGGGACAAATGTCTTATTGGGGAGCTCAGGTAATTCTTTCACTTGCAGGTGCTATCCCAGTTGTTGGGGATGAACTATCACTCTGGATTAGAGGTGATTATGTTATCTCTGGTGTGACACTGAACCGTTTCTTTGCCCTTCACGTTGCGTTTATGCCAATTGTTCTGATTGGCTTGGTTGTTGTACACCTTCTTGCATTACATGAAGTGGGTTCAAACAACCCTGATGGTATTGAGATAAAAGCAAATAAAGGACCTGATGGAAAACCACTCGATGGCGTAGCTTTCCATCCTTTCTATACGGTTCATGATTTGGTCGGTGTTGTCATTTTCCTTATTGTTTTCTGTGGCATCATTTTCTTCATGCCTGATGGCGGCGGTTATTTCCTTGAGAAGCCCAACTTTGAGCCTGCCAATCCTTTGAAAACACCAGAGCATATTGCGCCTGTTTGGTACTTTACGCCTTTCTACGCTATTTTGCGTGCCATTCCTTCAAAAGGTCTTGGAGTAATATTCTTTGCTGGTTCAATTGCTATTCTGTTCATTCTACCCTGGATTGACAGAAGCCCTGTTAAATCACTGCGTTATAGAGGCATGCTTAGCAAACTTAACCTTGCTCTCTTTGCAGTCGTTTTCTGTATTCTGGGAGTGTGTGGAGTGAAATCGCCAGACGCACATCCATTTGGTTTAACTTTCATTGATTTCAAAACGGTAGGTCAAATATGTACCTTACTTTATTTTGGATATTTTGTTGGTCTGTTTGTTATTCCAAGTTTTGAAGAAACCAAACCACTACCAGAGAGGGTGACAGGCT
This sequence comes from Pseudomonadales bacterium, assembly GCA_040235395.1. GTDB lineage: Bacteria > Pseudomonadota > Gammaproteobacteria > Pseudomonadales > JBECKS01 > JBECKS01. Next base: position 6,005 of record JBECKS010000184.1, on the reverse strand, counting down.
AATGAAACCGATAAAATTATTTTTATTCATTATTACCTTTACGGCTTCTTCGCTTACGTTTGCATCATCTGGTGAGCAAGAGTTGCGTGATTTTCATACTGATCCACTAAACAGGACAAAGTCTCTGCAACATGGTGCTAAGTTGTTTGTGAACTACTGTCTTGGTTGTCATAGTGCGAAATATGTTCGTTATGAGCGTATTGCTGATGATTTAGGGATTGATAAGGAAGCCTTACAGGCAAACCTGATGTTCACCGGAGAGAAAGTTGGTGACCCTTTAACAATTGCGCTTGGTCATGATCAGGCAAAGAAATGGTTTGGTGCTGTTCCTCCTGACCTTTCCCTAGAAGCAAGACTAAGAGGGAGTGATTGGGTTTATAGCTATTTAACAGGTTTTTATCCTGATGAAAGCCGTCCTTTCGGTTACAACAATAAGATATTCCCTTCCGTTGGTATGCCTTTTGTGATGGAAAGCATGAAGAAAGACATGTCTGAAGAAGATTTTGATGCTGCAATGTACGATTTGACCAATTTCATGGATTACATGGCAGAGCCAATGAAGAAGGAAAGGATTGAGCTTGGTCGTTGGGTTATTGCTTTCCTTGTACTACTCATGTTGCCTGTTGTGGTTTGGTTAAATCATGAGTACTGGAAAGATATTCATTAGTCAGTAATTTCATTTTAAGTAATACGAAAAGGGGCAAATCGCTGCCCCTTTTTTGTCGGTTAAGGTTTTTAAGAAAGGTTTAGTGAAAAAAAGAGGAAACTTATGGGCGTTGTTGCAAAAAGATCATCAATGACTTTCTTTTCGGATGGCATAGATCATTACAGTCATCGCGTGAGAATCGTGTTGGCAGAGAAGGGCGTGGCGGTTGATGTGATTGCAGTTGATCCATCGAATAAACCCGAAGATCTAGCTGATTTGAATCCCTACAATGAGCTTCCTACGCTAGTAGATAGGGAATTAGTATTGTTTCAAACAGATGTGATGATGGAATACCTTGATGAGCGTTTTCCACATCCACCCTTATTGCCCGTGTATCCTGTGGCGAGAGCGCAAAGCAGACAATACATTAATCGTATTGAGCGTGACTGGAGTGAAAATATCCGTAATGCATTAAAAATGGATGACTCTGCCGCATGCCAGAAAGGTAAAAAGGAGTTAAGGGAAAGCCTTATCACCATTGCTCCAATCTTCGATGAGATGCCTTATTTCATGAGTGATGAATTTTCCTTGGTTGATTGCTGTATTGCTCCAATCTTATGGCGTTTGCCATTAATGGGTATTGAACTTCCTCCTAAGCAATGTGCTGGTCTTTTGGCTTATGCTGAGCGCTTGTTTAAGCGGGAATCATTTCAAGCGAGCCTTTCTCCTTATGAAGCTGAGATTAGAAAGCGCGATAAAGAATTCTAATCAATGAAAGCGCAAAGACCTTATCTTTATAAGGCGATTTACGACTGGATTATAGACAACGGCTGCACTCCTTATTTATTGGTAGATGCTAATGCTAAAGGAGTGCTTGTTCCGACATCGTTTGTTAAGGATGGAAAGATTGTCTTGAATGTTTCGCTTATAGCAACTGATGCTTATTGTCTGGATGAGTATGGAGTAACGTTCTCTGCGCGGTTTTCTGGTAAAAGTGAAAACCTCAACATTCCTTTTGCTTCAATGATTGCTCTTTATGCAAAAGAAAATGCTGAAGGAATGGTTTTCCCATTTGAGGAATGTTATCAGGAATCTATAGCGCCAGAAGGGAATCTGGAAAATCTTGAAGAAAAGGAAAGTAGCCCAGTAGTTGCCAAGTCAAAACCGACCTTAAAAGTCATTAAGTAGCATTACATGCTGAAAAGCATTTGTTCGATGAGCTCACAAATGCAATGAATAGCAACTAGATGAACTTCTTTAATTCGAGATGGTTTTTCACTTTGTACGCAAAGCTCGATGTCATTCGAGCCCATCATTTGTTCTATATTGAGTTCATTGGTGCTTCTCAGTACAACAATAAACATCTGTTTTTCATGAGCAGCTTGAATGGCCTGTACCAGATTTGAAGATTTTCCTGTATTAAAGATTACAAAAAGAATGTCTCCAGGATTACCTAAAACTCTTATTTGTTTGCTAAAGATATCATTGAAATTATGATCATTAGCAATCCCCGTTATGCTGGAAGCATCAGTAGATAAGCATAATGCAGGCAAGGACGGCCGTTCTCGCTCGAATCGATTGATGAGGCATGAGCAGAAATATTGAGCATCACTGGCGCCTCCGCCATTGCCACAGCTTAGTACTTTGTTTCCTTCAAGTAATTGGGTTGAAATAAGTGCACTAACACGATGAATACTTTCTTCAAGAAGGTCGCAATTTTCAATCAGGCTTTCTATTGATGCTGAAAAAGTTTTTCTTATTGTTTCTGTGTTAGTCATAATGAAATTAAAAAATTGAGAATGTGTTTAGCATAAAAGCATCTTTTATCCATACGTGCTCATGGTTTGAATCATTGAAGTTGTTAAATTCAAAGACATCAAATCTGCACATGTGCTTGTTAAGATTGGGATGTTCAAGTAGAAAAAGTTTAGCACTCGCTATAATCTTGCGTTGTTTGTTTTGATCAACTGTTTCTGCAGCGCTTCCAAATTCAGATTTTTGTCTTGCTCTAACTTCGACGAATACCACTTCATCATTATCCATCATGATTAAATCAATTTCCCCTAATCTGCATAAATAGTTTCTCTTTAATGTTGCCAGATTATTTTTATTGAGAAATTGTTCAGCAAGCATTTCCGCTCTTTTCCCTTTTAGCAGGCTCACAACTAAATTCCTTATCTGATTTTAATAAATGCTAGCTTGCGGTCTTGCAAAGCTGCCATAGAACCTGGCAAGGATTGGAATCCTTCTGATTTTTTGGTTCTCACCCATGTACAGAGTGCCTGTTTCCCCATAAAAAGCGTTGGCTTTAGAGTCTTCCAGGATGGTAAGTCGTAGAGCAAGATTATAGGTATCCATACCCATAGCGATTAATCGCCGGTATCTAAAATCTTGTGACTCCCAAGCATTTAAGGTGTTTTCGTCAGGATTCATAATTCCTGGAATTTCAGTAAACATAAGTCTGTTTAAATCTTTATCCCTTACATCATGTTCGCCAGCATAGATAGTTGAATTTGAAAACACAGGGATGTCAGTTGCATCTAAAAATGCAAATGTGGGCATAATCTGACGCCCCATTTCAGGAGTTGCTATCAGGTAAATGAAATCAACATCCTGACGCCTTCTTGATTGGAACTGAACTTTGCTGCCACTGAACCAGTACAGTTTTCTAAACCTGTTTTCACTCTGGTCTATATTTAACATTTTTTGAATCAGCTTGGTGAGCGTTCTGGTGTCGGAGTAACTAGCTACAGACACAACATTACCTCCTTTCTTGTGCCATGAATCACTAAAGGCCTGGGTTAATCTATCACCCCACTCACCTGATGGTGAAAGTATTGCAACATTGGAAAAGTTTCTTAGAAGAGCTTGCTGGCTTATAAAATCTATGTCGTCTTCCGGGGCTAGACCAAATTGATAAAGTTTGTTGTTCCTGATTTCGTTTGTGGCTGAGTAATTTAATGCAAGTATCGGTAATTCGTTGAATTTGCCATCACTGGCATTAAGAAGATCAATTTGTGTTTTATCAATGGGTCCAATAATTAAATCTACGCCTGAATTAATGGCTTCGTTATAGATAGAAAGAAATCCAATGCTGATTTTTTCAGAATCAGATTTTTCTTGTGTGTCACCTTCCAAAATATATTCGGCTCGCTCTTTTAACGACTTGTCGTCGGTATTAAAGAAAAAAAGCTCAATGGGCTCTTCACTTTGGGAAAGATAATAATTATTCAGGAAGCCGTATTTGATAGCATTTGCACTTTTGGCAAAAGGTCCGCTTTCTGGTAGTAAGAAAGCTATTTTTTTAGGGCTGTTTTTCTGGGCATTTCTTATTACATCAATTTGCTGATCAACAAAATCAATAGCGTCGTGATTAGTGTAGATTTTTTTCCATTCCTTGAACTTTTCAATCTCAACATTAAGGTTGTTTTGATATGTTTTCTTTATCGATATGAGCTCAATCCAGCCTTTTAAAACGTTATCGTTTTCGCTGTTAAGGCTTATGGATAACTGTTCAGAATTAAGATGAGAAAGATTCTCCCAGATGAGTTTGTTGTTAAGGTCTCTATCATCTTTTTTCAACACTGGGCTTATAAAAATTAACTCCTTAACGCCATTAACGATTTCATTATTCTGAAAATAAGCGCTAGCTTTTGTGTTGGCGTAAAGTGCTTGTAACTCCAGGTTCAAAGTACTCGGGTCTATTTTTTTATTTAGTATGGATAGAGCGTTTTTTTCATCGCCATGGAATAGGAATACATCAGCTTGAGCAATTGATATGAGGACTTCCTGGTCACTGTTTATTATTTCATAGTTGAGTTTTTCAAGCGTTAACTCGGCTTGCTGTATGTTTCTTAATTTCAGGTAAATATATAAGGATTTTAGTAGTAGCTCGTTCTTTTCTGGATCTTGTGTTTCATAAGCCTGGCGCTGAAGTTCATAAGCGTAGGCCAGTGTTTGTATCGACTCCTCTGGAAAGTCAGTGAGGCCTTTATCTTTTAAACTTGTTTGCTCAGCACATGAAAAAATAAAAATGCTAAGTAATAAAGGTAAAAGGGTTTTTCCAATGACGTTTTTTTTCTTCAGAAACAGATAAGTTCCCAATATTTTGTTGCGTATTGCTATAGTCATAAGTGGCGATTAATAAAAAGAGTGCATACAATCTCGAAGTTCGCAGAATGCAATTTGAGCAGGAAAACAACGATTGTGGAATCAATGAGCCTTAAAGGCGTACTGTATATCGTTTCAACACCTATTGGCAATTTAAGAGACATCACCTTGCGTGCAATTGACACCTTGAAAGAGGTTGACTGGATTGCAGCGGAAGACACACGTCATAGCACCAAGCTTCTTGATCACTTCTCTATTCGTACCCCCGTATTTTCACTTCATGAGCATAATGAGTCAGCGCGACTAAATCATATAAAAAGCTTACTAGATGAAGGGAAAAGCATTGCCTTGATTTCTGATGCAGGCACACCCTTGATAAGTGATCCTGGGTACTTTCTTGTCAGTACATTAAGACAAGAGGGTTATGAGATTCTAACTGTTCCGGGAGCCAGTGCTCTCATTGCAGGTTTGAGCGTATCAGGGCTTCCGAGCAATCGTTTTTATTTTGAAGGCTTTTTACCGGTGAAGTCCAAACAACGACGTGAAAGATTACTACAACTTAAAAATGTTGATGCCACTGTTATTTGTTACGAAGCTCCGCATCGAATAATGGATTTACTACAAGAAATTTCTGATTTAATGGGTGGGGATAGGCGTGTCTGTATTGCCAGAGAGTTAACTAAAAAGTTTGAAACGGTAAAGTTGTCTGGAGTAGATGATCTGATTGCTATGATGAACGTAGACCACCAGCAACAGAAAGGGGAGTTCGTTGTTATCATCGAATCTGCAAACAAAGATGGAAAGAAAGGGGGTGATAACGAGATAGCTCCTGAAACAATGCAGTTACTCAAGCAACTTGCTGATTTTCTCCCTCCAAAAAAAGCAGCTCAACTCGTTTCAGATTTTTCAGGAGTATCTAAAAAGCAACTCTACGATCTGCTCCTAAAGCTCAAGAACCAGTAATTTAGTTATTTTTAACAGTTTGAGGGGGTTAATGGTTGCTTTCCACTACCTAGCGGCAGTGCAAATTTTCGGATTCAGATTAAGCTTTAGGAAGTAAAAGACCAGAAGTGGAAAGGAAAATCTGGAAACAAATCAAAGAATTAACTTTTAAAAAGTAAGTTAAGCTATTGAATAAGTGGCATTTATTGTGTTCAATAGCAGAGGTTCTATGCCCTGAATGGGGCGTATTTTTGTTGCTTATCTAAAGTCGACTATGGGTAAGCAATGTTTTTCGAAGGTCTAAAGC
>JBECKS010000158.1:0-6926 GCA_040235395.1 Pseudomonadales bacterium | reverse complement strand
GCATCGTTGCCAGTTTCACCCGTACGGATGCGAACGGCCTGCTCAAGATTAGTAACGAAGATTTTGCCATCACCAATTTGTCCTGAATTGGCTGCCCGGGCTATGGTTTCGATTACCTGAGCTGCATTTGCGTCATCAACAGCCAATTCCATTTTTACCTTAGGGACGAAATCGATGACGTATTCAGCACCACGATACAGTTCGGTATGACCTTTCTGGCGACCGTAGCCCTTTACTTCAGTGATGGTTAAACCTTTAATGCCGATTTCGGAAAGCGCCTCTCGTACCTCATCGAGTTTGAAAGGTTTTATGACAGCAGTAATCATTTTCATTGTTAGTGTGCTCCTTTGATTTGTAATTATTCTTTCATGGTTTGATAGCGGCACAATTATGGCGCAAAACCATTCAGCGGACGTGTGAAGTCTAGGCCAATAGATTGTAGGGCCGCGGGAAAGGTTGTTCAATAAAAGTGCAGGATTATTTGGGAGCGCACATTATATGTGCATACAAGGAAGCGTGATGGTGCGAAATATAGTGCGCTACAGGCGCCTCAAATAGAGATGAGATTGATAGAAAGATTAAGCAAGGGCTCATTAAAGCTGAAGACGCATTGAGAAAATTTTGGAGGCCCAAATCTGGATTTAGGGTTTCCAGCGAAGCCAACGGGTTCGGCAGGAATGCCAAAGATTCGGGTATCCAGCTCCTTATTTCCATTCATATCAGCCGCAACGGACAAGGCTAGATCCCCAAACCTTATGTTTTGAAGTACAACTTGATTGTTATTTATTGCTTCTTTAGGGATGTAAAAGCTTTCTTCAGGATGCTTTAAAAAATTTTCTTTAGAGCGATAGATAAAAACAATAAGACCGGCACTCTTTTCAGGGAGGTTTTCCAGGTTTATCTGTATTTGCCCCATGCTGTCTGTTGTTGGGCTGTCATTTGAAAAAGTAAAGCAGGGCATGCTCATGGACAGCAAGAAAAACATTCCTGAAAGTAAATGCTTAATCATTATCGTTAGAATAACAGAATATTATTTGCCAGGAGTACACCAAAGGCAGGTAAGCATAAAATCAGAATAAGCTCACTTATTATAATGCGCTTAATGTTTTGAGGAATCTCGACCTCTTGTTCACCCTCACCTTTGCTCTGTTTAATAAAAAATATCGTAGGAATAATGGAAATTAGACCGACAAAGACAAAAACGCCGAGCTTTATATAGATGGCCAGATTGCCAAAATAAAAATCAGCGCCTTTACCGACTTTCAATGCCAGATATAAACCAGAGGCAAGAACAATGACAGCCGAAATTCCGTACAATGCGTCGACATAAGCGATACGTTTTAACGCTTTTCTTTGCATTAAGTTTTTGAGGCTAGCCAGCTCTATTGATAGACATGCAAACAGGATAAGCACAGCGAGTAAATGCATGGTTTTAAAGATAATGAAGGACATAAAATAGCCTGAGCTTTAATGGAATCTTAGCTTAATATTAATGAAGAATACTTTCTAAGCAAATTAAATTACATGCTCTGATTAACAAACTCATGTAGAAAAAGCTAAAAGCAAATCAATAAAATACAAAGACTTACATAGTTTTTATAAGGCGTAATTGTGGAATACCTTATAACGATCATGAGAGTGTGAACTTTAATCAAGGGGCTTTATTTAATAATTCTTAATATAAAATTTACAAAGCCTTGTAATTTTTCTTTATAAATTTATTAATTCTTAAACTTTTTTCATCAAGCTTCGCGAATCGAAATATGGCTTTTGGAGTATGGTTTCGTGGTAGCTTCCAATTTTTATAAAGCAGTAAAAAAGCGCTTAATTCTTAGTTTCCTGGCTTTTCTTGTTATTCCCAACACCGCATTTTCTGGGGAAGTTCTTCTAAGTGCATTAAAAGACCTTAGCCCTCTATCTGACGCAGTATTAAAAATAGGTGAGGATCGTTATTTCCTGTCTTCAACCGGTACAGCTTCTTTTGAGTTGCCTTCAGGAAGCTATGAGCTTGTTCTGCAGCAATATGGGCAACAGCTGGTGAACTTCAAGCTTAACATGAGTGATGACAAACCAGATGTAGACATAAGCGTGTTATTAGAAGAGGGGCTTGAGCCCAACATCAGCATCAATGCTTTCGCTGCTAATGACGAAAAATTGAAAAAGCCTGGTCTGGTTACAGGCTTTGTGACAAGCAAGGAAACAGGTGATGTTGTCGCTGGTGTTGTCATCAGGGATGAGTCAGGAACTTACTCAACAACAAGTGCAGCAGATGGAAGTTTTGAGTTGTCGCTTCCTAGAGGCCAGTATGAACTGAGTATTGCCTCACCAGATTTTGCTACGGTAAAAGTTAAGGACTTTACAATACTTGCTGATAGCGTGATGGAGTTGAATCTTTCGCTGGCAAAAGTCGGAACAGAAAATCTTGAAGAAGTACTGGCTATTGGGAGTTTTATTGCTGATACAGCCACAGCTGACGAGCGTGATTCATCTGCAATTCTGGATGTGATTGGCTCTGAACAGCTAGCACGCTTTGGCGATAGTTCCGCAGCATCGGCATTGAAGCGTGTGGCTGGCGTTTCAATTAATCAAGGTAAATATGCTGTTGTTAGAGGGCTAAACGAAAGATATACGGCTGTGACTTTAAATGGATCAAGCTTGCCTAGTCCTGATCCAACTCGTCGTGTTGTTCCTCTGGATATTTTTCCGTCGTCAATCCTCAGCCAGATTAATGTATCCAAATCAAATTCAGCGGACTTGCCTTCTGATTCAACGGGGGGCGTTATTGAATTGAATACAGCCCAGCTATCAGGTGAAAAAGAGAAAAAATTAAGCGTTTCTGTGAGCCACACTTCAAATGTAACTTTTTCAAGTGTGAAAACATATGAGGGAGGTTCTACTGATTTCCTGGGCTTTGATGATGGCGGAAGAGAGTTACCAACAACCGTTGAAGCATCTATTAATGGATTTAAAAATAGCACCCTAACAGATATGCAAAAGCAAACAGCGGGCCAGGCATTTGAGAACAATTACAAGCTGAGCACTACTAAGCCAGTTCCTAATATTGGCATTGAGTATAGTGTGCAGGATACGCTACCTATTGAGGGAACAGAAAACCAATGGGGTTATATAGCAGCCGTAAAATATAAAAACGAATGGGAAAGGGAAGATAGTGAGCGCGCAAGTTATTCTTATGGCGGCGGTGTATTAATAGGAGATGATGAATATCAATATGATCGAACAAGTAATCATATCGATTTAAGTGCAGTATTCAGCGCTAAATACGAAGTAGGCACAAAACATACGTTTACGAGCAATACGATGCTGCTTAGGCAAGCGCAATCTGATGCCATTTATCGTGATGGAATTATTGGAGATAACGACCGTGACGTAAAAGCAAGTTATCTAGGATGGGAAGAGAAGCAATTTTTTATTCAGCAATTCCTGGGCGAGCATCGTTTTTATAATGAAAGCGACTTAAAAGCAAACTGGCGTTTAAGTTTTTCTCAAGCGGATTTGAACTCGCCTGATAACCGTAGTTATTCCTATGAAACACCAGACCTATCACCTCATCAGCTTTATGACTCATCAATTGGCAGAGAGTTTATAGAGCTTAAAGACAACAACATTGATTTTGGAACCAGTTTAGAAGGGATTGTTAAAAGTGCAGATCGATGGCAGTTAAGTGCAAAAGCAGGATTCGATTATTTCAGTCGAGAAAGAGATTCCTCAATTGAGCGATTTGGATACAACGATACCAGCAATACGGTTTATACAGATCTTAACCTTGAACACATCATGACCCCCGCTAACATCAATCCAAGCGGATTTGTTTTGCTATATCAGACACTTCCATCTGACAAATACACAGGCACATGGGATTACACCGCTGCGTACGGAAAAGTAAATTTTGAATATTTTGATCTCTATAAACTAGAGCTCGGTGCAAGAGCAGAACATTCGCTTCAGCAGCTAGACTCAGCTGATTTCAATGGAATACCTAAGCAGACAGAGTTGGACGATACTGGTCTACTACCAAGCGCAAACCTAACCTGGTTTAACAATGAAAGTTTTCAGACCCGCGTAAGTTTTAGCCAAACAAAAAACAGACCAGATTTTAGGGAAATTTCAGAAAGCATTTTCTATCACCCTGAAACCAGAGATAAATTTTCAGGAAATGACGATCTTGAAATTGCTGAAATTAATAATTTTGATTTAAGAGGTGAGTGGTATTTCAGCGATAGAGAAAGCGCATCATTAGCTTTATTTTATAAGGATTTTACAAGACCAATCGAAGTTGTAGCGAAACCAGGTGGTGGCGACAGCGTCGTGTATTCTTTTGAGAATCAGGAAAGCGCAATCGTTTCTGGATTGGAAATAGATTTCAAGAAGGAAAAAGAATTTGAAAAAGGCTTAGGTTTTATATCTGGTAACGCAAGTGTTATTGATTCAGAAGTAACACTCTATGCGCCTGATATTTCAGGAAATACCGTTCGAAAAATGCAAGGACAGCCTGAAAATATTCTAAATCTTCAGTTTGGTTTCGATGACTACAAAACGGCATGGGAATATACCTTGGTACTTAATAGAAAAGGACAAAGCGTATTTGCTGTGGGTGTACAAGATCTCCCAGACATAATCGAGGAACCTCGTATTCAGGTTGATGTAAATGCAAAGAATCAAGTGAAAGAGAACCTGAGTATTAAGGTTTCAATCGATAATATTACCGACTCAATGGTTTCCTTTACACAAGGCGGCAAAAACGTTCGTGAATACAAAAAGAATCGTATCTTGAAGGGCACCTTGAATTACACATTTTAACAGGAAATTAATTTTCGCTTGATAAAGTATTTACGGATTTTAATTTAACTTAATAAAGAATCGTTAAGATTCGTTTGATTTTTTAAATCAAAGCATTTAACGACATTTATTAAGGTGAACTTATGAAAACAAGACATTTATTGACATATGCAGTGCTAGGAGCTTCGGCCGCGTTAACTGCTTGCAGCGGTTCTTCCAGCGGTGGAAGTAAATCTGCTTTAGAAAAATTTGTGAACAGTTTTACGCAAGAGCCAGGTGTTGCTGCATGCGGTGACATAGGAAAACTACTGACTACAGATACTTTGCTTGTTGGTGGTATAAATAAAAACCAATGTACTTTACCTCCAAGGATTGGAAGTGATGTAACTTTAACAAACGATATTATCTGGATTGCAAATAGCAAAGTTAAAGTAGGTTTTGGTGATTTTGAATTGGAAGCAGGTGATAAAACAGCCCTTCTTAACAACCCCGTCACTTTAACAATTGAAGCTGGAACTGAAATTCGTAGCCTTGCAGGTGGCGCTATTGTAATCACTCGTGGTTCACAAATTGATGTACAGGGAACTGCAGCTGACCCCGTTATCATGAGTTCACTAGAGCAGGTTAGTGGTGGTGCTGCGGAGAACTATGATGGTTCTGGCGAATGGGGTGGTTTGGTAATACAGGGCTTTGGTAAGCACAATAAATGTCCAAACAATAGTACAGACGAGATTTGTAATATTCTTGGTGAAGGTGACGTAGGTTACTTTGGCGGCAATGATAATACTGATAGCAGCGGCACCATTAATTATCTGGTTATAGCAGAAGGTGGTGAGACAGTTGCACCTGATAATGAAATTAATGGCGCGACTTTCCAGGGTGTTGGTTCAGGTACAACCGTTGATGGTCTTCAGGTTATAAATAATGCTGATGACGGAGTCGAGTTTTTTGGTGGTGCGCCTAATGTAAAACATTTGTTGTTGGTTAATAACCAGGACGACAGCATTGACTGGGACGAAGGTTTCAGAGGAAACATTCAGTACGCATTGGTTGTAGTTGACGGAACTGGCGACCACGGCATCGAGAGTGATAACAATGGTTCTTCAATGGACGCTGATCCTCGGTCGAATCCAACATTAGCTAACATAACCTTTGTCAGCACAAATTCTTCAGCTGTTGTAAAGCATCGTGAAGGTACAGGCGCATATATTTATAACTCAATCGTTACAAGTAGTGGTGGCGCATGTCTGGATGTTGATCATGCGGCTACCTATGCGCTGGTTGATACTAACCTGATCTGGACTAATGTGTTTCTGGATTGTACGTCAGATCTTCAAGGTGATGTTGAAGTAGCTGGTGTTGATTACGGTTCAGGAGTTGTTGATAGCGCTGTAGGTAGTGTGTCTTCAGAAACCGTTACCCTTGATGCTGATTATGCAGAAGATGCGGCTTTCGCAAACACCTTGACTATGAGTTATGCATTATCAACCACAGCAGATACCGGATTTATGGATGTTACTGATTATGCCGGTGCTGTTGAAAATGGTGTAACACCTTGGTGGGATGGCTGGGCATTGACCTGGTAATACTGGCAAGAAGAAGCAGTCTGCTTTAAGCAAAACATAACCGGTGGCATTTTTGAATGCCATCGGTTTTTGCTTATTAACGTTAAATGAAGTGATTAATAAAAGGTAAAAAAATGAAAGGCTCCTTAAAGGCAATCAATAGAGTTTCTACAAAGTGTTTGATGTTAGTGATCGTGGGCTTGCCCACTTTTTCTATTTATGCAGGCGATATTAATGCTGTGATAGAAAAGGGTGAAAGAAGAGGTGAGATTGCCCAGGAAGATGAAAAAAAGATTTCAAAAGTTGATCAGGAGTTACGGGATAAGCAGCAAACATATATAGCTTTGCTAAAGGAAAATGAGGGTTTAGCGGTTTATATCAAACAGCTACAAAAGCAAATTGAGAATCAAAAGCTTGAATCACAAAATATTGAAAATGCAATTATTCATAGCGCAGAGATGGAACGTCAAATCGCGCCGTTGATGTTGAGAATGCTTGACTCGCTTGACCAACTGATTGCGCTTGACTTGCCTTTCAAGAAGGAAGAGCGGATGCAAAAACTTG
>JBECKS010000028.1:0-3938 GCA_040235395.1 Pseudomonadales bacterium | reverse complement strand
CTACTTTTCGCTGGCAAAGTGGGTGGAATTTTTCAGCTACGCGTTTGTCATTGTCGTGATTCCCTAATGTCTGGACAGCACCCTGCAGTTCTCTTTTCGGCAAGTAGAGCTTGCTTGCATATTCGTTAAACAGGTTTTTCGACCCTTCGTCCGTGCGAGGATTAGAGGGTAGGGGAGTGCCATGGGCCGCGTTAGTACCAGCTCCATAAAAGCCGAAGCCTTTTTCCGTTTCAGCAATCAAATAAGGCAGTTTTACCGGGTAGCTCATGTGTCCGTTTTTAATTTGTGAACTGCATGCACTGAGACGTGCCTCCGACTCGAATATTCCCCAGATAAATGCTGCCGGGTCTCTGCCGTCTATTGCAATGGGATGAAAGTCATTTTGCTCCAGGTGTTGATGAAACCAGGAGAGCCCACCCTGCTGATACATGGTGGATCGTTGGTCAATTCTGCGACCGTTGGCAATCATCACGGGGGTGACTAATCCGCAATCTTCAGCTCGCCACCAACGGCTGGCCCAATCGCTTCCACGTTGTTCCTCGAACGCACCATCACTTAAAAAGGCGATTAAACGTTCACCGGGTAAAGGCATATGTACATACTGCAACTCTGCAAATCCCAGATAACCGCCTTCAATCAGGCCGCCAGCTGTATGAGGGTTAACATGGCTACCCAAGGGCGCAGCTGGCTTACCTTTTTCATCAATGGCATAACTGTAAAAGTCACTACAAAGCCTGGAAAGCCCCTCGTCATTCAATGAGTATCTGCCGGCTTGTTCAGGGTAGAGGTTTTGTAAAAGTACATTCACTGAATCAATGGCTGACACACAATGGCCCTGACCCATCAGCCAGCTTCGTGTGAAACCCTCCAATCGATTTACGGTGAAATAAGCGACGTAAGCGGGTGCCATGTTGAGAGAGCCACCCGTGTGACCTTGTGGATTTTCCTTGAAGTCTTCTGAAGCCTTTTGCTTACCATCTAGATTAACTTTGTTGCAGTAGGTCATGTGTACTACCAGCCACATAGCTGCACTGGTTAAATGATCGGCTGCGACGAGTATTTCCAGAACTTCATCCAGATGATTGAAACGTTTGTTACAAATTAACTGCTGGCATAGGTCGAAAATCCTGACCTGGGTTTCATCAGTATGTGTAATGACTCCATAGCCTTGAGCCCAACGTGCGAACGCCGGATAATTTTCCCGGTACATTCTGGCACGTTGCTGGATTCGATGTAGGTCCTGTTCGCTGTATAGAAAAGCCATTGTATTTCCTTTCTCGTTTATTCACTTAAATTATCGGAGTTTTCTAAAAGCCTGCTTGCGTTGACCGACTCGAGCATGCTTTTAAATTCGTTATTTGGGCAAAGTAATACCGAAACGGACGAGCTAGGTGTGCTAATAAGTTGTACGGCCTTTGATTCTTTTTGATGTTTATCTTCTTGAATTGGCTCAACGCTAATGCCCAGATGCTTTAAGGGTTGGAATATGTCTGTGCAGATATCCAACGAATTCTCTGCTATACCACCACTCAGGCAGATAATGTCTAGCCCGCCTAATATGGCAAAATAGGCACCGATTGTTTTTCTTATCTGATGTTTAAAAAGTTCGACGGCAAGTTCTGCCTCGCTTGTGTCACTTTCCAGTATGTGTTGAAAGTTATCCCCAAGGCCGGTTAATCCAGACCAACCAGATTGAGTGTTAATAACATTCATTGCATCGTCGGCTGACCAACCTTCCTGCTTCTGTAGCCAGAGTAATAGCCCTGGATCCAGGTCGCCACTTCGTGTACTCATTAAAAGTCCTTCTGTAGGTGTAAAGCCCATGCTGGTATCAACTACCTGCTTATCTTTGACTGCCGCCATAGAACAACCGCTACCAAGTTGCATGGTGATAATTTTCGAAGCTGTCGACAGTCGTGAGTTCGCCTGAGCAAGCATCGAAGCGTGGGCGAATCCGTGGAACCCATAGCGTCTGATATTATATTTTTTAATAAGCTCTTTAGGCAGGGCGTAGGTTTTTGAAACTAATGGAAGGTGTCTAAAAAATTCAGTATCGAAAACTGCAATGATCCTTTTATCCGGGAAATGCTTATGAATTAGCTCTGCGCAATTCAAGCTGTGTTTGTTGTGTATCGGAGCGAGGTCATTGAAGGCAGATAAATTGTTGATGACGTGGTCGTTGAGTATCACTGGAGATTGATACTGGGCGCCGCCATGTACAAAGCGAATGATTACGTTGCTTGCTTTCGTTAGTGTCTCAGATTTGATGAGTGACGGTATGCTTTTGATGGATAGGGTTTGGGATAATGAATCGATAGATTTGCTGTCTTCGAACAAAGCTAATTTAATGGTGGCGCTACCCGGATTGATAATTGCAATGTTGGTATTCATTGAATCTAAGTCAGGTTTCTTTTTACAGGTAATTTGAGGGATTCTGTTCAAACCTTTCCTGGCATTTTTTAGAGCAAAAGGCATATCGTTTATTGCGGTATTCGTAAAAGTGAATCGATCGCCATTCATCCACTCGCATTCCACAAACTGGATCCTTCACCCAGTCATGCTTCTCGGCTTTTCTGTCGAAGATCTTTCCATCCTCAAGCCAGAGAATGCGGTCAGCAATATCCTCAACTCTTGGGTCATGAGTGACTATCAAAACAGAAACACCTTCATCTCTTGCAATGTCATGGAGTAGCATCATCACTTCCTGACCGGATTGTGAATCCAGATTGCCTGTTGGTTCATCTGCCATGATGACCTTGGGTTGATTGATAAGAGCACGAGCTATCGCCACACGCTGTTTTTCACCCCCCGATAGGGTTTGTGGCAATGCCTTCCTTCGATGTTCCAAACCCAAGGTTAGTAATAATTGGTCACAACGTGATTGAATTTTGCTTTTGCTGGCATCAGTGAGTGTCGAAGGAAACATGATATTTTCTTCTACGCTCAAGGCTTCCAGCAAATTGAAAGACTGGAAAATAAAACCAATGGTTTTAGCCCTTACTTCGGGGAGCCTGGACTCATCGAGCTTGGTGATATCTACGCCGTTGAGAACAATGTTTCCACGGTCAGCCTTCAGTAAGCCTCCAAGCATGGAAAGAAATGTAGTTTTTCCAGATCCCGAGGGACCCATAATTAACAGGATTTCTCCCTTATTAATGCTTAAGGATATTTCGTCAACCGCTTTTACTTTGGTGTTTCCTGAACCAAAGGTTTTGCAGACATTTTTTGTTTCAAGAATGATTTCGTTCATGATGAGCTTATCCATTTTGATAGGCTATAGCTGGGTCCAGGCGTAGCATTTTAATAGCTGGGTACAAAGCACCAGCAAGTGCAACCAGAATTGCCAATATAGCCGGTTGAAAGACAAGTTCCGGTGTAATTTTCAGGGTAATTTGTGGCGCGAGATAAGGAAGCAGATGTCCTATTGCGATTAATAAAATCAGGGCGGTGAAATAAGCCAAGGCAGTAATAAAAACTGATTGAACGAGGATTGCTGCTAGAAGTAATTTATTTTTAGCGCCAATTGCTTTGATTATGGCTATTTCCTTTTTCTTCCTCAGTACCATGGAGTAGCTTGAATAGCCTATTATGAGGGCTGCAAGTCCACCACAAATGGCAGTCATAATCAGGATCGTTTCAGCCCCCATCTGCTTAGCCATATCGTAATCGTTTTTAATGAATTCTCCATGAGTTAAAACGTTTACTTTTTCTACGTTTTCAATGATCTTAGCTTTCAGCGATTCTATATCCGTTCCTTGCCTTGTATATACGAGCAAGTAGGAATAAGTGCCTGCAGATGAGAGCGATTCCTCCAGGTTGTCCTTTAATACAAAAAAAACAGGGTTCGCAGACGAATAAGTTCCGCTTGAGAATCCAACGATTCGATAATATTTATCAACGATTAATACTTCATCACCGAGTTTAGTTTTGTAAATGGA
>JBECKS010000231.1:0-8900 GCA_040235395.1 Pseudomonadales bacterium | reverse complement strand
GAATAAACCTGAATTAAAAGAAAATGGCTAAAATAAAAAGCCAGACGCCCGATGTTAACCGCCCAGCTTTTTCTTCAAAGCCTGAAGTGTGCGTAATTGTGCCGCTGCTTCTGCAAACATAATCATTGCAGTGGAATAATCCATTTCACTGCTCTGATTTGCCAAAGCATGTTCTGCCTGTTTCTGAGCTTCTAATGCAGCAGCTTCATCAACATCGTGAGCACGGATTGCTGTGTCAGCCAGGATAATCACTTCTTTTGCCTGAACTTCAAGCATACCACCAGAAACATAAACAATTTCTTCTTCGCCTTCTGCATTTCGCAAAATCACAGGGCCAGGAATCAGAGGTGATAGTAATGGCGTATGGCCAGGCAAAATACCAAGCTCACCCAAAGAGCCTGTGGCGCTAACCATTTGCACTTCACCAGAATAAATTTCTTCTTCTGCACTTACTACATGGCATGAAATTGTTGCTGCCATTTTCCACCCTTGTGTTATTTAACTAAGATTAGCCTTCTTTCAATTTTTTCGCTTTTTCAATGGCTTCATCAATACCACCAACCATGTAAAAGGCTTTTTCAGGTAAATCATCAAACTCACCATCAAGAATGCCTTTAAATCCACGAATAGTGTCTTTCAAGGAAACATATTTTCCTGGTGAACCTGTAAATACTTCCGCCACAAAGAATGGTTGAGACAGAAAGTTTTCAATACGACGCGCACGCGCCACAACTTGCTTGTCTTCTTCTGAAAGCTCATCCATACCAAGAATGGCGATAATGTCTTTTAATTCTTTATAACGTTGCAAAATACTTTGAACGCCTCGAGCCACTTCATAATGCTCCTGACCAATAACAAGAGGGTCAAGCTGGCGTGAAGTTGAATCAAGTGGGTCAATCGCAGGATAAATACCTTTTGCTGCAATATCCCTGCTCAGTACAACGGTCGCATCCAAGTGAGAGAAGGTTGTAGCTGGGGATGGGTCGGTCAAGTCATCCGCTGGTACATAAACAGCCTGGATAGACGTAATGGATCCAGTTTTTGTTGAAGTAATGCGTTCTTGAAGTACACCCATTTCTTCGGCAAGTGTTGGCTGATAACCCACCGCGGAAGGCATACGACCAAGCAATGCTGATACTTCTGTTCCCGCTAGTGTGTATCGATAAATATTGTCAACGAAAAGAAGAACGTCTCTTCCTTCATCACGGAAAGCCTCTGCCATGGTCAAACCGGTCAAGGCAACACGCAGTCTGTTTCCTGGTGGCTCGTTCATCTGACCATAAACCATGGCCACTTTAGAGTTATCGAATTTATTAACATCTACAACGCCTGCTTCCTGCATTTCGTGGTAAAAGTCATTACCTTCACGAGTACGCTCTCCTACACCAGCGAACACTGACAAGCCTGAGTGCTCTTTAGCAATGTTGTTAATAAGCTCCATCATGTTAACGGTTTTACCTACGCCGGCACCACCAAACAGACCAACCTTACCGCCTTTAGCAAATGGACAAACAAGATCGATAACCTTGATGCCTGTTTCCAATAATTCTTCTGTTGCCGCCTGCTCAGCATATGTTGGTGCTTTTCTGTGAATGGCAGATTTCATTTCTTCGCCAATTGGACCGCATTCATCAATAGGGTTGCCCAATACATCCATGATGCGACCCAGTGTTGCTTTACCAACCGGAACACGAATTGGCTCACTTGTGCTCTGTACGTCCAGACCTCTTTTCAATCCTTCTGTCGAACCCATGGCAATGGTTCTAACGATACCGTCACCTAACTGTTGCTGAACTTCGAGCACGGTTTGAGCGCCTTGAACATTCAACGCATCATAAACCTTGGGCACAGACTCCCTTGGAAATTCAACGTCAATTACCGCACCAATAATCTGAACAATACGACCGCTACTCATGTGTGTTTCCTCTTAAACTTTGGTCTTGCAACTTTAAAAATTCAATTCATTAAACCGCTGCCGCGCCACCAACGATTTCAGAAATTTCCTGGGTAATCGCTGCCTGACGGGCTTTGTTATATAAAGTCTGTAAATCATCAATCAATTCACCAGCGTTGTCTGTCGCTGCTTTCATTGCAATCATTCTTGCTGCTTGTTCACATGCGTTGTTTTCAACAACCGCCTGATAAACCTGTGACTCAATGAATCTAACAAGAAGATTATCCAGAATTTCTTTTGCATCTGGCTCGTAAATATAATCCCACTGATGTGTTAATGCTTCCTCTTCATCAGGTTGAAGAGGCAATAACTGGCTTAGTGTTGGCGTTTGCGTCATTGTGTTTACAAAATCATTGTAAACCACATAAAGCTCATCAATGGTTCCAGCTTCAAAAGCTTTCAACATACTTGTTACCGTGCCTATCATCTCTTGTAGGCTCGGCTCATCGCCTAGCTCTGATGTTGAGGCAACCACTCTGCCACCAATGCTTCTGAAAAAGCTAAGGCCTTTTTTACCAATCAAGGCTAAATCACTTTCAATACCTGCAGCTTCATTTGCTTTTGCATCAGTCACTACTTTTTTGAAAACATTTGTGTTCAAACCACCACACAAACCTCTATCAGAAGACACCACGATGTACCCAACTCTTTTCACTTCGCGCTTCTGCATAAAAACGTGTTTATATTCAGGATTGGCGTGTGCAAGGTGACCAATAACGCTTCTTATTTTTTGAGCATAGGGTTTTGAAGCGGCCATACGATCCTGAGCTTTACGCATCTTGCTCGCGGCAACCATTTCCATTGCCGACGTGATTTTTTGCGTGCTCTGAACGCTTGCTATCTTGGTTCGTATTTCTTTTCCACCAGCCATTGGGTGCTGCCCTCAGGATTATTACCAGGTTTGCGTGCTTACAAATTTTTCAAGCGCTTCTTTAAAGGTATTAGCAATGTCATCACTGAAATTACCCGTCTCGTCAATCTCTGACATAAGATCTTTATATTCAGCGCGCATGTAAGACAACAAGGCTGCTTCAAAAGCACCGATCTTGTTTAGCTCTACTTCTTTTAAGAAACCATGTTCGGCTGCAAATAATGCGATACCCATTTCTGCAACTGAGCGAGGTGAAAACTGGTTTTGCTTCATCAATTCTGTTACACGCTGGCCGTGTTCAAGCTCTGCACGGGTTACATCATCAAGATCCGATGCAAACTGTGAAAATGCTTCAAGCTCTCTAAAACGCGCTAAAGCCAGACGAATACCGCCGCCAAGCTTCTTAATTATTTTTGTTTGTGCCGCACCACCTACTCGAGATACTGAAATACCTGCGTTCATCGCAGGGCGAATACCTGCGTTAAACATGTTCGACTCAAGGAATATCTGTCCATCCGTAATCGAAATTACGTTTGTGGGTACGAAAGCAGAAACGTCACCTGCTTGCGTTTCGATAATTGGAAGCGCTGTCAAAGAACCGGTTTTGCCTTTAACTTCACCATTAGTGAACTTCTCTACATAATCAGCATTCACTCGTGACGCCCTTTCCAGCAAACGAGAATGCAAATAGAAAACGTCGCCTGGGTAAGCCTCACGACCTGGTGGACGACGAAGAAGCAGTGAAATCTGTCTGTATGCCCAAGCCTGCTTGGTCAAGTCATCATAAATAATCAATGCATCTTCACCGCGGTCACGGAAATATTCTCCCATCGTTGCACCTGCAAAAGGTGCAAGGAATTGCATGGACGCAGGATCTGAAGCTGATGCTGAAACAATGATGGTGTGCGCCATTGCATCATGCTCTTCAAGTTTACGCACAACGTTTGCAATGGATGATTGTTTTTGACCAATCGCTACGTAGATACATTTAATGCCGGTTTTTTTCTGGTTGATAATGGCATCAATGGCAATCGCCGTTTTACCAATCTGACGGTCTCCGATAATCAGCTCACGCTGACCCCTTCCAATGGGAACCATTGAGTCAATAGCTTTCAAACCAATCTGTACTGGCTGATCAACAGACTTTCTATCAATAACACCAGGAGCAACTTTCTCAACAGCGTCGGTAAGTGTTGTTCCTATCTCGCCTTTTCCATCAATGGGATTGCCCAAGGCATCAACAACACGGCCAAGCATCTCTGGTCCTACAGGCACCTCAAGAATACGGCCTGTACATTTAACTTTCTGTCCTTCCTGTAATCCCAAATAATCACCAAGAACAACAGCGCCCACTGAGTCTTGCTCAAGGTTGAGCGCCATTCCAAAAAGACCGCCATCAAACTGGATCATTTCGCCATACATAACATCGGCCAGACCATGAATCCGAACAATACCATCAGACACGCTGACGATTGTGCCCTCGTTCTGAGCCTCGGATGATGTATCAAGGTTGCTGATACGTTGCTTGATAATCTCGCTAATTTCTGAAGGGTTTAGTTGTTGCATTATCGTTTTCTCTCAATCAGGTATTCAGTTCGTTTTTTAACTTTGCCAATTTGCCTTTTACAGAGGCGTCAATAACCATGTCTCCAGCATGAATCACAACACCACCAATCAAGCTTTCATCTATTGTTGATTGAAGCCTGATTTCTCGACCAAGACGTGTTTTTAAAGAAGCAACCAGTTTTTGTATTTCTTCATCCTTTAAAGGGAATGGAGAAGCAACATCCACATCTACGGTCTTTTGTTGTTCTGCCAGAAAATCTTCAAACAACACAAAAATAGCAGGCAAGGTTTCTAAGCGTTTGTTGTCTGCCAATTGTGTTAGTAGGTTTTTCTGAGCTTCATTGAGGGGTTCATCACTCACAGAAGCAAAAAAATCAACTTTTTTTGCAGTTGTTAAATCAGGCTTTAGCAACAAAGCTTTTACCTGTGCGTCACTAGCAATCAAAGCTAGCTTGGCAAGTGCTTTTGACCAGGAATCCAATGCATTACTTTCCAATGCGTATTGAAACGCTGCTTTGGCATAAGGTCGGGCAATTGTCGTTAATTCAGCCATAATCGTTTTTTGAAATTAAAGTTCTGCAGCAAGTTTATTTAACATGTCAGCGTGAGCATTTTGATCAACCGCTTTAGCTAGAATCTTTTCTGCACCAACAACAGACAGCTGAGCAACTTGTGATCGTAGTGCTTCTTTTGCTCGATTAGCTTCCTGTTCCAACTCTGCCTTTGCTGCCAACTTCACTCTTTCCGCCTCAGCCTTAGCATCTTCTTTTGCTTCTTCAACAATCTGGCTTGCTCGTTTGTTAGCTTGTTCCAGAATGGTAGCCGCCTGTGCTTTTGCTTCTGCTAGTTCAGCTTCCACAGTTGCCTGGGCATTAAGCAGATCTTCTGCAGCTTTATCAGCAGCGCTTAAGCCTTCAGCTATTTTTTGTGCACGCTCTTCCATGGCGGCCAAAATAGGCGGCCATACAAACTTCATGCAAAAAATAACGAAAAAGAAAAATGAAATCGCCTGACCGATCAGGGTAGCATTTATATTCACGCTAGCACCTCAATTAAAAATAAGTGTTGTGGCTTTTAGTGTACGTTTGGAGCAACAGCGAAAATAAGATACATCGCAATACCAACAGCAATCATTGGAATCGCGTCAATCAAACCCGCCATCAGGAACATACGACCTTGTAATTGTGGTGCTTGCTCTGGCTGACGCGCTGTGCTTTCAAGAAGTTTTCCACCTAACAAACCTACACCGATGGCAGCACCAAGACCGCCAAGACCGATTAAGATTGCGCTTGCGATATAAATAAGACCTAAAGTTGACATGATTGCTCCTAGTTTTTTAACGTCTTTACTGGTTTATGAAACTTTTAATGATGATCGTGTGCAGCGCTTAGATAAACGACCGACAACACCATGAATATGAATGCCTGCAAAGTAATAACAAGAATATGAAATACCGCCCAGGCAAACTGAAGTACGCCGCCAAAACTTCCTAGCAAGAAGCCCGCGCCATACATTAAACAGATTAAAATAAAAATCATTTCGCCTGCGTACATATTTCCAAATAATCGCAAACCTAAAGAAACAGGCTTTGCCAGCAAGCTTACCGACTCAAGAAAAAAATTGATTGGAACGAAAACCAGAAACTGCACCAATTTATTTTCTGTGTGAAATGGGTGCATGGTTAGTTCTGCTATAAAACCAACCGGGCCTTTCATTTTTAAACTGTAAAAAATAACTAAGGCAAAAACAGAAAACGACATGCCTAGGGTTACATTGGGGTCTGTTGATGGAACAATCTTCATATAGGTATGAGAATTACCCGCAGAAATTTGGCTCCAGCTTTCTCCATTGATAAGGGCCGACAACACTGGAATAAAGTCAACCGGTATCAAATCCATCAGGTTCATCAGAAAGACCCAGACAAAAATGGTTAGCGCCAAAGGAGCAACCAAATTACTTTTTCCTGTAAAAGCATCTTTAACCTGGTTATCTATAAACTCAACCACCATCTCTAGAAAATTTTGCAGACCTGAAGGGGTATCTGCTGACGCTTTGTTCGCAGCAAGCTTAAACAAGGTTAGGAAAATAATTCCCAAAGAAAGGGACCAGCCCAAGCTATCCATATGAAAAGCCCAGAACCCAAAATCAGCAGCTTCTTCAGCATTATGGGCAAAACCCCAATGGCCATCAGCATGCTTGCCAAAGGTTAGGTTGGTTAAATGATGGGTGATGTAACCTGTTGATCCACTACCTGACATAATCTCGCTTTTTCTATCGTTTATCTTTTTGTTTGAATTTTAAAGTTTTCTTGACTCAAAAGCCGAAAAAACTATCTGGAAAAACTGTAATAAAAAGTAACTAGCAAATATGGCGGCGCTTTGAAGATAATCCGCACTTTGCTCATCCAGCTGGAAAATAACCAGTAAGGACAAAGCAAAAAAAACAAGTTTAAAAAATACCCCTCGGAGAAAACCTCTTATCATCTGAAAAGATGAATGTACCCCCGAAAACTGAAACACATACAGGGCAAACACAAGATTGTTGATAAAAAATATAACAACCCCATAAAAAACAGCATTCGTATAATCAGGGATAGCCTTGATAACAAACAAGACAAGCGCAGCAGCCACAAAAAACGTTTTAATCAAAACCACCACTGCTAGCTCAGGGTGACTCAATTTGGCTGGTTGGCTCATAAACCCACCCTTGTGCCGACTCTGGTCTTTCATTTGAAAAGAAAAGCGCCTTTATACGAATCCGCTCCACAAGATTTCAACCTGTTTTCCGGAAATCCCGCCCTTTGAGCGGGGCGAAGTATAGAGACTTTGTTACTTATCCACAAGCTTGGAGCGGGCAAAATCTCTGGCTTTTTGAATTATTTGATGTGTTCCAGAATACCTTCTAATTCATCAAGACTGTGGTAGCTAATCACCAGCTTTCCTTTGCCTTTTGCTGAATGCTGAATAGAAACTGGGGCACCTAGTTTTTCGCTCAGGTCGCTCTGAAGACGACGAACATCTGGGTTCTGTTTTTCCTGTTGTCGTGGGCTCCCCAAGCTTTCTTTTTTATTCAGGTTTTGCACTTCTCGCTCAACCTGCCTGACTGAAAGCCCTTTGTTCACAACCAGTTTCGCCAAATGCGCTTGTTGGTCTTCTGGAAGACTTAAAATAGCCCGGGCATGGCCCATTTCAATTTCACCCCTTTCCAACATGGTTCTTGCTGTTCTTCCCAGATTCATCAAACGCAGCAAGTTGCTGACTGTTGCTCTGGATTTACCAACGGCATCAGCTACTTCCTGATGGCTAAGATCAAACTCGATGGATAATCTATGTAGGGCTTCAGCTTCTTCCATGGGGTTAAGGTCTTCGCGCTGAATATTTTCAATTAAGGCCATGGCAATAGCCGCATTATCTGGCACATCCTTTACCAAGGCTGGAATCTTATCCAGCTGGGCAATCTGTGATGCTCTCCAGCGCCTTTCACCCGCTATGATTTCATATTTTTCATGCCCAATAGGGCGAACCACAACAGGCTGCATTAAGCCTTGCGCCTTTATGGAGTTAGCAAGCTCTTCCAGGGAATCGGGGTGCATGTCCTTTCTTGGTTGATATTTTCCAGGCTGAAGAAACTCAATTGGAATGTCTTTAAGGGCCTCGGATGAGCCCGACCCCAGATCCGCAGCGCCTTGGTCTTGGTTGGCTGTACGGGTGTTAGCCTCGCCGATTAGCGCCTCTAGACCCCTACCCAAACCTCGTTTCTTTTTCGCCATTGTAAAAAAGCTGCCTTTTTATTCTATTGTTTATCTGATAAAGCCTGATGATTAAATCACGCTGTTTTTTCCCTGTTTTCTGCCCGCCTGATTAGCTCTCCCGCCAAAGCCAGATAGGCAATGGCCCCCCTGGATTTACTATCGTACTCAAGCGCCGGAGTCCCATGGCTTGGCGCCTCGGCCAGCCTCACATTTCTTGGAATAATAGTGCGAAACACCTTATCTCCAAAATGATTAATCAACTGGCTTGAAACATCATTTGCCAGACTGTTTCTAGGGTCATACATAGTGCGCAATAAACCAGCAACTTCCAGCCCGGGGTTCAGCACTCGTTTTATTTGTTCAATGGTTTTCATCAAACCGCTTAAACCTTCAAGGGCATAATATTCACACTGCATGGGAATGATAACCTTATTTGCGGCTACCAAAGCATTCACCGTCAACATGCTTAAGGATGGGGGGCAATCAATGATAATGTAATCATATTCATTTCTTAAGGAAGCAAGCTGATACTTCAGCCTCGACTCTTTGTTTGATACGGAAAGCAACGCCACTTCTGCTCCCGTCAAATCATCATTACTTGGTAAAACATCGAACTTTCCTGCTTCACTATGCATTACGGCTTCTTTGGCAGGCAAGTTTTCAACCAAAACATCAAAGAGAGAATCCTCTAAATCGTTTTTATCAATGCCACTACCCATGGTCGCATTTCCTTGTGGATCAAGATCGACCAGAAGAAC
>JBECKS010000132.1:0-2893 GCA_040235395.1 Pseudomonadales bacterium | reverse complement strand
CACTAAAGGTTTCTGCATCATGTACAGCAATATCAGCCAACACTTTTCTGTCGATCTGGATTGATGCTTTTTTCAAACCATTGATTAACTTGCTATAAGAAAGATCATTTAAACGTGCTGCTGCGTTGATACGCACAATCCATAATGCACGGAACTGACGTTTTTTCTGACGACGGTCACGATATGCATACTGACCAGCTTTTGTTACTGCCTGTACAGCTACACGATATACACGGCTACGAGCACCGTAATATCCTTTTGCCTGTTTAAGAACTTTCTTGTGTCTGCGGCGTGCTTGAACGCCTCTTTTTACACGTGCCATTTTATTTACCTACTATATAAGAATCGTTAATTTAAAACTTACTTGAGACGTAACATACGTTCCACTAATGCCTTATCTGAAGGATCAACCAGCATGGTTCCTCTCAAATGGCGTTTATTCTTAGTGGTTCTCTTGGTAAGAATATGATTCTTGCCAGCTCTTTTGCGCTTAAAGCCGGAGGCGGTTTTTTTAAAACGCTTGGCAGCCCCTCGGTTGGTCTTCATCTTTGGCATTTTGACACCTGTTTAATTAAATTTGATTTTAAGTTCATTACTTAAGTAAAGGTTTAAAACGTAATGAGCGAAGTTTAGACGAGGCAAAAATTGTTGAGAAAGCGGAGTTTACTGTTAGTAAATGAGCATTTTGAGACAATTTTTAACAACGTATAAACAAGCGTAATAGTTTTAAACTATTTACCTTTCTTCTTCTGGCCGATGACCATAACCATCTGCCTCCCTTCCATGTTCGGTTCTAACTCCAAACTTCCATATTCTGAGAGATCATTCTCAACTCGCTTGAGTAATTCCATACCCAATTCCTGGTGAGCCATCTCTCTTCCTCGAAAACGCAAAGTCACTTTTACCTTGTCGCCGTCTTCAAGAAACTCTATCAGCTTTCTCAGCTTAACCTTGTAATCGCCCTCTTCCGTTGTTGGGCGAAATTTAATTTCTTTTATCTGAACCTGACGCTGTTTTTTCTTCTGTTCAGCTTTTTTCTTCTTGGATTCAAACAAATGCTTGTTGTAATCCATCAATCTGCAAACAGGAGGTTCAGAATCGGGGGCAATCTCTACCAAATCGAGATCAAGTTCAGAAGCTTTATCTAACGCTTCATCAACACTTACGATACCAAGTTGTTCACCATCATCGCCTATCAATCGAATTTCACTAACATCAATCTCATCATTCAATCGAGGACGTTTTAACGATTCTTTTTTAATAACTTTATCTCCTATTCGCGTTGCGAACTGGTTACTACTTACCTAAATACAAAAGCAAAAACGCCCCGCTAATGCCCAAGCGCTTTTTTAATCTTTAACTTGAACGGCTCCTCGGCTGGCGACTTCTTCTTTCAAAGCTTGCGCGAATGCCTCAATGGGCATGGAGCCAAGATCTTCTCCAGTTCGTGTACGTACCGCTACAGACTGGGATTCGACTTCTTTATCACCAATCACCAGAAGATAGGGAATCTTCTGAATCGTGCGCTCGCGGATTTTAAAGCCGATTTTCTCGTTTCTCAAGTCCGAAATGACCCTAAAGCCTTTATTTTTAAGGCTTTGCTCGACATTTTTACAAAAGTCAGTCTGCTTATCGGTGATATTCATGATGACGGCTTGGGTTGGGGCAAGCCATGTGGGCATGGAGCCAGCATGATGTTCAATCAGAATCGCGATAAAACGCTCGAAGGACCCAAGAATGGCTCGATGCAGCATGACGGGTACCTGACGAGAGCCATCTTCAGCCACATATTGAGCGTCTAGACGGCCTGGTGTAGAGAAATCCACCTGAATGGTGCCGCATTGCCACACCCTTTCGAGGCAGTCCTTCAAGGAAAACTCGATTTTTGGGCCATAAAAAGCCCCTTCTCCCGGCAGTTCCTGCCAGTCCAGTTGCTTGGCATCAAGGGCATCCGCCAGAGCTTTCTCGGCTTTATCCCAGATTTCGTCAGAGCCAACACGCTTTTCGGGGCGTGTTGATAACTTAATGATGACCTCATCAAAGCCAAAATCCTTATAGACACTGAAAAGCAGATCAATAAAACCAGCGACCTCTGCCTGAATCTGGGCTTCGCTACAGAAAATATGGGCGTCATCCTGCGTAAAGCTCCTGACCCTCATCAAACCCTGTAGTGTTCCCGAGGGTTCATTTCGATGGCAGCAACCAAATTCAGCCAATCGAACAGGTAATTCACGGTAGCTTTTCAAACCCTGATTGAAGACCTGCACATGGCAAGGACAGTTCATGGGTTTAATCGCATATTGGCGATGCTCTGAAGAAAGAGAAAACATGTCATCAGCAAATTTCTCTGCATGCCCTGATCTTTCCCACAAGGAAAAGTCCACTAATTGGGGTGTACGAATTTCCTGATAACCGTTATCAATCTGTACCTTGCGAATATATTGTTCAATCTGTTGGTAAATAGACCAACCATCGGGATGCCAGAAAGCCATACCTGGTGCTTCTTCCTGAATGTGGAATAATCCAAGTTGCTTACCAATCTTACGATGGTCGCGTTTGCTAGCCTCTTCGATAAGCTGCAAATGCTTTTTTAGTTCATTCTTCTTAGCGAAAGCTGTTCCGTAAATACGCTGCAACATTTCATTTCTGGAATCACCTCGCCAGTATGCCCCTGCCACCTTGGTTAATTTGAAAACGGAAAGTTTCCCGGTTGAGGGTACGTGAGGACCTCGACACAAATCGATGAAATCGCCTTGTTGATAAAGGGATAACACTTCGTCTTCTGGAATCGACTCAATAATTTCTACCTTGTAGTACTCTCCCATTTCCTTGAAAAGTGCAACAGCATCATTTCTCGACATCTCTTTTCGATGCACTTGTAGATTCTGTTCAA
>JBECKS010000264.1:0-1723 GCA_040235395.1 Pseudomonadales bacterium | reverse complement strand
CCCGGTGGCCAGTGGCGAACCATTGACTGGCGAAGAGATCGCGCAGATCCTGGCCCGGCTGCCGGCGCTTGACGTAACGCCTGAGGACCAGGTCGCGTTCCGGCTACCAGAGGAGTCCCTCCCGCCGCCGCGGACCGGTGAGACCATCCAAGAGACCTTCCCGCCACCCCCGGTGCCGGCTACACCCGAGGCGGTCGAAGCCGGTCCTCTGGAGGTATTGCGCTATGCGCCCGAGGGCGAGATCCCGCTGGCACCCTTCATTAGCGTGACGTTCAACCAGCCGATGGTGCCCCTGGCGACCCTCGGCGCGCTGGCGGCCGAGGAGGTGCCAGTGCAGGTGGAGCCGGCACTGCCCGGCACCTGGAAATGGCTGGGCACCAAGACGCTCAGTTTTGAGTACGAGTCGGCGGCCATCGACCGCCTGCCCATGGCCACCGAATATGTGGTCACCGTGCCCGCCGGCACCCAGTCGATGATAGGCGGCGTGCTGGCCGAGGCGGTGAGCTGGACCTTCAGCACGCCCCCACCGGTCATGATCGGCTCCTACCCCTCGACCGATCCGCAGCCACTGGAACCGGTGTTTGTGGTTCTCTTCGACCAGCGGATCGACCCGGAGGCGGTGTTGGACACCATCCAGGTGACCGCTGGCGGCCAGGCAATTCCCCTCAGGCTGGCGGACGGCGAGGAGCTGGACGCGGACAAGGCCGCCAGGCGCATGGCCGACGACGCTGGTGAAGATCGCTGGCTGGCCTTCGTGGCCCAGGAACCGCTGCCGGCCGACGCTGCCATCCAGGTCACCGTCGGTCCGGGCACGCCCTCCGCCGAGGGGCCATTGGTCACGACCGCGGCCCAGCGCTACGAGTTCCGCACCTACGCGCCGCTGCGCATCGAGCGCCATGACTGCTCGTGGGGGAACGACCGGTGCCCGCCGCTGGCCCCCTTCGTCATCCAGTTCAACAACCCCCTGGACGTCGACGCCTACGAGGAGTCGATGTTGCGGGTCGAGCCAGCCCTGCCCGGCGCCACGGTGGACGTCGTGGGCAGCTCGATCACCATCCGCGGCGCCACGGCCGGGCGCACCACCTACCGGGTCACCGTCAGCGGATCGATCCAGGACACGTTCGGTCAGAGGCTGGGTGACGATGCGCGCCTGGAGTTCAAAGTGGGGTCAGCCGAGCCGGCTCTCTTTGGGCCGGAGGAGGCCTTGGTCACCCTGGACCCTGCCTCGAAGCAGCCCATCTTTACGGTCTATGCCATCAATCACGACAGCCTGAAGGTACGCGCCTACGAGGTCCAGCCCTCCGACTGGCCCGCATACAAGACCTATCTGCAGAACCTGTACCAGCAGGAGAAACTGCCGGAGCCACCTGGCCGCCGGGTGATGAACGAAACCCTGAAGCCTGAAGCCGCAGCCGACGCCCTGGCCGAGGTGGGTATCGACCTGGGCCCGGGCTTGGAGGGCGGCCTGGGACACCTGGTCGTCGTGGTCGAAGGGCAAGGGGCGCAACGCCTCCAGGATCGCTACGGCCGGATCGTGGTCGCCTGGGTCCAGGTCACGCAGATCGGCCTGGACGCCTTCGCCGACCCCGGCCAGATGGTGGTCTGGACCACGGCCCTCAAGGATGGGGCGCCCCTGGCCGGCGTGACCGTCGGGACCGGCACGGGCAAAACACTGGCGACCACCGGGGAAGACGGCACGGCCGCATTTGACCTGCCTGCTGAG
>JBECKS010000090.1:0-5131 GCA_040235395.1 Pseudomonadales bacterium | reverse complement strand
TCGATTGTTACGTTGTCTTGAAAAAATTTCTTGGCGGCGTCGCGGAGCATTTGTTCTTCTTCGCCGAAGCCAAAATTAGAAGGTTGTTGTGACATTATTATTTCCTCTTGAATTCTTTAAAATTTTTTTGGCTTCTTTACTTCGACTTAGGCATACCAAGAACACGCTCACCTAGTATGTTTCGTTGAACTTCGCTCGTACCCGCAGCGATCGTGCCACCAAAAGAGTTCATATAAGACAGAGGCCATTGGCCACCATCGGGTGCATTCTTATCAGCAAGGTAAAGAGAGCTGGATGCACCTTCAATGCTAAGTGCAACATTGGCGGTATCCTGCATCATTTCTGTTATCAGTAATTTTCCTTGCAGGGGAATACGCATTGGATGATCAAGCAAGGCTGGAACACGAGCTCTGCGACCATTCTGACGCATACCTTCCTGACGAATAATAAGCTTCATGATTTCATCGCGAATGACGGCATCTTCCGATGAAGCTTTACCGTTGCGGAATGATTTTTTAGCAAGGTCAATCAAGCCATAAGCACCAGCGCTGCTTTCACTTTCTTCTTCACTTTTACTTTTGCCGCCAGAGGCAGGTGTTACCAATGGGCCTGCACCACGTTCGTGCAACAAAGTTGTCATGGCTACCTGCCAGCCATTACCCACTTCATCAAGACGGTATTTATCGTCAACTTCCAGATTTTCAAAAATCACTTCGTTAAAACCGGTTTCGCCAGTGATTTTAATGAGTGGGCGAACGGTTACGCCTTCGCCAAGTTTGGATTTGATGGGAACTACAAAATAAGAAAGTCCTTTGTATTTATCAGACTTGTCAGTTCGGCAAAGTAGAATCATGTGACTGGCGAAATGAGCCAGCGAAGTCCATACCTTGTGACCGTTAATAATCCACTTGTCACCTTCTTTTTTGGCAAAGGTCTGCACGCTTGCAAGGTCAGAACCAGCGCCTGGCTCACTGAAACCCTGACACCAGATTTCCTCGCCAGAGAAAAGCTTGGGTAAAAGTTCTTCTTTCACTTCCTCACGCCCATGGTGATAGATAGTGGGTGCAGCCATACCAAGACCGATAACGTTTGGCAGGAAAGGCGTCGCTACAGCCTGCATCTCTGAGTTGGCAATGCGCTGACAATCGGTTTTACCGCCGCCACCATGGCTTTTAGGGTAATCACAACCAACCAGACCAGCGTCGTAAGCGGCTTTTTGCCAGGCACACAAATAGTCGAGCTGCTCTTTGGTCATGATTTCCAAAGCTGATTGCGGCAGCCTGACGGGAGGTTCGGGTGGAAGGTTATCCTTCAACCAGTTCCTGCAATATTGGCGGAACTCTGCCTGTTCGGGGGTATCTTTAGCTTGTGCCTGTGACATGCTGGTCTCCTTAAGTTTCTGAATGCGATAAGCGGCGTTCTGCTGCTTGCCTGAAAGCAGGTTATTGCTTGATGACCTGCCTTCGAAATGGGCGGGCTAGTATAACCAAGAGAGGGGTGTTTCATGAATGACGATTCTAAAAAATTGATGATTTAACGACGATTTTTACGCATTCCTGAATAAATGACCCAACAATTGAGCTTGTCTTCCAGACCGACAGCAAAAGGTGTAATGTCTTGTTCAGCTTGCTGTGATAAAAATGATAATAATTTCAGCAGGAATAACGATGAAATTGCCGGAATAATGAAAAGAATAGCGAGGACAAGATTGTGTTAAGCATGTTGGCAAAATTACTTAAGGCGTTGAATTCTGAAACCAACCCTTCCCAGATTTCCCTGGCGTTCATTCTTGGCATGATTCTGGGTTTTACGCCCTTGCTGAGCATTCACAATATTCTGGTGGTTTTTCTTGCTCTGGTTCTGAGAATTAACTTAACGGGTTTCATTCTTGCCTGGGGCTTTTTTTCAGGCTTTGCCTATCTTCTCGATCCAGCTTTTATCGCTTTAGGGGAAAGCCTTCTCAATAACCCAGACTTAGTTGCTATGTGGACATCCATGTATCATTCCGATGCCTGGCGAGTAACGAGGTTCAATAATACTCTGGTACTGGGCAGTCTTCTTATTTCTCTGGCATTGGCGCTTCCATTATTTTTTATTTTCAATTTACTGATTAAACAATATCGCGAAAGGATTTATGCATGGGTTCAGAAAACAAAACTCATGCAGGTTCTTAAGGCAAGTAAGCTGTTTCATATTTACAGCGCTCTTGATAGGGGAGGGCTTGTGTAATGAATAAGTGGATTCGTTGGCCCGGTTTAATTGCATTCGTGTTACTGTTTGGAACGCTATTTGTTTTTGGTTATTTCTTTGCAACGAGCTTTGTAAAGAACTCTATTGAAGACTATGGCAGTGAAGCCGTAGGCGCGCAGGTAAATGTGGACTCAGTCAATCTAACTGTGAGCCCTCTTGGTATGCGTGTTAATAGATTACAAGTGACCAACCCTGATGCGCCCATGACCAATGCGGTTGAAATTCAGGGTATGGCATTTGAGTTGGCTTTCTGGAATCTGTTAATGGGGCAGGTCATCATCGACGAAATGAGTGTTGATGGTATTCGCTTTAATACACCCAGAAGTAGCTCTGGAGCCATTGCTAAAAAAGCGGAGCCAGAAAGCAAAGAGCCTTCGCTCATGGATGAAATTAAAGGTGAACTTCCAACGGCCGATGAAATCATGGCGCGAGAAACCTTGCTTACGGAAGTCAGGAGCGAGGAATTAAAAACGCTTTATGAGCAGCACAGTAAAATTCTTGATGAATCAAAAACGGGTTTAATGGATCAGAAACAACTGGAGGCTTATCAGGCTGAAATAACGAAGCTGACAACGGAAAAACTAGAGTCTCTTGAAGATTTTAATAAGCGTAAGGAAAGGCTTTCTGAAATCAATAAGGAACTGAAAAAAGAGAAAGAGAAAATTGCACAGGCAAAATCTGCTTATAGCACTGCGTATAAGGAGCTTTCAGAAAAACTCAAGGAAGTGAAGTCTGCGCCTTCAGAAGATCTTGCAAACCTGAAAAGTAAATACAGTCTGGATGAGGGTGGCGCTACCAACATTACGCGTTTGCTTTTTGGTAATGAAGCCGGTGAATGGACGGAAACAGGATTAGCGTGGTACGAAAAAGCCAAGCCTTATCTTGAAGCTACTCAGGAAGAAGAGGTGAAAGAGGTAGAGCGTCAGGGAGGTCGATACATACATTTTGGTGGGGTTGAAAGTTTGCCTGATTTTCTCTTGCGTGAAGCAAGGATGGATATTGTTCTTGCAGCTGGTCACCTTGATGGAAAATTAAAGGATGTAACACATCAACCAGAAATTCTGGGTAGACCGATTACACTGAGCATCAATGGTACGCAGTTGAAAGGTTACGATTCCATGCATTTGAACGCTGAATTCAATCATATCGACCCGAAGAATGCTTTTGATAAAGCGGAATTCAAGGTCAAGAAAATGGAAATCAATCAGTTCAAGGTTTCTGGTAACGAAAGTTTCAAACTGAGCCTTGATAAGGCAAAAGCCGATATCACTGGAACAGCGCTTATCAAGAATGGAAAGCTCAAAATGAAGGTGGATACTTTATTTTCTGAAGCGCAATTCAAATCTGGCGCAACATCAGGTACCGCAAAACAGATTGGACAATTACTGGAAACTATTCATCAATTTACTATTACGGTGAATGCAAAAGGTAATCTGAAAAGTCTGGATACCTCTTTTGATTCATCACTTGATAGTGAAATGAAAAAAGCCTTGAACGCAAAGATAGATGCCAAGCAGGCTGAGTTAGAAGCACAGCTAAAAGCAAAACTTCAGGCAAAACTGACAGAAAGCACAGGGTCATATAGCGAAGACCTGAATGCTACGCTTGCTGGAGATGGTGGTCTTGATGCCAAACAGAAACAGCTGGAAGAACTTGCAAAAGCGAAACTGAATAGCTGGGAAGATCAGCAGAAAGCAGAGCTGGAAGCCCAAAAGAAAGCTGAAAAGCAAAAAGCCAAGAAAGAAGCAGAACAGAAGGCAAAGGAAAAACTGAAAAGTCTTGGATTTTAAAAATTAATCAAGGAGGGTAAGAACCCTCCTTTATGATTACCATCTTTAATCTGTCCAATAAATAAAAACTAACACTTTTGGAGTAGGTCAAGCGAGGCGAATTGCTTCAGACTTATGCAATCAATTTATAGTTTGAAAATAAGCAACGAGATGAGAAATAACCATGCCAATGCCGAGTGATGTAAAAGTAATTGATTTAATGTTGAACGTGCCAGGTGAAGATAACAGTGGCTGGTATGACTTCATCAAACCTTTACTGCTTGATGAAGAGTCGCGCATGATGTTCAAAATGCCTGCGCAATATATGTTCAAGGATATTCCTCAAACAGGAAAAAAAGACGATTACATTGCTTACACCATTGAGTTGCTTGATAAGTTCAATATTGAAAAAGTGATGTCTGGAATTGATGACCAGAACGAAGTCACCAAGGAAGCCTTAAAACGTTACCCAGATCGTTTTTTTGTTTCTTATGAGGCAAATCCAAATTTGGGTATGGAAGAAGTTAGAAAAATAAAACGCTTACATGAAGACTACGGCATTAAGGCGGTTACCGCTTTTCCATCAGGCCTTTGTCCACAAGTGCCCTTAGGAGACAAGAAGTGGTATCCCATTTATGCAGCTTGTGTTGAGCTGGATATTCCTTTCTGCCCTTGTGTGGGTGTCCCAGGGCCAAGGCTTCCTATGGCGCCCCAACATGTTGAGCAACTTGATGAGATTTGCTGGTTCTTTCCTGAATTGAAAATTGTCATGCGTCATGGTGCTGAACCCTGGACGGAACTTGCGGTGAAATTAATGCTCAAATATCCCAACCTGTATTACATGACATCCGCCTTTGCGCCCAAACATTATCCAAAGGCAATTATTGATTACGCCAATACACGCGGCGCCGATAAAATCATGTATGCCGGTTATTTTCCGATGGGCTTGAGCCTGGATCGTATTTTCAAGGATATGCCAGAAGTGCCATTTAAAGATGAGGTATGGCCTAAGTTCTTAAGAGAAAATGCAATTAAAGTCTTTAAACTTGAGAACCTCTGAATAACTAGCTGCGTTGTTTCTACAGTGTTAAAAATAATCTCAAAATACTCAT
>JBECKS010000039.1:0-9483 GCA_040235395.1 Pseudomonadales bacterium | reverse complement strand
GATGAACCTGTTAAATATAAATCCACTTCAGTACCAAGATTTTCATCACACACTTGTGAGCAGCCTTTCCTGACCATGATATACATTTTCTTTGTGACATCTTCATCATTCACCATAAAAGAAAAAGTTAAATCACTTTTTGGCAACTCCTCTAACTTAAGTGCCACTGCAAAATCACGAATGATGGTGGAAATATTCACTTCGCTTTTATCAATCTCACCAAAGGAATGTTTAACACCCCATTTTCCGAACTCTGTCAGCAAAGGTTTCAATTCCTGACCTGAGGGTGTCAGGCAATACTCATAGCCCTTCTTCTCAGGAATTCTTTTTCTAACAATAATTCCGTTTTCTTCGAGGGTTTGCAGTCGCGTTTTCAACAATGACGGTGAAATATTTGGCAGATAACGCTGGAATTCCGAATAGCGTGTTACACCAAAAAACATTTCACGCAATATCTGCAAGGTCCAGCGCTCACAAAGCACTGATGAGGCTTTTGAGATGGGGCATGCCTCTTCGTAATCGTACATAAGACTCTCCTGAAAACACTTTACGCTTTACATCTTACTGAGGATAGCCAGTGATGTTTACTACAATTTTTGTAGTTGTTTACTACATTTTCTGAACTATCGGCTAAAGCGCGCCTCCCGCATAGTTCAATCACTGGCTAGCCAAGCCAGAACAACAACAAATAAGGAGACTATTATGACAACTCAAAATGACGATCTGATTGTAGTAATGACTAAGGGTATTTATGACGAAACTTCATCCGTAGGTCTGGTATTAGCCAATGGTGCTCAAACTGCTGGTTTTAATGTAGGGCTTTTTCTTACCAGTTCGGCGATTGATCTGGTTCGTAAGAACGGCATCAATCACACACAGGTATCACCGATGGAGCCATTGAAAAATCTGCTTGAGGACTTCATCGCCAGAGGCGGGAAGGTATGGGCTTGCCCACCTTGCACAAAAGCACGGGGCTATGACAGTGAAAGTTTGATTGATGGCGTTGAGATTCACGGTGCTAGCGTAATCTTCGAACGCATCAAGCAAGGCGCAAGAACCCTAACACTTTAGGAAACAATCTTGGAAATAAAAAAGGTCAAATCAGGAAAGTCTCTGATTTGACCTTTTGTTTTGTTGAGAAAAAACTGAAACTTTTTATTTATTCAGTTATTTATCCAACATATTCCTCATCCACTGCGGATAAGGTGGTGTCATTAAATTCATTAAACTGAAACGCGCCTGATACAACACGGGACGCATTTTTGAAAAAGCAATAAAGCCATCGTAACCATGATAGTGACCCATTCCACTGTTACCCACACCGCCAAAAGGCAAATCTTCTGGCATGGCATGTAAGCCCACATCATTAATAGTGACACCACCTGACATAGTGTTAGAAATATATTGCTGCACCAGTTTTTTATTGTGTGAGAACACATAGAAACCTAAAGGACGCTCACCTGCATTCACATAATCGATAACATCTTTTGGTGTTTTGTAGGTTCGAATGGTGGTGATTGGTCCGAAAGTTTCACGCTGACTCACTTGCATATCGGGTGTTGGATTAAGCACGGCATGGAAAGGAAACTTCCTCGTTTCACGATTAATTTCCTGCTCACTCAGGTTAATTACCGTTGCACCTTTTGCCTGAGCATCATCCAACATACCTTCAAGCCTGTTTAAGGACTTATCATCAATAATGGAAGTAAAGAATCTATCATTGATATCAGGAATCATTTTCTTGGTAGTTTCTTTCAACACACGCACAAATTCATCTTTCTGGTTTTCATGCACAAATACATAATCCACATTCAAACATACCTGCCCTGCATTCATCTGTTTGGCAAATACAATTCGGCTTACCGCTTTTTCAAGTGGGTAATCTGGATCCACAATCACAGGATTCTTTCCACCTAATTCCAGAATTACTGGCGTTAGATTTTTTGCTGCTGCTGACATAACTGCCCTTGCAGTACCCGGTGAACCCGTGAACATCATCAAGTCAAAAGGCAACTTTGAAAATTCAATACCTACGCCACCTGTCTCATCAAAGAAGGCAAGTTTGTCTTCAGGAAAATATTTAGGTGAAATTTCCATTAATACCTTTGCAAGATTGCGTGAATTCTCAGACATCTTCACCATGCAACGATTTCCCGCAGCAAACGCTGTAGCGATGGGTGGAATGGATAAGAAAATTGGAAAGTTCCATGGAACAATCACACCCACAATTCCTAAAGGTTGTGGAATCAAACGCGCTTTAGCACCCAGCAAGGCAGGCCCTGCACTACGTTTCTGCGGCTTCATCCACTTCTTGAGATGTTTACTGGTGCTTTTAATAAAACCAATGCCAGCACCAAAGTCAGCCATATTATTTTCCAGATTACTTCTGCAGCCATAATCATCGTTAATTGCTTTCTTGATTGCGCGACCATTTTCCTGAAGCATACGCGACAACTGTTTTAGATCGGCGATACGTTGTGCGTAGGAAGGTTCAGGCTGGGCAAGATAAGCCTGCTTCTGCTTGTTATAGGTTTCCGTTAATTCAATAAGTGTAAATTCAGTGGCTTGCTGGTTCATGAGAAGTCCTTTATCCGTTGTTAAAATAGGGGGAATGCTAGAACAGATTTAACACCAGATAGCTCGCAGGGGAAAAGTACAAATACCTATATATGTATGCAAAAGCGACTGTAGGCAAACACACTCTTTAAATCTCTTTCCTTGATTACCATCAGCTTTTATTTCAGCTATGTCCTTGATTTTCCCCTTCTTTTAACGAGAATGATTTTTTAACTCCTGATTTTCTCATCTGGAAAAGCGCCTATGTATGAACTACAGATACTGATAGCAGGCTTCACCGCCATCATTCTGTTCGTCTACGGTATCGAATCCTTTTCCAGGGAAATCGAAGGCATCTCAGGTGAGCGTTTTCGTTCATTCCTGGCTGACTCTACCCGCATCCCCATTGTTGGCGTGCTGATTGGCGCACTGGTTACCGCCGTGATTCAGTCAAGCTCTGCCACCTCTATTATCACCATCAGTCTGGTTAATGCAGGCGTTCTCTCCTTTAAGAATAGTGTTGGCATTATTTTTGGTGCCAATATTGGTACAACCATTACGGCACAACTGGTGGCTTTCAAACTCACCTATTTCGCACCGTTTTTAATTATTGCGGGCTTTTTACTTTCTATCGTGAAATCCCGTTACTCGATTTTTTCAAAATCCATTTTCTATTTTGGGTTTGTATTCTTTACCCTCAATCTGATTTCCAGCAGCCTATCCCCACTCCAGAACAATGAATATCTCGTTGGCTTCCTGCATCACCCCCATAACCCACTGGTTGCTATTCTCATGGGTTGCGCCTTTACTGCACTCATTCAGTCAAGCTCCGTAACCACAGGCCTCGCGATTATCTTTACGCAACAGGGCATTCTTGGTCTTGAAAATGCCGTGCCTATTATAATGGGCGCTAACATCGGAACAACGGCAACTGCGCTGCTTTCAATTGTTAATCTGGATGCCGCCGCCAAGAAAACCGCATTCAGTCATTTATTATTTAACGTCGGCGGCGTTGTTATTTTTCTGCCCGTTATTTTTGCGTTCAAACAACAAATATCGGCTTATGATGGTGACCCTGCCATTGCCCTCGCAACTATTCATCTTGCCTTTAATCTTGGCGCTTCCATGATTTTCATTTTATTCATCAATCCTTTTTCTCGTTTTGTAGAAAAAATGGTAGGTGAAGGAAAAATGGATTTTGAAAGAATTAAACTGCCTGAAGAAAAAAGTAGCGAAAACTTTTCACAATCAAAAGAAGAATTACTGGATGTTATGGAAAAACTTTATCGTTTTGTTCAGGAGAATTACAACCTGACGACTCTGGCACTGGAAACCAACTTCAGGAATGTCAACGACGCCTGTGAAAAACGTCTCGATTATATTGATTACGTAAAAACTGATTTAACATCTTATCTTTCGAGTATCATCTCCCACGTTAATGATGAAGAAAGTTCCAGAGAACTAGTGATGCTTTTTAATCATTTTGACTATCTGTTCCAGATTCACGATTCAACTCGTGATCTTTTTGAAACCAAACTGGCACTCAATAAACGTTATGTAGAATTAAGAAGTGATACGCTCGGTATAGTAAGGGCAATTTCAAGTGACACCATCGAACTATTCGATGAGGTTTATAATGATAGCTTCAATGATAACGATATTGATCTATCTAAGGTTTCCAGTCAGTTGCAACAAACCATTGATAAATCCAGCCAGAAACTTCTGTCATTGATGGCTGATTCCAGCAGGGAAGACGTGGGCTATTTAATGAACTTTGTAACCTACTCCCAACGGGCAAAGGACAAACTCATTAACTTCTATCAGCGCAGGCACAAGCATAACGACTTGCCTGATTCCGAAGAATCAAAAGAAACTGAAGGTTAACTACACTTAATCAGCCTGCTGGCTAACTAAGGTCATATAACGAATTGCAAGCAGCAGTTCTTCATCACTTAATTCAGGATTCGCACCACGACTCGGCATCATATTGTAACCACTGATAGCATTCTTCAACAAAGCATCTTCACCTTTAGCAATGCGTGGAGCCCAAGCTTCATGATTGCCAAGCAAAGGCGCGTCTCTTAAACCCTGAACATGACACACTGCGCAATCACGATGCACAATCACTTTGCCTTTTTTCAGGGAATCCGTTAACGGAGGCTCGACATAATTTGCAGTGCAATAAGTCATAGCGCTTAATGGAATAACAGCAGTACTTAAACTCAATAAATCTTTAAACTTCAGCATCAATCAATACCCCAGAGAGGAAAAAACTTCATCCCACCAAGGTAACATCCCTTAAAAGCATGTTCTGGTACTGGCTCGCATTTCTGACATTTTCTGCATGATTACAACGAATACTTGATACGCCTCAAGAAATACACAGACGCATGATTGAAAACGGTTTGGAACTTCAACCAAAGCGCAGCTTATAGCCAAGAATAATCAGCGCCATAGGGGAAAGAAAAACCTGACTCAGAATAATGGCGTAATCCATGGTCATGATTCCATAGGTCGCCCATAGCGTATTACTAATCACCATGAGTATATAAGTTGGAAGGGAAAGACCTGAGGTGTCTTTGGTTTTAATGGTCTGGATAACTTGGGGAAGGAATATCACAGCTGCCACGCAAGCACCTGCATAGCCGATAAACTCGACAAGCGTCATACAAGGGATTCCAGAATAATTAAGGGGCTAAACTCTTAAACAGGAAACTTAAGCAGGAAGGTTAAGTTGACTGACTATTTAAGCTGGCGAAAGTATCCTGCAAACATGAGTCCAAGGCTAGTTATTTGTTATAGCTTTTTAAATTAAACCTTGGGTATTTGCTTCGCTATGGTGTTCATCACATTCAGGAACTTAATCATCTTGGCAGTGAGTCCTGGCTTGCCGTTGTTCATGAGCCCAACAGAAATATCTCTTTCAGGATCAGCATAGCCCACCACATTCATAAACCCGATATGACCAAATACCTGTTCAGTATCCAGGCCATACATACTCAGGTATTTTCGCCCAAGCATGAAACCCTGACTGTATTTCACCGGCATACCCAACATCTTATCGAAGGCATCAATGTGCATGGCATGAGCATTGTGCACGGTTTCGGGCTTAAAGATTTGCACACCATTCAAAGTTCCATCACGCAAAAGCAGTTCATAAAAACGAGATGTCTCTTCAGCAGTACCAATAATGTTTGCAGAAGGAATGATGCCCGTTAAAAACGTTCATCATTTGAAAGCTCGACAGCTTCCCCATAAGTCACACCCAAAATGCGCTTAACAAAGACATTATCTATCAGGCTAGGGAAAGGCGTACCCGTGTAAACATGCGGCGCAACCTCCGAAGCTATTTCAGCGGGTACACCATAATTAAAATGTTTGAAACCCAAAGGTTCCAGAATATTTTTCCCCAGATACTCTCTGATACTTTCCCCTGTTATCACTCTCACTAACTCTGCAAGAATAAAACCACCCGATAAGGCGTGGTAACCCAGTGCATGACCCGACTTCCACTGCGTTGGTGATTTGCGAAAGATTTCCCTAATCTGATCAGGGTCTTGCAGAATATCCAGATCCAGTGCTTCTTCGGGAATCACCGGCACACCCGCCTGATGGGTTAATACATGACAAACCGTGATATGCCTTTTTGCACCTTCATCAAACTCAGGCAGATACATAGCAAGGGCATCATCCAGATCAAGCAGCTCTTTTTCTGCCATATGATGAATCACCATGGCGGTAATGGCTTTTGAAGCTGAAAAAAGACTGAAAAGGGAATCTGGTGTTGCCTGAACTTTTTCATAAGCATGACGCGCTCCAGGCTCATTTCCATGAGTGTGACCAATTGCGCGGTTCAAGATAATCTTGCCTTCCCTGCGAATACAGATGGAAATGGCTGGTTGGATACCTGAGGCATAAAAATCCACCACAGAATCCCAGATGGCATCCACTCGCCTTTGCGATAAACCCACATCTTTGGGGTCGCACTCACCTTCTTGATCGATGCGCGTAACTTTCTCCGGACTGAAAACCTTAATGGTATTTTTATTTCGCATGCTTTTCCCGATTCCTATCTCTTTATAAAATCAGCAAGATAAATAAGTCTTTGCTTTTCTCTCGTGTTTTTGAAGCCTTGGAGCGCTATCGCTTAAACTCCCAAGCTCGCAAAATATTAATAATATCTTAAAACAGAATTAAGAATTTTTTTATAGCTTAACCTGAATTTATTCTCAGGACACTTTTCTATTTCAAGGTGCAGCTATGATTAA
This sequence comes from Pseudomonadales bacterium, assembly GCA_040235395.1. Classification (GTDB taxonomy): domain Bacteria; phylum Pseudomonadota; class Gammaproteobacteria; order Pseudomonadales; family JBECKS01; genus JBECKS01. Next base: position 2,659 of record JBECKS010000039.1, on the reverse strand, counting down.
TGTTGAAAACTTCCTTAATGAAAGATTCCCAAGCCTCCCTGAAAGAAAGCTAATTTACAGCGGCCTCTGCAAAATCCTGAAACGCCTATTCCACGAAAATGAATTCTTACTTTTTGAAAAGCGATACCCCCACCTGCAAGGGTTGGATTTTGTTGAACAGGCCCTTCAGCATTTTGAGTTCTCCTATTCCACTTTTCATGACGAGTTTGAACGTATTCCTACACATGGGCGAGTAGTAATCATTGCCAACCACCCGATTGGCTCACTCGATGGTTTAGCCCTACTCAACATGATTGGCAAAATCAGAAAGGACGTGAAGGTAGTCGCTAATGATGTGCTTGGTGCGATACAGCCACTAAAGTCCTTATTGCTTTCTGTTGACAATATGAATGGCAATACCGCCAAACAGAACCTACGAGATATCTACGCACACCTTAACCATGAAGGTGCTGTGATTATTTTTCCGGCAGGTTCTGTTTCCAGACTTGCGATTACAGGCATCAAGGATACCCCGTGGAATACAGGCTTTCTGAAAATTGCTAACCGTACTCAATCACCAATTTTGCCGATGTATGTGAATGGGCGTAATTCTGGCTGGTTCTATTCGGTTTCATTTTTTGCAAAACCACTTTCCACACTTTTCCTGGTTGATGAAATGTTCAAGCAGGAAAAAAAGAACATCAACATACGTATCGGGCACCCCATTCCCTTCAGGAATTACCACCAGATTGGCGAGAGTGCCTTGGACGTGGCAAAGCTTTTCCGTCAGCATGTATATAAACTTGAAAACAAACAAAGCGAAATTTTTGGAAACACTATTGCTATTGCCCAGCCAGAGAATCGCATCGAGTTAATGAACGAAATCAGGCAATGCGAGCAACTCGGCACAACCAGTGACGGAAAGATAATTTACCTTTATCAATTCAAACCCGAAAGTTGCATTATGAAAGAAATTGGTCGCTTACGAGAATTTTCATTCCGTGCTGTCGGGGAAGGTAGTGGCAAGAAACGTGATATCGATCATTACGACATTAATTACGAACACATCGTTCTCTGGGATGATGAAGAACTACAAATTGTTGGTAGCTATCGTGTTGCAAAAGCAGCAAAACTGATTCAGGAACACGGTATTCAATCGCTTTATAGTTCTCGGCTGTTTGATTACAAGGAAGCCATGAATCCTGTGTTTGAACAAGGGCTGGAGCTTGGCCGAAGTTTTGTGCAGCCTCATTACTGGGGCAAACGTAGCCTTGATTATTTATGGTTCGGTATTGGCGCCTATATTCAGAAGAACCCAGAAATTCGTTACTTATTTGGCGCGGTGAGTATCAGCAATGATTACACATCATCTGCAAAATCCTCCTTGGTACATGTATATCAAAAACATTTCCTGAGTAAGATTGCTTATGCTGAAGCACGTATCAAATTCAATAGTATGGATAAGTCAGAAATTCCTGCAGCACTCATGCAAGATAAAAGTTACAAAAAGGATTTCGCTATCCTCAAAGCCTTTCTTGCAAATCAACAACTTGCTGTGCCTACACTTTATAAGCAGTACTTTAATGTCTGTGAGGAAGGTGGTGTCTCTATTGTAGACTTCAATATTGATCCTGAATTTTCTCATTGTGTCGACGGATTAATAATCGCCGACATGTATAAGCTCAAGAAGAGCAAGCGTGAACGATATATGCCTGAGAAGGATGGTGTAGAAATAAAAGAGAGCACGCCTCTATCCTACTCACTTGGTGATAGCCTGCAGGAAGCATTTACTTCTCAGTCCAGTCTATGAACAAAAAAAACGGACACACCTTCAAGGCGTATCCGTTTATTTTTAAACCCGTTATTTCAGATTTGTTTTTTAGAAGCCTTTTAGCTCTGCAAACCTATTTCTATGGTACGCCTGATTTCCATAACAGGTTTCCAAAGCGCGTGCACGCTTCAAGTATAAACCTGCATCGAACTCGTCAGTCATACCGATACCACCATGTACCTGTATCAACTCATTTGACATGGCATGCAGGAAATCGCCTGCCTTACACTTTGCAAGCGATGCCATCTCCTTAACATCAGGAGCCTGATCATCTATGGATTGCAGTGCTGCTTCTACACAGGAACGTGATAATTCTTTCTGAGTAAACAATCCAGCGGCACGATGACCAAGCGCCTGGAAGGAACCAATCACCTGACCAAACTGCACACGCGTCTTGAGATATTCCAAGGTCATATCAAAGGAACGAGAAGCGGTGCCTAACATCTCAGCACTGATACCTGCCCTTGCACGGTCCAGGATTTCCTCAAGCAATTCAAAACCATCGCCCATAGGACCAAGCAAAGCCGATGCATCAACACTCACGCGATCAAAATGCACATTGGCATAACCACGACTATCTGCTGTGTGTAAACGGCTACGCAGAATACCCTTGGCGTCGGCTGGCACAATAAAAAGCGAAATACCTAAGGTTTCGCCCGGCTCACCTGAAGTTCTTGCAGCCACAATAAAACTGGTTGCTGCCATACCTTCCATCACAAAGGTTTTGTTACCTTCAATCACAAAACCACCACCATCTTTTCTTGCGGTGCAAGCAATATGAGCAGGCGCATGGCGCGAACTTTCTTCAAGTGCCAATGTGACTATCTCACTACCCTCAGCAATGGCAGG
>JBECKS010000015.1:0-3269 GCA_040235395.1 Pseudomonadales bacterium | reverse complement strand
CGCCAGTAATCGCCATTCATTTCTTTCATGAAGCTCGAATAACGTGGATTATCAACAGCGAGTTTTCCCAGTGTGGTATACCAAAGATGATTGGTCAGAGTTTCGTTTTCGTAAGTTAATTCCCTGTTCTCAATCATGTCACAAAGCTTGATGTTCAGTTCGCGATTGGAAATGTTGTCATCCTTATTATTAATGATGGCATCGAGTCTTTTTCTGGCTTCTTCAGAAACCTGTCCACCAATTTTTAATTCACGCTCAATAGTGCGTAGCACGTTGATAGCAACACGTGTGTTAAAACCTGTATGACCTTTTAATTCAGGCAAAAGTTTTTCTTCCATGAATTCACGAACCGCAGCAAGGAGCTCTTCTTTTGTGGGGCGATCGTATGGCATATCAATGTCTCTTTTGTGGTGCAATTAAATGCAATAAATCGATTTCTGTTTCAGAAACACGGCGACCAATAGCAGCGCGTTCTACAGACCTCACTTGCCCATTCAGGTGTGCAAAAGTCTGGTATAGGCAGATAACACCCCACTTGAAGGTGCCAAACACTTCCCAGAATTTTACTGCATCTACATCAACCTGCATGCCACTGTGTTTTTCATAGGAAGTAAACAGTTCTTCATATTCGCCAAAACCACCAACAGGTTTATCGATGTTGCCAAAACGCCAGGAATTCACGCATAACCAGCCTAGATCTTCCATAGGATCACCAAGATGACTTAACTCCCAATCGAGAACAGTTTTAATGCCATTTTCATCGACAATGAAATTTCCATTCCTGAAATCCCCATGTACCAACTTGCTTTCCTGTTGCTGTGGTAGATGGTCTTCAAGCCACTGACATGCAAGATTGAAAACAGGTACAGGCTCCTTAAAAGATTGATAAAGCGCTTTCATCTGTTTCAGTTGTGGCTCTGCACGTTGGTCAGGCAGTTTAGGTAAAACAGAAGTGTCGATGCGATGGATTTTGCTCAGGATTTCACCGCACTGTGCAGCCATGATGTTGCGTGCTTTGGAAAATTTTTCGTCACGTAGAATTTTTCGTGCAATGGTTTCACCTTCATGTCGTTCCATGATGTAACCCATGCCAAGCTGGTCATCTTTTTTCAGCACATAAACTACTTTCGCAACGGGAACACCTGCTTCATAAGCTCTTTGTTGCAAAGCGGCTTCAGTTTCCTTGTCGATACCTGCGCCAAAGGCGACATCGCCAGTGCTGCTGCTTCGTAAAATCAGTTTCTGGACATCGTTCGCGTTAACCACATCAAATAACCAGGTTTCAGCAGAAGCACCACCTGAAAGCGAAGTGAGATTTTCAATGCTGGCGCCTTCCGTTTTACACAGAATAGCTTCCAGTCGCGACTGAACGTGATCTTTGTGATTCATAGAAAAATTCTAGCAGGCTTTGCCAACGGGTTCGCCATCAACAATCTGGTCAAGGTATTCAGACATACCCATACCACGAATGCCATCGCAGAAATATTCTGTCATGGCTTCAGTAATGCGTGTGTTAAGCAAAGCACCATCTGGTGATTGACGACGATTACGAAGCGGAATCAGGGAAAGTGATTTGCCAGTGATGATGTATTCACGATCTTTGGTTTGCGCAGTGATTTTCATGGTTTGTTGAAAGAAGCGTTCGTCATAAACGGTTTCGACTTTTCCTTCGTCAAAGGTGATGTATTCCTTTTCGCCTTTTTCATTCTTACGCAGCACCATACCCCAAACGTTCTGTTTGCCATCAGCCATGGTCACCACCGAAATATTGAAAGCAAAATCTTCGGTGAAGCTCATGGGCATCCAGCGATACCAGTAAATGTTTTGCCAGTAGCGAGGCCCCCATGAATGGTCACGCAAGCCCAGGCCATTCTTGATCTCCCAGCTTTCATCACCAATCTTGATGGTGCCACTGCCTTCCATGTGTGCTTCATAGTGCGCACGGGCAAAAGACTCTTCAGGTTTTTCTTCAAACTTGCTGCCATCTTTATTGACCTTTTCGCCACCGTAAATCGGTGACACGCCATAGAAATCAATACTGACTTCCGATTTCACAATCGGGTTGTTGCTGAAGGCTTTTTTGGGATCAGCCATTTCACTCGGATCCGTCAGCAGACAAACAGAACCTGAATAGGTTACGCGTAAATGTTTGAAAGGCTCAATCACTTCAAAACGCATGCCGCCAGCGTTGAGCTCATCGTTATTACTGATTTCAGGTCGCTTGTACATGAAGGCAACACGACCATCTGGAAGATATACACAGTAAGACATCTCGGCGTGACCTTCGTTAGGGCGGTTACCTACGCGAAACCAGCCACCCATGTTCTGTTCATGGTCGAAAAGGTTGATATACATGCTTTCATTGAAGTTGCTTTCTGCTTCAATGGGGTGGTTATATTCATCTTTAGGTTCAAGACGAATAGTGGCGTCTGGTCCGAGATCCATGGTGCTGTCCTCTGTTTTATAAATGCTATTAGGTGAAATCAGGTGGGCAAATAGTCAACCTTGTTGACTACTTACAAAAGTATAGCTTGGCAGAAAGTCTTAGGGAAGGGTAATCACAATCAGAAGGCTTTGTATGCTATCGCGAGGGCTGGTTTATGAAAGTGTCAGAACAGACAGGAAACATACTCTATCTTTCTCATGGGGGTGGGCCTTTACCTCTACTCAATGATGGGCGTCATGATGAAATGCTTAGCGTATTGAAACGCATTGCGCTTCAGATACGGAAGCCTGATGTGATTATCCTGATTAGTGCACACTGGGAAGCAGAGCAGGTAAATATTCTTGCTCAGGAAGAGCCAGAGTTACTTTATGACTATTATGGATTTCCCGAAGAGGCCTATCACATTGAATATCCTGCAAAGGGCGATGAAGCATTGGCGAAAAATATTGGCCAGTTGTTGAGTGAAGAGGGCATTGAAAGCCAGCTGGATTATCGAAGGGATTTTGATCATGGCATGTTCATACCACTTAAGATCATGTATCCCGATGCAGATATTCCCTGCGTTCAGGTTTCCCTCTTAAGTTCCCTGAATGCAGAAGAACATATCAATCTTGGTCGAGCGCTTGGCAAACTCGAACGTGAAAACTGCTTAGTCATTGGTTCAGGTTTTTCCTTTCATAATATGAATGCGCTAATGCATGATCCTGCTATGTCGAATGGCAATAATATTGCTTTCGAAAACTGGTTAATAGAAAGCTGTTCAAGCAAGGTATTGAGTGAAGAAGAAAGAAAGACGCGATTGATTGAATGGGAGAAAGCACCC
>JBECKS010000219.1:0-13262 GCA_040235395.1 Pseudomonadales bacterium | reverse complement strand
GGATACGCCTGTTGTGATTGCTGCTGATGCACAGAGTACCCATCAATCAGTGGTGACAGTGATGGATGTTGCAGCACATCTTGGCTATAGCAGGGTAAGTATTGCTACCACGGAAGTTGCAAATGATTCGGGAGGAACACCTTGAGTCTTGAAAAGAAATCAAAACAGGGTGCTGTTTCTGGAAAATTATCTGAACAAAAACAACTTGCTGAGCAAGAAGAATCCAGGGAAGAGGTTGCTGAAGTTTATAAACGGCTAATACGTCGGGGTTTACCTCACTGGTACATTTTTGCTTGGGCTGTTGTTGGTTACATTATTTACGGAATCACACATCCCTTGTCGGTGAAATTGATTGAGGAAATTATAGATTCCATCAATCAGCCAAGAACAGGAATTCATGATCTTTTCCCAATTGCAATTATTGTGATTTTTATTTTCAGAGGAGTAGGGACTTTATTGGGTAGTTATGGGATGTCTTACCTTGCCAGGAATGTGGTGTATCAATTTCGTGTTGATATTTTTTCCAAACTACTTTCCTTTCCCGTTTCCTATTTTTCAAAAAGCACACCGGGGCATTTGATTTCCTATATCACTTTTAATGCCGAGCAGGTCGCAGGAACTTTCAGTACAGCCTTAACTATAATAATCCGAGAGGGTGTGGTGGTTATTAGTTTGTTGGGCTATCTCTTTTATATGAACTGGAAACTCACCTTGATTTTTTTGGTAGTGCTTCCACCAGTATCCCTCATTGTTAATTATGTGAATAAACGTTTCAGAAAATTATCTCGATCCATACAAAGTACCATGGGCGATGTTACTCAGGTAACTTCTGAAGTTATTAATGCTTATCAGGAAGTGAGGGTTTACGGAACATCAGATTTTGAAAATAAACGTTTCGACAAAGTCAGTAGTAATAACATGAGGAATAGTCTCAAGTTTGCACTGACAAATGCCATCAGCGCACCTGTTGTGCAGTTACTGGTTGCCATGGCCTTAAGTTTGATTGTCTGGTTGGCATTAAATCCAGAAATCATGGGAAATATTACCCCTGGTAGCTTCACTGCTTTTATTCTCGCAGCGTCATTGCTGGATAAACCTACTCGGGAGTTGGTTAAGGTAAATGGCATTCTTCAAAAAGGTGTGGCAGCAGGTCAGACTATTTTTAAACTTCTGGATGAAAATATTCAGGAAGATTCTGGCACTCAGGAAATTGATTCATGCAAAGGAAAGCTGGAATTCAGGCATGTTAGTTTTTCTTATGGCGAAGGATTACCGAACGTTCTGTCAGACATAACTTTTACGGCTAATGAAGGTGAAACCATTGCGCTGGTTGGGCGCTCTGGTGGTGGAAAATCAAGTCTCGTAAGTTTAGTCCCCCGTTTTTATGAAATCTCGGAAGGAGAGATATTGCTTGATGATATAAATATCAAGGAATTGAAACTTTCTAACCTGCGTTCACATATTGCCTTGGTAAGTCAGAAAGTTACCCTGTTCAATAATAGTGTTTTTCATAATATAGCTTACGGTGACCTTGCAAACGCTAATGAAAAGAATGTCAAAAAAGCAGCGCAAATGGCTTATGCAGATCACTTTATAGAAGATTTGCCAGAAGGCTATCAAACAATCGTAGGGCAAGATGGTATTCAGCTTTCAGGTGGACAAAGACAGCGTATCGCTATCGCAAGAGCTTTATTGAAGAGTTCCTCAGTGATTATCATGGATGAGGCAACTTCTGCATTGGATAATGAATCTGAGGCGATGATTCAGAAAGCTTTGGAAGACATTCAGGGAAACAGAACCTTAATCGTTATTGCGCACCGATTGTCGACGATTGAAAGCGCTGACCGAATTCTGGTGATTGATCAAGGCAGGATTGTTGAGCAAGGTAAGCATATGGAATTGCTCGATAAAAATGGTGTTTATGCCAAGCTACATCGTAATCATGAGTTATTCGTTGAGCCTGATGCTGTAGAAAACCCACATAACTAAAAGGTTTTGATATGGGTTATTTCAGAAAATATATTGAAACAGCCTGGTATCAAGATGGAGCCAATAGGCTCTGGTTTCTCTATCCCTTTATGTTTTTATACAGATTGTTATTCCTGGTTAGGACGCTTCTCTATAAAACGATTTTTCGAGCAGTTTCAGTTCCGGTTCCTTTGATTGTTGTTGGAAACCTGACGGTAGGTGGAACTGGAAAAACTCCAGTGGTCATTGCATTAACGGAATATCTCAAGGAGAAGGGTTTTAATCCAGGTGTTGTTAGTCGTGGTTATGGAGGACACGCTGACTTTTATCCTTTGTTGGTTAATGCACAAAGTAAAGTGGAAGAGTGTGGTGATGAGCCTTTGTTAATTTTCACTCGTACTGGTGTTCCAGTTGCAGTCGATCCTAAACGTTCTCGTGCCGCCAGCTTTCTTGTTTATGATGTAGGGTGTGATGTCATTATCAGTGATGACGGTTTGCAACATCTTGCGATGGACAGGGATTTTGAAATTGTAGTACTGGATGCTAAAAGAGCTTTTGGAAATGGCTATTGTCTGCCAGTGGGGCCGCTACGAGAAGGAAAGAACAGGCTTAAATCCGTTGATTTACTGGTTTTGAATCATGGCAGTGATCAAGGTCTGGAATTGAACAAAGGACTTACTAATTTGCAGGTTGATGATACACCTCGTGTTAATATGCAGCTTCAGGTTAAAGCTTTAAAAGCAATCAGGGATGAAGGTTTTTCCATTTATCCTGTTAAGGGTGATAGGGTTCATGCTGTTGCAGGTATAGGAAATCCAGAGCGATTTTTTGCAACATTAGAAGCCGAGGGCTATGAGCTTGTTCGTCATGTTTTTGAAGATCACTATCCTTATAAAAGGGAAGACCTTGATTTTGGAGATGAGCTTTCCATTATCATGACAGAGAAAGATGCTGTTAAGTGTAGGGATTTTGAAATAGATAATTTATGGTATCTCTCTGTAGATGGCGTGATTGATAAAGCGTTTTATAAAGATATTGATAGCTTTTTATCGGTGAAATAAAAATAGAATATAGGAAGAGGATTATGCTTGATAAAAAATTACTTGAAATACTGGCTTGTCCTGTGTGCAAGGGTGAGCTTGTTTATGTTAAGGATCCTGAAGAGTTAGTTTGCAGGGCGGATGGGTTAGCGTATCCAGTGCGTGATGGAATTCCTGTAATGCTGGAAGAAGAAGCGCGTGAATTAACTGTGGATGAAAAACTTGACTGATGAACTTTAAAGTCATTATTCCTGCCCGTTATCAATCCAGTCGTTTGCCAGGCAAGCCTTTACTGGATATTGCAGGAAAACCCATGATACAACGCGTGTATGAGGCAGCAAAGCAGAGTAAGGCTGATGAAATCATTATCGCTACGGATGATAAAAAGATTTTAAATTGTGCTGAAAGTTTCGGCGCAAAAGTTTGTATGACTTTGGATACGCATCCTTCAGGTACGGATCGCTTACAGGAAGTTGCATCAAAATATGGTTTTGATGACGATGATATTGTTGTCAATGTGCAAGGGGATGAGCCCCTGATTCCTCCTGCCTTGATAAATCAGGTAGCTGAAAACCTTTCACATCATTCATGGGCAAGTATTGCCAGTCTTTGTGAACGAATTGATGCTGTCGATGCTGTATTCAATCCGAATAATGTAAAGGTTGTATTTAATAAAATTGGCGAGGCGCTTTACTTCTCAAGGGCGCCCATTCCATGGTCAAGAAATCTTGTGACATTAAAAAGTATTGAATCGATGGATGACTCCTTTTCTTATGATGTAAATCGAGCAGAATTAAGTCAGCTTGATTATTACCGGCATATCGGCATTTATGCTTATCGCACCCAGTTTTTAAATGAATATGTGACTTGGGAAACTTCCAGACTGGAAAGCATGGAAAGTCTTGAACAACTTCGAGCCCTTGACCATGGTCATCGTATACATATGGATTTTGCTTGTGAGCCTTCTGCGAGTGGCGTGGACACTGAAAAAGATCTTGAGGAAATCAGGCAGTTTTTTTCAGAGCATAAATAGTTTTTGGGGTGGGGCGCGTCATGCCGGCTAAAAATAATAATCAACATAGTGTGTTATTTGTCTGCCTAGGCAATATCTGCCGTTCTCCCAGTGCTGAAGCGGTTTTTCGCTCTCAAGTTGAAAAAGAGGGGCTTGAAAACAATATCATTATTGATTCCTGTGGTACGGCTTCCTACCACATTGGTGAGCATCCTGATGAGCGTTCTGTTGTTGCTGCTCAGAAACGTGGCTATAACATGGCTAAACTTGTTGCACGACAGCTAGATGCATCAGATTTTCTTAAATTTGATTACATTCTTGCGATGGATGAAGAAAATCTAAATCGAATTAATGAAATCAAACCTGTGAACTCCAAATCAACAACAGGATTGTTTCTTGATTTTCATCCCGATAAGAATGTTAGTGAAGTGCCTGACCCATATTATGGTGGTGCTCAGGGCTTTGGTCATGTTCTCGATCTTATTGAAACTGCAAGTGAACATCTCTTGCTTCATCTAAAGAAAAGCATATGAGTTAGTCAGGTTTTTTTATGTTGCAACTTAAGAAGGATGTTGATTTGAGCCAGAGAAATAGTTTCCGCTTGAAATCAAGCTGTGACTATTTCATCACTTTGCATAGTAAGGATGATGTTCTGGAGTTGGTTTCAAGCCAGATTTTTAAAGATGCTAGTCAATTTTTTATTTTAGGTGGTGGTTCTAATGTCATCCTGCCTGAAAAATTTAATGGTTTGGTTATTCATCCCGATTTTAAAGACTTGATCATCGAAGATGTATCAAAGGATTCTGTTAGGGTATCAGTTGGTTCAGGTGTTGATTGGCAGTATCTGGTTGACTTCACCTTGGATAATGCCTGTTATGGTTTGGAAAACCTAAGCCTGATTCCTGGAAAAGTTGGCGCTGCGCCGATACAGAATATTGGAGCCTATGGTGTTGAGGTGGCTGAATATATTGAATCCGTTGATGTCTATGATTTTGAAAAAAAGAACTTCTTTTCTCTTGCGGCGGCGAATTGTGAATTTGAATATCGTTCAAGTGTGTTTAAAAAATTTCCATTGCGATATTTAATTGTTTCCGTAAATTTTATGCTATCCAGAAAAGAGCATCTCAATTCTTCTTACAAGGCGGTGCAAGATTATCTCTCCAAAAGCCCGATAGATGAATCTACATTAAGTGCCAGGCAGTTATCTGACATAATAAAGCAGATACGAAGAGAGCGATTGCCTAATCCTGAGCTTAATCCCAATGTTGGAAGTTTTTTCAAGAATCCTGTTATTGCAGAAGGTCAATTTCATAAACTTAAGCTTGCTATGCAGGCTGAAGTACTAAAGAAGATGCCGGCTTTTCCTCAAGAGGATGGCAGGGTGAAACTTTCTGCAGCCTGGCTTCTTGATCAATGTGGATTTAAGGGCCAGAGCTATAAAAATTTGTGCGTTTCAAGCCGACATGCTTTGGTAATGGAAAACTGTGGAGAATCAACTCAAAAAGATGTTCTTGAGTTTTCTCAACTTATTAAGGGTAAAGTTAAGGAAAGCTTTTTTGTTGAGCTGGAAATGGAGCCTGTCATAAAGTGAAGGCAAGTAATTAGCATTCAAAAAAAGCCCCGAAGTCGGGGCTTTTTTTATTAATTCCTGTTTAACCTTGGATCATTTGAAGCACGCTGTTGTGTGTGCTCCCCCGTAGAACTGCTGTCGGAAACGTGGTTTTCTGCGGCCGTTTTTTCTTGTTCGGCCTCAGTAGTCACTGGTTCAGGTTTCTGTTCAGTGGGTGTGCTGTTCACACTTGTATGTTGTTGTTCCTGAGAAGGCTGTTCAACAACAGCATTGGGAGCACTGTTTGCCTGCTCTGTCTGTTTTTGCTCTGTAGCTGCTGCCTGTTGTGCAGGCGTTTCAGCTTGCTGTGTAACACTAGCAGACTGCTGTGAAGAAGTTTCTGGCTTTTCATGACCATTCGTAGAATGTGCAGTTTCAAGCGGTTTTTCAATCACATCAGCTTTATTGTTGATCTCATGCTGTTCCATTTTATCAGCGTTTTCATTTTGATTGGCTGCAGTAACAACTTGTTCAGGTGTTGATGCATTTTGTTGCGATACGGCTTGCTCACTTATCGCTGCCGATTGCGTTTTGCTTACCTCATTCGCTTGCGCTTCTACCTGAGAATTACTTTTTTGCTCTTGCTGAACATTGTTGTTCTGATTTTTTGATTCAGTTTCCTGTACAGGTTCCTGACGTTGTTCACGGCGCTTATCATTGTTCCTGTCGCGACGATTTCTATTGCTGTTGTTCCCAGATGCTTCCTTTCGCTCTTTTTTATCATTGTTACGATCATTCCTGTCGTTACGTTGATTATTTTCCTGCTTATTACCTTGTTTGTTGTTCTGACCGGAATTGCGGTTGTTTTCGTTTCTTTCTTTAGTGTTTTTATCCCGATCGTTACGGTTGTTGTCATTCCTGTTTTTGTCGTTTCTATTACGGTTATTTCTGTTGTTCTGTTTTTGATTAGGGTTTCTATTATTTTGTTGATTACGATTATTATCCCTGTTGTTTCGAGATTTATTGTTGTTTTTATTTTGCTGCTTTTGAGGTTTTTGCTCAGTTTGATTGCTTTCGCTTTCGTCTGAAAACCAGGCAAGTAGTTTGGCCATCAAACCTTGTTTTTCCTGAGCGCCTTGTACGCGTGGTGGAATCATGCTGACAGCAGCTTGCTGTTGGCGATTGATGTTTGATTCAAAGTTAAGTCCTTCGTTTTCAGGTGGTGCAATTTCATCTGCCATTTCATAACTAGCTTTGCTGACATTGCCATTTTCCTTAACTCTGGAAACTTCGTAGTTAGGTGACTCCAGATTGACGTTTGGAATAATGAGTATGCGTACACCAAGACGATTTTCGAGTTTCAAAACGGCTTCGCGTTTTTCATTCAATAAATAAGTAGCAACATCTACAGGTAGTTGTGCATGAATTTGATGTACTGAATCTTTTAAGGCTTCTTCTTCAAGTAAACGCATGACTGAAAGAGCGGTTGAAGGAATGTCTCGAATGGTTCCTTGACCTTTACAGCGAGGGCAGGTGATACCACTGGTTTCACCAAGTGAAGGGCGAAGGCGTTGTCGGGATAATTCCATTAAACCGAAACGTGAAATTTTTCCTACCTGAACACGTGCACGATCCATTGACAGCGCATCACGCATACGGTTTTCTACGGCTCGTTGGTTTTTCATGGAAGACATGTCGATGAAATCAATAACCAGTAGACCACCCATATCTCTAAGGCGTAACTGTCTGGCAATTTCATCTGCGGCTTCCAGATTTGTATTTAAGGCTGTTTCTTCAATATCTCCGCCTTTCGTTGAGCGTGCAGAGTTGATATCAATTGACACTAAAGCTTCTGTTGGGTCGATAACAATAGAGCCTCCTGATGGAAGTTTTACTTCTCGTTCAAAAGCACTCTCAATTTGACTTTCAATTTGATAACGACTGAAAAGGGGAATGTTGTTCTGGTAAAGTTTTATCTTGCCTAAAAAATTTGGAATAACCTGTTCTACAAAGTCGTAGACTTCCTGATAGGTTTTCTGGTCATCAATTAGAACCTCGTCGATATCCTGGCGAAGATAATCTCGAATGGCCCGGATAACGACGTTACTTTCCTGATAAATCAATAAAGGGGCTTTATTGTTTTCAGAAGCTCGTTGAATGGCATCCCAAAGTTGAATCAGGTAATCAAGATCAAGTTGCAATTCCTCTACAGAGCGTCCAATTCCAGCAGTGCGAATGATGTAGCCCATATGTTCAGGTGCTTTAAGGTCTTTCACGACATCACGTAATTGATCCCTGTCATCACCTTCAATTCGACGTGAGATACCACCAGCTTTTGGGTTGTTGGGCATCAAGACAAGATAGCGTCCAGCAAGGCTGATGAAGGTTGATATAGCGGCACCTTTGTTGCCGCGTTCTTCCTTTTCAACTTGCAGGATGATTTCCTGACCTTCTTTTAATGCATCTTTAATTGCTGGACGAGAATCACTGTTGTTAGTGAAATATTCCCTGGCAACTTCTTTTAGAGGCAGGAAGCCGTGCCTTTCAGCACCAAAGTCGACAAAGGCAGCCTCAAGGCTTGGTTCAACACGAGTGACCTTGCCTTTGTAGATGTTGGCTTTTTTCTGTTCTCTAGTGGTGGGTTCGATATCGAGGTCATAAAGTTTCTGACCATCAACAAGGGCAACGCGCAACTCTTCAGAATGGGTTGCGTTAATAAGCATTCTTTTCATTTTGTTATCTCTAGTTAGTGCTAGAGATATCAAGAGGGGCTTGTGCTGAACCTTAAGTTGTTCCGACGCCAGGTATAAGCCTTGAGCGTTACATAATAGTTCTGGGTTTGCTGTGCTTTGGACGCTTTAGACCTTCTGTTTGTTCATCATCAAGTCGCTTGGCATTTTATGTAAAAGCCAGAAGAGCGAAGTGACTATTCTTAACGATGATTCAGTTGTTTAAAGTTTCCTTGGTAGCAGATTGCTTACCATGACTATAAATTTTCGGTTTGCTTTGTGTTCTCAATTTCTTTGCATTTTATTCCCATTTCATAGAAAACGTTCAGGGTCTTTAATGCAAATAAGCCTTACCTTGCTTGTTATCTCCAACGCGGGTTCTGCCTGATTTATTAAGTTGAGGCTGGAACCCTGAATTAATTTTTGCCAGATACTGGCTACCCGAACTCATGGCTTCAGATATGGAGGAAAAGTTCAGTCAGACTTGACTCGCTTCACCGCCAGATTATTAGAGTTCTCATCACACGCTATGGAGATGATGTACTGTTTTCAGCACGACTCGAATAAACACCCAGATTGAATCCTGACGTTTCATTCCAGTATGTAGTGAATTCCCATCAGTTATGTTCTGATGAATTAGTCACGGATCATGATTTCTTGTGGAAACCTGGAATGAGCGTAGGGTTTCACGGATTACCCTGGTCTCAAGAGTTAAGCGACGTGTTCGAATAAGCTTCTGCTTTTTGCTAACAGATGTCGCTAAGCGTTTGTAAATTAAAATGTTTTTGTATCTACAAACGTGCAAGAATATAGCAGCTATGCTGGGTTTCAGCAATCAAGATTTACGTCCCTTATCCGAAGATTTCAATCATGACTGACAAGACGCCCTTCCAGCATCATTCCAAGGTGGTGCAGGAGCAGATATCTGAACATGCTGATGGGCAGCGACTAGACAATTATCTGTTGAATCGGCTTAAAGGTGTGCCTAAATCCAAGATTTACCAGATTATTCGCAAAGGTGAAGTTCGTCTTGACAAGAAAAGGGTCAAGCCTTCGACAAGGGTGCATGAGGGCCAGACCTTAAGGATTCCTCCCATTCGAAAAGATGATGAAGGGGAAGCTAAAGGAAAAATAAAGCTGGATAAGCATCAAGCTCAGATTAAGGCAATTTCAAAAGCAATCCTCTATGAAGATGATTATCTGCTAGTTATTAATAAACCAGCCGGTCTTGCTGTTCACGGCGGTAGTGGTATTTCTCTTGGCTTGATTGAATTGCTAAGGGCCTCGCGTGATGAAGGAAGTTTCCTCGAGTTGGTGCATCGGCTGGATAGGGAAACATCAGGTTGTATGGTTATAGCCAAGAAAGGCTCTGTTTTAAGAGAACTTCATCGCTTAATCCGTGATGGGGGAATGGAAAAACATTATCAGGCCTTGCTAAGTGGTCGCTGGAAGGGTGCGAGTCATCTAATCGAAGCGCCTTTGCAAAAGAATACGCTTCAATCAGGTGAGCGCATTGTCAGGGTTAGCCGAGAGGGAAAGGAATCAAAAACCCTGTTTAAGGTGCTTGAGCGTTTTAAAGACGCAAGCTTGGTGGATGCTTTGTTGCTAACGGGTAGAACGCATCAGATTCGTGTGCACAGTCAATATGCTGGCTTTCCGATTATCGGTGATGAAAAATACGGTTATCCTGACGTTAATCAGCGTTTTCATAATCTTGGTTTTAATCGTATGTTCCTCCATGCCTGTTCCTTGAGTCTTCCTTTGAGTATGTATGACAAGCCGCTCGAAATTCTTGCTCCTCTAGATGAGAATATGGAACAGTGCCTGACGATGTTGAGAGCTCAGAATGACTAAACAATTACTGCAAGAATCGGAACTGATTATTTTTGATTGGGACGGCACCTTGATTGATTCCCATGACTACATTATTGATACCATGTTAATTGCAGCGAAGGAGAGCAAGCAGATTTTGCCGAGTAGAGAACAGGTTTCTCACATCATTGGTATGAGTATGCTGCCCGCGATTCAGGCACTGTTTCCATCCATGAATGAAGATGAAACTCTTCAATTCAGAAGTATTTACACAGAAAGTTATAATGATACGAGTCGGTCTCAACCTGTGTTGTTTCAAGGTGTTCACGATGCTTTATTAAACCTGAAGTCACAAGGAAAGACCTTGGCAATTGCGACGGGAAAACGGCAGGCAGGTTTATTGTCGGGTTTGGAAGATACATCAACTGCTCATTTTTTTGCTACTTACCGCACGGCTGACCATTGCGCTTCAAAACCTGATCCGGAAATGGTGGTTTCCATTTTAAATGAATTGAAGTTTTCTCCAGAGCAGGCTGTGGTGATTGGTGATAATGTACTGGACATAAGCATGGCTAAATCGGCTGATGTGAAATCCATTGGTGTTACGACGGGCTCAAGTAGCCATGAGGACATGCTTGATGCCGGTGCAGAAGCCTGTTTCAAAAGTTTTTCATCGATTTTTATTTAATTTCTTTTTACATAATGTCAGAGAGTTTACGAGTATGAAGCTTTATGGAAGTTTAACGTCTCCTTATGTCAGGCATTGTCGTATTGCGCTTCTGGAAGAAGAGGTTGAAGTAGAGTTTTGCAAGGCAGATAGTGTGCTTAGCGCTGTTATGTCTCCAATGCAGAAGGTTCCATATATGGAATGTGAAGTAGAAGGTAACAAATTCGTTCTGAGTGATTCACTTGCTATATTGAAATTCATTCGTGAACAAAAAGGTAGGGGTTTTTTAGCAAATGTAAAATCTGTCAATGATTTTTGTGCAACAACAACCATCATGGATGCCTGTATCAATGTTTTCTATCTTGAGAAAGATGGATTAACACCTAGGCAAAGTGCTTATCTTGAAAGACAGAATCAGCGCATTCAAACGGGTTTGCAATATTTAGAAAAGCAGGGTTTTTCTGAAAATATTGCGCGAGACGATGTGTTATTAAGACTCGCCTGCTTTCTGGATTGGGCTTTGTTCCGTAATAGAGTCAGTCTGAGTGATTTCCCTTCTTTGCGAGGGCTGCTTGAAAGAGCAAATAACTATCCAATTTTTGAACAAACTAAACCAAAGGAATAGAGAGTAATCTGTATGAGAAGTAAACTTGATTATCTGATGAATTTCCCTGCTGATTTTTTAATAGAGCAATATAGCACAAAGGCCTTTTATGAAGCGCGTATGAAAATGGATGGGATAGAAGATGCTGATATTGTGTTGTTTGAGAGTGATGGAAACAAAACACGATATTGCATTGAGCGTCATGTTGAAATGCAAACAGATAGAGCACCCAAGTTCATTCAGAAAATTGCAGATAATCTGGTGAAGGGCGCGGTAACTGTAAGGACACAAGGTGAGTGGGATAAGAAAAAATTGACAGGCATTAATCAGATACATGCTGATGGCATGCCTGTGAATGTAAATATTGATTTCAAATTTATTCCTGAAGGTGATTCATCCACTCGAATTAAAGCGGAAATGGAAATCAAGGCACGAATACCCATCGTGGGTAAGCAGCTTGAAAAATTCATGATGCCAAAAATGGAAAGGGTTATGGTTAAGGACTTTGATAAGGTTTCAGAATATTTCAAGTCGCTCTAGTTTTAAGTGCTGGTTAGAAGCGTAGCGATTGCAATATGTGAAACGCTGTGACCAATTATGATGACTGAAGGGTGAAATTTAATAAAAATAACTGACATCACAAGACCGGGAACAATAAACCTGGTAATAAAAAATCGTAGCTGAAAAGGATCGCCTGCCAGTTCGTGAGAAAGTGAAAATAGTAGACCGGTAATCAGGACCGATAAAACGATGGCAACCCTGAACTCCAGTTTTCTGGCAAAAATATATATTAGTAATGGAAGTATCATCATCCTGAATACTATTTCCTCAAGAACCCCAGCGCTTAGCCCAAGGAGAAGACCGGATGCAGAACTTTCTTCTGGTGGAATAAAGCTGGGGATTTCTGGGCCATTAATGAAATAAATCAGGGCTACAGCAGATGTTGTCATCAGTGCGCCAAGTAAAGACCATTTTCCGGCAAGTATGATTTCAGATTTATCAGGCGGAAAGATTTTAATCCAGAAAACAATGCTTATTGCTCCCAGTAAAATAGTTATCAAGCTAATCCATGGATAGGGTAGTAAGCGTATGAGCGGGTCGGCGTTCTGATATTGTATTTCGCTAGCTGGCTGAAGCAGGATTAAAAAGCCAATGAGCAGCAGTATTGGAATTAGGAAGTAAGTTGATGCTGAAAGCTTGCTGAAAAGTTTCTGCTGTTCTGAGATGTTAGTTGTCATTATCGCTCCGTAAATTTGAGAAGCTGCTTGTTGAGTTCAATAAGTGGTAAGCCAATCAAGGCGCTTGGATCCTTGCTTTCTACAGATTCAAGCAAGCTGATACCGAGTCCTTCAATTTTTGCGCTACCGGCACAGTCTAGAGCATCTTCCATATCGAGATAATCTTCAATTTCCCATCGTTTGAGTTTTCTATATTTAACCAGTGTGAGATCAACATGTTCAAAGGAATAATCATCTTGCTTGCTCAGGATATGAAAGGCTGTGTAAAAACTTATCTGTTGACCACTTGAGCGTTCGAGTTGTTCCAAAGCTTTCTCTCGTGTTCCTGGTTTTCCAATAAATGGGTTGTCATGCCCGTCGTCGATAAAGGCAATCTGGTCACAGCCAATAATCAATGTTTTATCTGATGAGTGTTTCGTTTTAATAGCTTCGGCTTTTTCTTTAGCCAGTCTAAGTGAAGCCATTGAAGGTGTTTCATGTTTCTCAATACTTTCGTTTATATCAGCTGTTTCACAGGTAAATTCATATTGTAAACGTGAAAGCAACTCTTTTTTATATTTGGAACCGCTGGCCAGAATCAAAGGAATACGAGTTTTTTTTAAAGAGGGCTTTATCAAGATGCTTTTTCTTCTGTTATGTCAAT
>JBECKS010000288.1:0-2095 GCA_040235395.1 Pseudomonadales bacterium | reverse complement strand
GCAACATCCTGGTGGACGAGAACGGCACTCCGAGGCTCCTGGACTCCGGCATCGCCAAGCTCCTGGATTCGGAAGCGCCGGGCCCGGGAGCTCGGGAGACGCAGGTGGGGGTCCGGGTCCTGACACCCGCCTACGCGGCCCCGGAGCAGTTGCGCGGTGAGCCGGCCAACACCGCAAGCGACGTCTTTCAGCTCGGCATCCTCCTCTACGAGCTCCTCACCGGAGTCCACCCCTTCCCGGAACGCACCACCGGCTCGCCGACCCCGTCCCGGCCATCCACGCGAGCGGTGACCAAGGAGGCCACCCGGCCCTCGGCGGCCGTGACGACGCGGGAGGAGGCCCAGGCTCGGGGTCTCTCTCCGAAGCTCCTCAGCCAGCGCCTCAAGGGCGACCTCGACGCCATTGTGCTCAAGGCGCTCCGGGAGGAACCGGAGCGGCGCTACGCCTCGGCCGCAGAGCTCGCCGAGGATCTCCGCCGCCACCGCGCCCGGAGGCCCGTTCGGGCCCGCCCCGACACGTGGGCCTACCGGACCGGGCGCTTCGTACGGAGGAACGCGGTGGCAATGGGCGCAGGAGCGATGGTGGTGGCCGGGGTCACGGCCTTCACCGCCGGGATCGCCCGCGAGGCCCACCGCACCGCACTCCAGAGGGATCGAGCCGAGGCGGTGAGTGCCTTCATGGAGGGACTCTTCGCCAGCGCCAGCCCCTACGCCGGCGCCGGGGAGGAGGTCACCGCCCGGGATCTCCTGGACGACGGTGCCCGCCGGGCCAGGGAGCAGCTGGGGGACCAGCCCGTGATCCAGGCAACGCTGCTGGACGTCATCGGCGACGCCTACTGGGAGCTCGGGCTGGCTGAAGAAGGTCTCGCGCTCCGTCTCGAGGGGCTGGAGCGGTGGCGAGAACAGGCGAAAGCGTCCGCCGAGTACCGGATCGACCTGTTGGATGCGATGGCCCGGACCGGAAGTTACCTGGCCCGCGACGGGAAGATGGAGGCCAGCCGCGCCCTCCTCGAGGAGGCGGAGGCACTCCTGGCGGCACTCCCGGGTGACGTAGCCTGGGAACGCGCCGACGTGCTCAACGACCTGGGCATGGGCTGGCAGGTCCAGGGCGACTTCGATCGCGCGGAGCCGTTCCTCGAAGGTGCGGCGGAGGGCTTCCGACAGCTCCCGGGGCAGGAGCTGTCCGCTGCGGCGGCCATGGGAAACCTGGGATGGCTCCGTATCGAGCGTAGCGACCCCGACAGCGCCGAGGCCTTGTTCGCCGGTGCGCTCACGATGCGCCGTGAGGCACTCGGTCCCGACCACCTCTTCGTGGCCAACACGCTGGAGGGGCTGGGCAATCTCTACGTGCTGACGGGCCGACTCGCCCAGGCGGACACGGCCTACCGGGAGTCGCTGCGCATCCGCCAGGCCGGACTTCCCGAGGACCACTACCTGGTCCACAGCTCCGCCATGGGACTTGCGCGGGTGGTGGGCCGGCGGGGAGATGCGGTCCAGGCCGACTCTCTCTTCCGCAGCGCCATCGCGGGGCTGGTCCGGACCTTCGGAGAGGCGTCGGCCGCTACGGCGTACGCCCGGAACGAGCACGCCATCTTCCTCCGGGACCAGGGCCTCACCGCGGAGGCGGTGGCGGAATTCGGACGTGCGGAGGAGGGCTACCGCGTCGTGTACGGTGCAGATCACATCAATCGGGCGCTTGTGGGCGCGAACCGCGCGTGGGCCCTCTTCCTGGACGGCCGTCCTGCCGAGGCGGCGTCGACTTTCGAGGCGGTCCTTCCCGTGATCCTGGAGGCGGACGGAGGAAGCGGCCGCTTCCTCCGCAATCAGGTGGAATACGGGATCGTCCTGTGCAACGATGGGCACCCGGACAGGGGCGTGCAGACGCTCCGGGAGGCCGTGGAGATCCTCGAGCGGGCGAGCCCCGGCGAGGATCAGCTCCTGCGGGGGAAGAACGCTCTGGGAGAATGCCTCGGCATCGCTCGCCTCCCCGAGGAGGCGGAGCCGGTTCTCCTGGAGGTGCTCGAGGCCACCGAGGGCCGGCCTGCCGACGACCCCTACCGCGCGTTTGCCCGCCGGACCCTGGAGCGCGTCTACCG
>JBECKS010000262.1:0-1307 GCA_040235395.1 Pseudomonadales bacterium | reverse complement strand
GCCGTATATGACAACATGGCCTCCTGGGCTCCCAAAAATCATTTCTGTGTCGGTCCCGATGACGATGTGGCCTTCACCAGCCTTGATTATGACAAGTCCTTTAATATCGAAGGTGATGATGTTTATCGGGCCATGTTCTACGGCCTGGGCGCTGACGGTACCGTAGGTGCCAATAAGAACACCATCAAAATCATCGGTACCGAGACCGACAACTCGGCTCAGGGCTACTTTGTTTACGACTCCAAGAAGTCTGGCTCCATAACCACAAGCCATCTGCGTTTCGGCAAGAACCAGGTTGTCGCTCCATACCTTATTAACAAGGCAAACTTTGTTGCCTGCCATAATTTCACCTTCCTGGACAAGTATGACATGCTGTCAAATCTTGAGGAAGGCGGCACCTTCCTGCTGACCACCACCTTTAAGAAAAACCAGGTCTGGAAGGAACTGCCGAATGAGGTCCAGAAACAGCTTATTGCCAAAAAGGCTAAATTCTACATCATTGATGCCATTCACCTGGCCGAGGCTATCGGACTCGGCGCCCGCATCAACATGATCATGCAGACCGCTTTCTTCCTGATCTCAGGCATTCTGACCCAGAAGCAAGCCATCAAGGCCATCAAGGATGCCATCAAGAAGACTTACGGTAAGAAAGGTGAAAAAGTTGTCAATATGAACTACGCCGCCGTTGATACTGCGGTAAAAAACATTGTTGAGGTAAAAATTCCCAAAACCATCAGCGGCCATGAAAAACCGGCCACAGTTCCGGCTGAAGCCCCTGACTTTGTCAAGGAAGTAACGGCAAAAATGATCCAGGGCAAGGGAGAAGAGATCAAGGTTTCCCAGATGCCTGCTGACGGCACCTGGCCGACCGGCACCACCCAGTATGAAAAACGCAATATCGCGGTGCACGTACCGGAGTGGATTCCTGAAAACTGCATCCAGTGCGGCCGCTGTTCGCTGGTCTGCCCCCATGCTTCCATCCGCATGAAGATCGTCAAAACCGCAGACCTGAAAAAAGCGCCCAAGAGCTTCAAAACTGCCGCTGCAGTCGGCAAACAGTTCAAAGGCAAGAAGGCCATAGTTCAGGTATTTACCGAAGACTGCTGCGGCTGCACCCTCTGCGTCTATGAATGTCCGGCCAAGACCAAAGCCCTGAAAATGATCGATAATAACGAGAAGCTGCGCAAGCAGGAATCAGCCAATGTGAAATACTTCCTGGATCTGCCCGAAGTACCCAACAGCGATATCGATCCATCCACCATCAAGGGCAGCCAGCTCAAGAAGGCGCTGTTCGAGTTTTCGGGAGC
>JBECKS010000059.1:0-6359 GCA_040235395.1 Pseudomonadales bacterium | reverse complement strand
ATTCTTGCCGATGGCCATGACGTCGTTAAGGAATCACGTATTGCAAGAAAGAAAATTGGTCTGGTACCCCAGGAGCTCTCCACGGATTCCTTTGAAAGTGTCTTCAAGGCAGTAAGTTTTAGTCGCGGTCTTTTTGGTAAAGCGCCAAACCCTGCCTATATTGAAAAAATCCTCAAGCAACTTTCCCTTTGGGATAAACGAAATAACCGAATTCTTGAACTGTCAGGCGGCATGAAACGACGTGTAATGATTGCTAAGGCACTTTCCCATGAGCCCGACATCCTGTTTCTTGACGAACCTACGGCTGGCGTTGATGTGGAGTTAAGAAAAGATATGTGGAATATGGTGAGGCAGTTACGTGAAGATGGCGCCACCATCATTCTTACAACACACTACATTGATGAAGCTGAGGAAATGGCAGACCGAATTGGCGTCATTAACAAGGGTGAAATAATACTTGTCGAAGATAAAAGTACCTTAATGAAGAAATTGGGCAAACGTACACTCAGTTTGCAATTGCAAGAGCCTTTACAGACTTTACCTGTATCGCTTTCGTTAATGGACGTCACACTCGTAAATGAAGGCAGTGAAATGCAATACACCTTCGATAGCAATAAAGATCATCTTGGTGTTGCTGATTTTCTTAAATTACTTAGCAAGGAAGGCATTGAGTATAAGGATCTCAATTCCTATCAAAGCTCTCTTGAAGATATCTTTGTCAGTCTGGTTGGAAATAAATCATGAATTTTTATGCCGTTAGAGCTATTTACCTTTTTGAAATGGAGCGAGCCTTTCGCACCATCATGCAAAGTATTGCGCACCCCGTGCTTTCAACGGCACTATATTTTGTTGTATTTGGTACTGCGATTGGATCACGAATGGGCGATGTTGAGGGTGTCAGCTATGGTGCTTTTATTATTCCCGGTTTGATTATGCTAACTTTATTAGGTGAAAGTATTTCCAATGCTTCCTTTGGTATTTTCTTTCCCAAATATTCAGGAACCATTTATGAGGTTTTATCGGCACCTATTAATTTTTTTGAAGTTTTGCTCGGTTATGTAGGCGCTGCAACGAGCAAGTCCGTCATTATTGGTTTATTGATACTTGGTACAGCAAGGTTTTTTGTCGATTATGAAATATTACATCCTGTATGGATGGTTTTTTTTCTGATTCTTACTTCCATAACCTTCAGTCTTTTTGGTTTTGTACTTGGTATATGGGCCGATGATTTTCAGAAGCTTCAGGTTATTCCGCTTATGGTGATTACACCTTTAACTTTTCTTAGCGGATGTTTTTATTCCATCAACATGCTGCCACCACTCTGGCAAACCATTACCTTGTTTAACCCCATTGTTTATCTGGTGAGTGGATTTCGATGGAGTTTTTATGGTGTTGCTGATGTTAATGTAGGCACAAGTCTAGCGATGATTCTGGTATTCATGCTCATATGCTTTGCCGTGATTGGCTGGATTTTTAAGTCTGGATATAAATTAAGAGGCTAGCACTTGCTTTCGTTCAAGAAAGAAAAAAGGATTTCACTTCCCTATATCGAAAACCCTGACAAGACTTTCGAGAATTTTCTTGAGCTTCCCTTCCCTATTTTCCTTGACAGCTGTTCGATGGAACGAAAACTTTATAAAAAGGATATGTTTAGTGCTCAGCCAACTTTAGTATTTACCTCAAGTGCTGATAGCTACCAGATTCTTGATAGTCATGGTTTGGTTCTTGATTCTGGTCCAAATGCAATAGAGAAATTGATTGAGCTTGAAACTGAACACTCAGGAAATCTAATGGGCTATGTTGGCTATCATGCTTGCGACCATGAATTTAAAATCCATTCAGGGAAAAAACGATTACTTCCCGACATCTGTATTGGTATTTATCCATGGCGAATTGAAATACAGCATGACATTCGCAAAAGCGAATTAATATACTTGGAAGATGCCTTAAATAATGAATCAGAAATCTCAAGCATTATTGAGCGTTTCAAGGCAAGTTCTTCAATCGACGTTTGTGCAAAACCTACTTTAGGAAAAAACGTATCAAACTTAACCAAAGCGCAATACCAAACTGCCTTTGAAAAAATCAAGCGTTACATTGAGGATGGTGACTGTTATCAAGTCAATCTCGCTCAGCGTTTTGTCAGTGATTTCAAAGGTGATACATGGCGACATTACCTGACATTAAAGCAAGCTAGCCCAGCGCCTTTCAGTTGTTATTTTCATACGCCATTTGGTGACATCCTGAGTTTCTCACCTGAATCTTTCATGAGTATTAATCCTGAAGGTAAAATTATAAGCCAGCCTATTAAAGGTACACGGAAACGAAGCAGTGATAATCAATTAGACGAAGTAACGAGACAGGAATTATTGAATAGTGAGAAAGACAAAGCTGAAAATCTGATGATTGTTGATTTAATTCGCAATGACTTAAGTAAAAGCGCAGAAGTGAACAGTGTTAAGGTTGACGATTTATTCCGTATCGAAAGTTTTTCAAACGTGCACCATATGGTAAGTCAGGTTAGCGCACAGAAACGTGAAGATATTAGCCATCTACATGTGTTAATTAATGCTTTTCCTGGCGGATCGATAACCGGTGCACCGAAACAACGTTCAATGGAAATCATTAACGAATTGGAACCTGATGCAAGGGAAGTTTATTGTGGTGCTATCGGTTATTTGCTGAATGATAAAAACATGGAATTTAATATTTCAATTCGCACATTGCTTGTTCACGAAGATAAACTTTATTGCTGGGGCGGTGGCGGTATTGTCGCTGATTCTATCGCTGATGAAGAATACCAGGAGTCCATTAATAAAATCAGCAACCTGATTAACATAGAATAAATTGAATCTAATGCGGCTAATTATTTTAAATCTCGATCACTGGCTTTGATAAACTCAGCCTTTAGCTCTTCATAAGTATTCACTGCAGGAAACTGCGGGAACTCAGCTATCACATTCTTTGGGGCACTAAAAAGAATACCAACTTCTGCTTGTGACAGCATGGTGGTGTCGTTGTAAGAATCGCCAGCGGCAATCACTTTATAGTTCAAACTCTGGAAGGCTTTTACTGCACTTCTTTTTGGATCTTTTTGCCTGAGTTTATAATCTACTATCCTTCCCTTTTCATTCACCTTAAGTCGGTGACACATTAAGGTCGGCCAACCCAACTGTTTCATTAAAGGTTTGGCGAACTCATAAAAAGTATCGGAAAGTATGATGAGCTGAAAATTCTCATTAAGCCAATCCACAAATTCCTTAGCACCATCTAAGGGTTTTAAGGTGGCAATTACTTCCTGTATCAGATGAATATCAAGATTGTGCTCATCAAGAATCCTGAGACGCTGTTTCATTAACTGGTCATAATCTGGAATATCACGAGTTGTCGCTTTCAACGCTTCAATCCCGGTTTTTTCAGCAACATTTATCCAGATTTCAGGAATCAATACCCCTTCCAGATCAAGACAGGCCAGTTCCATAGTTCTTCACCTAACAGTTTGAATTTTCAGTGTTAACAGCAAGCGCGACTGTACTGTTTTATACCCCACTTCGCAATCAGGGTAGGATTCCATAATGTTATTACAGATTTAATCTTGCCTGATTTCTGCTAGAATCGACGCCCCTGATTGCTGAATCAGGAATCATCCTATCCCTAAAATCTTTGTTTTTATTCCAGCGTACCGAGGAAATCATGAAATTCGAAGCTCAGGAAATCCAGACACTTTCACAGAATTTTCAAACCCGTTCACCACAGGAAATTCTTGAGATGGCTTTTGATACGGTGGTGGATGTCGCCATTTCTTTCAGCGGTGCTGAAGATGTTGTACTTGTGGATATGGCTTCAAAAATCACTAAGGATTTTCGTGTGTTTACCCTTGATACAGGCCGTTTGCATGCTGAAACCTATCAATTCCTCGACAAGGTTAGACAGAAGTACGGTGTAAGTATTGAAGCCCAGTTTCCTCGCGCTGAAGATGTTGAAGCCCTTCTGGCAGAGAAAGGTTTTTTCAGTTTCTATCAAGACGACCATAAAGAGTGCTGTGGAATTCGAAAAGTGGGTCCACTTAGAAACAAGCTTGCTACTTTGGATGGCTGGATCACTGGTCAACGAAGAGATCAAAGCCCAGGCACGCGTACCGATATTCCTGTGGTGCAGATTGATCAGGCTTTTTCACGTAGTGATAATACCCTGCTGAAATTCAATCCACTTTCCATGTGGAGTTCTGAGCAGGTTTGGGCTTATATCCGTCAGAATGATGTTCCTTACAATGCGCTTCATGAAAAAGGTTTTACCAGTATTGGTTGCGAGCCTTGCACACGTCCTGTGCTCCCTAACCAGCACGAACGTGAAGGTCGATGGTGGTGGGAAGAAGCGACGGCTAAAGAATGCGGCTTGCATGCAGCAGCCAATGCCCCTACATTGAAGTAATTCAGGGTAAACATATTTAAAACAATCATGAAAATCACCTATGTGAAAAAAATCAAGGCTGATGGCTCTCCGTGTAAGAAATGCGCAGAAGTCACCGAGCGTCTTGAGAATGCTGATCAGATGAAATTCATTGATGAAGTCGTCATCGCTGATGAGCGAGATCCTGGAAGTTTAGGGATGATAATTGCTCGCGACCTTGCTGTAGAGAGAGCACCTTTCTTTGTGGTTGAAAAAGATGATGGAGATACGGTGGTTTATACGGTTTATTTCAAGTTTGTTAAGGAAGTATTGAACCAGCAAGCTGATGACAAACAGGCAAACAAGGATATTCTCGAGCAGAACGATCTGGATTTTCTTTAGCCAGCACAACTCATCTTGTGGGCAACTCTATGCTGTTAAACAGCGCTTCAACCTGTAACTTGCTGGGTTTGTTCAAGGCTGTTTGAACCAGTTCCTTACTCAAATGTGGTGCAAAGGTTTCGATAAAGTCGAACATGTAATTCCTGAGATAACTACCCTTCCTGAATGCCAGTTTCGTAATACTAGGTTCAAAAAGATGGCTGGCGTCTACCACCACAAGATCTTCCTCATCGCTGCAGGCCATGCTTGCCACAATGCCTATCCCCAATCCTAAACGAACATAGGTTTTGATCACATCAGCGTCTGCAGCTGTGAACACCACTTTTGGGCTTAGGTTCTGACTCAGAAAAGCCTCATCAAGGCGAGAACGACCTGTAAAACCAAAAACGTAAGTGACTAAAGGATAACGGGCAATCATTTCCAAGGAGAGCGCTTCACCATCTTCCAGAAGCTCAATCAGCTCATGACCCTTTGGAAGAAGAACGCTTCTGTTCCAGGAATAACAAGGAATCAGGGTTAAATCATTAAAATGCTCAAGAGCCTCAGTAGCAATGGCAAAATCCACTTCGCCTTTTGAAGCCATTTCAGCAATCTGTTTTGGTGTTCCTTGATGCATATGCAGGGAAACCAGAGGATATTTCTCGATAAAAGACTCAATCACTTCAGGCAAGGCGTACCTCGCCTGTGTATGAGTCGTTGCAATGGAAAGGCTTCCCCGTGATTCATGGGTAAACTCTTCTGATACTGACCTGATCTTTTCTACTTGTAGAAAGATGTCATCAACAATTTCAAGAATTTGCAGGCCAGCGTCCGTAATGTGGCTTAAATGCTTTCCATTCCGAGTGAAGATTTCTACACCGAGCTCATCTTCCAGCATGCGAATCTGCTTGCTGACACCGGGCTGAGACGTAAAAAGTGCCTCTGCTGCTGCGGAAACGTTCAAATCATGCCTGACCACTTCACGAATATATTTAAGCTGCTGGAGTTTCATGGAGTATCCCTCAAGGCCTTATGCTTTTATGAGCTAAAAATATAACCAATTATTCTTTTAAAGAATAGATGATAGTCTCTATAGTCCCGCTATTCCCTATTTTTGGACACTTCTCTTGGAAACAGCCGTTTTCTTTTCAATTCTGAACGATTACTACTTTCTGGCTTATGTCTTGGCTGGAGCATCCGTTGGTTTTGCAATTGGTGTGACCGGGGTTGGTGGCGGCTCCTTGATGACACCTATGTTGTTGATGTTTGGCTTTCCGCCTGCCACGGCAATTGGCACCGACCTGCTCTACGCAGCCATTACAAAGTCCAATGGAATTTATCACTACCACAAACAGAAAGTCGTGAACTGGAAAGTGATGGGAATCATGCTAGGCGGTAGCCTACCTGCATCCCTGATGACCGTCTTTCTACTTCACCGGTATTTTCCTGACGCTAGTGCTTATCAGGATTTGCTCACCACGTCTCTGGGTTTCATGTTAATGCTCACGGCTTTGGTACTGGTTTTTAGAAACAGAATCCTGAAGCATGCAATGAATGTACATTTACACCCCGAACAGAAAGGCGTTCAG
>JBECKS010000227.1:0-6353 GCA_040235395.1 Pseudomonadales bacterium | reverse complement strand
GGTCACCCAGGTGAAGACGATGTGCCAAACATGGTGCTCTTACCAGCATCCGCTCAACAGCTCACCATTCCATTCCTGGCTTCAGGTGGTTTTGGAAATGGGAAAGGCCTTGCTGCTGCACTTTCCCTTGGCGCAGACGGCATTAATATGGGAACACGCTTCATGGCAACTAAAGAAGCGCCAGTCCATGAAAACCTTAAGAAGGCCATGGTAGAGGCGACTGAACGAGACACTGCACTGATTTTCAGAACACTTCATAACACGGCCAGGGTATTCAAGAATGCCGTTGCGAAAGAGGTGGTAGAAATTGAAAATCGAGATGGCCAAACAGAATTCAAAGACATCATGCATCTGGTTTCAGGTGAGCGAGGCCGTGCTGCCATGGCTAAAGGTGAAATCGATGGTGGCATCTGGACTGCTGGTCAGGTTATCGGACTCATCAACGACATCCCAAGCTGTCAGGAACTTCTTGACCGCATCGTTGGCGAAGCAGAAGAGATCATAAAAGTAAGACTGGCTTCTATGGTTGCCTAATAAATAAGGCATGGTAAAAAGCATCTTAAGAAGAGGAAAAAGGCTCGTTTAACGGGCCTTTTTTTCCAACACCATTCACACCAAAAAAGGAGAGGGAAATGTTCGACTATATTATTGCTGGTGCCGGCTCAGCCGGTTGCGTTCTTGCCAACAGGCTGACTGAAGATGGCAAGACCACTGTATTGTTACTGGAAGCTGGTCCTGAAGATAACAGCCCTTTCATTCATATGCCTGCGGGTGTTGCCCAACTTCTACGCACAAAGAAATATAACTGGCAATTTGATACCGAAGCGGAACCTAATATGGACAACCGGGAGCTTTACTGGCCAAGAGGAAAAGTTCTTGGCGGTTCCAGCTCCATCAATGGCATTGTTTACATTCGCGGGCATGCCAGTGATTACGATGATTGGGAAGCACTTGGTAATAAAGGTTGGTCTTATAAGGATTGCTTACCTTATTTCATCAAATCAGAGTGCCAGATTGGCGATCTAACAACCTATAAAAAAGAATTTCATGGTACCGATGGCCCTCTCAAGGTCAGCACACCGGCTCTTGATAATGAATTATTTCATGCTTACCTGAAAGCGGGCGAACAGGCAGGTTACCCTTTAACTGAAGATTTCAATGGTGCGCAACAGGAAGGCCTAAGCACTTACCAGCAAACAAAATTTAATGGCAAGCGTTGCAGTACAGCGGTTGCCTACCTTAACCCTGCAAAAAGTCGTAGTAATCTAACTGTTATAACCAATGCGCGGGCAGGTAAAATTACTTTTGAAGGGACGAAAGCTACCGGTATTGAATATCATCAGAATGGAAAAACAAATACCGTCAAAGCCAACAAAGAAGTATTAATTTGTGGCGGCGCTGTACAGTCTCCACAAATCCTGCAGCTCTCCGGCATTGGTAAGGCCGATGAATTACAGGCAATGGGAATACAAGTTGTTAAGGATTTACCGGGAGTTGGTGAAAACCTGCAAGACCATCTTGATGTGGGCATTCAATATTACTGTGAAAAACCAGTAACACTGGCTCGCTCAGTACGAAATCCATTTCTTGGATTAGCAGGTTTATTTAATTACATGTTTTTCAGCAAAGGTCTACTGACATCAAATGGTTTGGAAGTAGGTGCCTTTTTGAAATCTGATCCGTCATTATCACGACCTGATCTTCAATTTCATTTCATTATTGCCTTTATGATTGATCACGCCAGAGATATGAGTTCATTACGAGAACACGGCATGATGATGCACAGCTGTCAACTAAGACCAGAAAGCAAAGGCAGTATCAAATTACGTTCTACTGATCCTCTGGATTCGCCAAAGATTTTTGCAAACTATCTAGCTGAAGAGAAAGATCAGAAAGTTCAGATTGCTGGCGTGAAAATGGCGCGTGATATTTTTTCTCAAGAAGCTTTTGTTCCTTATCTTGGAAAAGAAAGAATGCCAGGAAGAGAGATTCAAAGTGATGACGAGATCCTTGACTACATTCGCAAGAAAGGCGAAACCATCTACCATCCCGTTGGTTCATGCAAAATGGGCAATGATTCCATGGCAGTGGTCGATGGTGATTTAAAAGTTCATGGTATCCAGAATCTACGCGTAATCGATGCGTCTGTTATGCCAACCTTAGTCGGCGGAAATACCAATGCTCCAACGATTATGATTGCGGAAAAAATTGCCGACAAAATGAAAGCCGAAGCTTAAAATTTTTTAATACGAACCAAGATATATTCAGGAGATAAGCATGAGTGTTTTGCAGACTTTCAGCATGATCAAGGATGTGATGACCCTAGCAAAAGCCATGAAAACCCTTCCCGTTGAATCCAAACACTCCATGGGAATGGAAGTTAGAAAGCGTGCAGAGTTACAGAAAAATGAACTCTTCTGTATTTTTGAAGGAAAAGAAATGACCTGGGGACAGTTTGACCAACAATCAAACAAGGTTGCCCACCTGCTCAAATCCATGAATATTCAGAGAGGTGATTCAATTGCTTTCTTTATGGACAATCGTCTGGAAAACCTGAGCTATTCACTAGGTATTGTAAAACTCGGCGCAATCTGCAGTTTCATCAACACCAGCCTGACAGAAAAACCTTTAGAGCATTGCATTAGCCTTGTTCATTCGAAAAAAGTTATTTTTGGTGAAGAATTAGTTGATGCCATTAACGAAATTCGAAGCGAGCTTCCTTACACTAAAGATGATTATCTTTTTGTTCCTGATAATTATGAAGGAAGAGAAAGACCGGGCTGTCCTGAATGGGCAACCGATATCAGTCATATGGTTGCCGAACAATCAGATAAGAATTTACAGGAAACAGAAGAAGTTCAGTTGAAGGACATTGCTTATTATATTTTCACTTCAGGCACTACAGGATTACCCAAAGCCTCAATCATTACTCACCACCGCTGGTTACGCATGGGCATTGGTTTTGCCAATGGTGCTTTTCAACTTAAAAAAAGTGACCGTATTTATGTTGCGCTTCCACTTTATCATAGCAATGCGCAATTTATTGGTTATGGTGCAGCACTACAATCAGGCGCATCCATTTTCCTGAGGCGAAAATTTTCTGCCAGTAATTGGGCAGATGAAACCCGTAAATATCAAACCACTGCCTTTGTTTATATTGGGGAAGTTTGCCGTTATCTCATGGATACCCCAGAAAGACCTGACGACAAGACTGTTCCTGTTGTTAAAGTCGTTGGCAATGGCTTACGGCCGGATATCTGGATGGAATTCAAGAAACGATTTGGCATTAAACGTGTTAGTGAATTCTATGGAGCCAGTGAAGGTAATGCTGGTTGCATCAATCTTTTTAATAAAGATAAAACCATAGGTGCGTGCACCGGTGTGCATGCATTGATCGAATATGATGTACTTGAAGACAAAATCGTTTATGACGCCAATGGTTTCTGTAAAAAAGTAAAAAAAGGACAGCCCGGATTAATGATTGCCGCGATTGATAAAAAATCACGATTTGATGGCTATTCCAGTAAAGAAGCCAGTGAAAAGAAAATACTGCGTAACGTTTTCAAGGAAGGCGACCAATATTTCAATACAGGCGACTTGCTTAGACAAATTGATGTTGGCTTTGCCATGGGCTTACCACACTACGAATTCGTTGACCGCGTTGGTGACACTTTCCGCTGGAAAGGTGAAAACGTATCAACCAACGAAATCGGTGAAATACTCAATCAACACGACGATGTGGTGATTTCCAATGTGTATGGTGTGGAAATTCCTGCTACTAACGGTCGTGCAGGCATGGCCGCACTAAGCCTGAAAAATCAGGATACGTTTAATGTAGACAGCTTTTCAAAACTGGTTATTGAAAAAGCGCCTTCCTATGCTCGCCCTCTCTTTTTGCGTATTCATCAAGAAATGGACACCACGGGCACTCACAAACTTAAAAAAGGTGAGTTAAAAGAAGAAGCTTATCATTTGGATAAAGTGGGTTCAGATAAAATTTATGTATTAAAACCGGGGGCAGAAAAATACAGCCTATTGGATAAGGAATTTTACGACATTATCCAGAAAGGAAAATCTGGCTTTTAAAATACATGAAACGCGACACACTTATTTTTCAAACTCGCGAACTTCTTAAACACCATTTTTTTGGCACCCTTTCCACCTTTGGAAAGCATTATCCTTTTGGTTCTTTAGTAAGATATTCTCTGGATAACCATGGGCAGCCCGTATTTTTGTTAAGCCAGATTGCTGAGCATACAAAAAATCTTGCGCTCAATAACAAAGCCAATCTTTTTATTCTTGAAAAAGATAAAGAAAATATTCAGGAATGTTCTCGTTTAAGTCTGTCAGGTTCTGTCGTTGAAATTCATAAAGACGATGAAGATTATAATACCTGTTTGAAAGCACACTTTGCCTACTTTCCTGAAAGCCAGAGCTATCTGGAACAACTCGACTTCAAGCCTTATCGACTTGTGGTTGAAGAGTGTCACTACGTTGGAGGTTTTGCTGCTGCACACAAAATTGCTGGAAAGGAATACAGACAACCCAACCCACTTGATGACAACAGCTTGAATCGAATCATTTCACATATGAATTCAGACCATAGTGATGCACTGGTTCATTATTGTAAAACATCTGGATTCCAGCTTGATGGAAACACACCTGTGTTGGTTGCCGTAGATGCTAAAGGATTTCAGATCAGGATTGATCAACAGATCAAACGAATTAATTTTCCGCAAAGCATTCATGATGCAGGCACTGCGAGAGATGCTTTTGTTGCAATGGCTCGATCCTGATTATTATTATTGTTGTTACTATCTATTGCTGCTTGCTATGACACACAGCCTGTAACTTGTTTCCTTCGGGATCACGCACATAAGCACCATAATAATTAGCATGATAGTGCGGTCGTAATCCTGGTGCGCCTTCATCGCTTCCTCCATGTTCTAGCGCTGCTTTGTAAAAAGCATCTACCTGCGAACGGGTTTTAGCGAGATAGGCAACATGCCCCCCATTACCTGGTACGTGTTCCTTTCCGTTAAACGGTTTCAGGATAAAGGTCTTTGGCCCTGTGAGTTCTCCATAAGCAACGACCCCATCTCCACTGAACAAGGGTTTGATATCCAGTGTTGCTAACACAGCATCGTAAAATGCCGAAGCTTTATTAGGATCCTTTGAGCCAATGGTTACGTGACTAAACATATTTTTACTTAATTAGCTGTCAACGATGCGGCGAGTTTTTTTGCCGCGCGACTCGACAGAGTCATGATGGTTACCTGAGGATTTGCACCCAAAGAACTTGGCACAACTGAACCGTCCATTACATAAAGACTTTTCCAGTCATAAACAGCAAGATCGCTATTCACAACACCTTGCTTTTTATTGGCACCAATACGGGCAGTTCCGAGTGGATGATAAGCCGTTAAAAGAAAATCACGGATATTTCTTCTCTTGCTAAATAATGTATCCAGTTCTTCCATAGTTTTTATGGGTTTAATGGAGGCATTACCCGTCATGTAAACTTCTTTTGCACCAGCCTTTAAATAAAACTGCGCTAAAGTTTTTACACCGAGTAGCAACTGCTCTTTATCTTCCTTATTTACCCAATACCATAGGATAGGAAATTTCATTAGCCAGGGCTTCAGAACTTTTCCTCGTGTTTTATCCTTAATCATGAAACCGAAATAGGCCGTTTGCTGGTAGTTCTCCATTTCTTCAATGAAAGCACTGCCATAATTAACACTACCGACAGCATGTACCAATGCTGGTGGTGTACCGCCTTCAAACATCAAACCTTTTTCTCGCCAATCCTTAATGCCATAACCCTGTGGAATTTTATGGGTATTCTCAAAATTACTATCGGGAAATAAACCCGTCACAACACCACAGGGATGAATGGATAAATTTTTCCCTAACCACTTGTTACGTACACCATTCTTTTTCAGGAATACCGGCGAATAAAAAGTGCCCATGGAAATAATGGTTTTCTTTGCTTTTATTTTTAACTTTATTTTCTTCCCTGAAGCGTTAACCCCCACAGCCTCGATTCCTTGCGCATCTCTGGGTTTATATAAATCTTCAAGTAATTTTGTTGCCTTGAAGCCTGTCATCAGGAAAGCACCTGTGCCTAACGCTAATGGGATGTAAGAAACATTGGTTGATTTCTTGGCATCCGTCGGACAACCAAACTGGCACAACCCCTGCCCATCACAACCTTCAGCATTTCGTGTCAGTGGCCCCATTTCCTTAAAGCCCATCCCTTCTGCACCCGTACGCATGATTTCACCTAACTGACCAACGTGTTTTGCATCGGCCTGTTGCACACAAAGCACTTTCTCCACTTCCTTGAAGTT
>JBECKS010000278.1:0-2205 GCA_040235395.1 Pseudomonadales bacterium | reverse complement strand
TATCCAGGTCGTCGGACAGCGCGCTCTCGTCGAAGTTGGCGCTGCTCGGGTCGTAGCTCGGGATCGGGAACGGGTCCAGCTCGCGGGACGGGTTCATGTCCCTCACGCGGAGGATGGTGAGCGGAAGCCGCTCCCGCCATGCATTTCCCGCTGCATCGTTCTCCGGCCGCGCGTAGCGGATATAGGTGATGAAGTCGTCCGCGGATCGGTCGAGACCGACGCGCGCCACCTGCGGCGAGACCGGCTCGGTGAACACGTGGTCGGCGGAGGGAACACCGGCCCGGAGGAGCGCCGCGGTCATCTCCTCCGCCATCCCCTGGTCGGGGGTGATCACGAAGAAACGCTCTTCGTTCCAGACGCTCTGGCTGCGGTCCTGGATGACCACGTTGTTCGTGCTGTTGCCGAGCGACGCGATCATCATGAAGCGCGAGGGATCCGGCGACGTCGCGAACAGGATGTCCCGCAGCGGCGATCCTTCGGGGAGCGACTGGTAGATCGGGTCGGTCGGGTCCAGCGACTCTTCCCGGGTGAAGACGCTCGTCTGCATGCCGAGGTAGCGGGCAGGCGGCGGCAGCTCGGCCAGGATCACCAGGGCTTCACGATCATCCAGTCGGAAGATCGTGGACATGTCGCGCTGCCCCTTGAGGAACGCGTGGTGCAGCGCCTGGTCCACGTACTCATCCTTCCACCGCGGAAGGAACGCCACCACGTAGGGCGCGGTCGGGTTGTTGCCATAGCAGAAGCCGACGGACTGGATCGGAGCCTTGCAGTCCGCGGCCTCCCACAGCGACCAGTAGCCCCGGGCGACCGCGTAGCCGCTGCTCTCGAGATCGGCGCGGAGCAGGTGGACCTTCTCCTCGAGCGGCGCAGGCAACCGGTTCGCCTTGCTCAGCGGATCCGTGGCCGAGGACACGCTGTTCGCGGGGGAATGCTCCTGGGTGGCAGCTGCCGGGACATCTGTCGTGGTCACCGAGCCATCCGAACACGCGGCAATGGCGGCGGCGAGAAACAGGGCGCCCGAAACGCGAATGTTCATGGCACTCTCGCTTCCCGAAAGGTTGTGCTTGGATCGGACGTCGGCCGCAGGCCGGCGGGAGGGGCCCAACAACGTGGTACACAACGGCTCGTGCGTGATTCTCGGACCGCAGGGTTGAGGCTGAATGCGGTCGAACTGCCGGCGCTGAGCTCCTGGCAGCCCGTCTCTGGTCGGGGAGCCGCTGCAGGAGCGGCGTTACAGGTGGTGCGGCCCCTCGGCGACTGCTCGCAATACCGGTGTACCGGACCCATACCCCGTGGCTTCGGTCGAAGCATCAGGAAAGGGAGGTCTCAGTGAAGACCCTCTTCCAGCGAACGTGGGCCCTCAAGTCTCTGGAGACGTGCTCACGCCTGCCCAGCGTGCACAGGGAGAAGGGCCGGGGGGGTGCCTTCCCCAGGATCGTCACTCAACGGTCGGTACATACGCCGTCGAGGGGCCCGCGCCCTCTCGCGTCAGAAGGCCAGGTTCGATCCAGGTAGTAAGCTGTCTGACAGCCGTGCGGCCGGCAAGCTCCAAAGGCTCGGAAACCTCAGCCCTCGTGTTCGTATGCCCACGCCTGCGCGGGTCGGTCACGCGAAGCGGTCGCGCTGCTCGAGGACGCCATCGCCCGTACGGACAGCTCCGCGTGGTTCGTGGCCGGCCTCGCGTACGTCGAGGCCAGGGCCGGGAACGTCCGGAAGGCGCGCGCGACTACACGGCGGTGGGCGAGACCGACCGGGCGGCCGCCGGCCATCGAGAGTGAATGGGGCACTTCCGTCTTCATGCGCTGCCACGACGCCTGTCCCTGGCTGCGGGACGTTCCCCGCATCCAGGAGATCGAGCGGAGCCTGCGCTTCCCGCCCTGAGCCGCGTCGGGCGCGGCGGGCCAATCGTGCACGATCGACGTGGCCCTGGGGTGCGGCGGGCCTGAGGTCGGAGCGTCGAGCTGCAAGGCGGTTCAGATGGGAGGGTCCGAGCCGATCAGCTCGGGGTGCTCCCGTCTCAGCCACTCCAGGACCTCGCGCCGCAGCTCCGAGGCGAGGGCGTGGACCTCTTCGGCCTCGGAATCTGACGCCGTGCCCGCCCGCTCGTAGTTGGCCAGGTGCCGCTTGCGCCGGACCGCGTCCAGCGTGTCGACGACGGCCCGGTCGAGCCCGATGGTGAACTCGAGGGAGCGGATGGCCCGCTCG
>JBECKS010000152.1:0-3351 GCA_040235395.1 Pseudomonadales bacterium | reverse complement strand
CCTTTCAGCATTACCGGAAGTCTGGCATCAAAAGCAGCTTCAAACATCCTAACCTCGTCATGAGTTTTCAGATAATAGGGTTCCTGGGGAATTAAATGCCCAATGGTCTCGGGTGAAATTTGGGATGACATAAATGCCGAACCTCCAAAAAGCACTATATTATTTTAAAATTGAGATATAAGCACTTGGCAGATCGAGTCTTCCGGTAAATAGCATTTTATATATCTCATTTATCGTCGTATTTTTCAAGCATCAGAATCAATCAAATCCAAACATCCCGATAGTTCGATACATTACCCTAAATCACTCTTATTCACGTGTTGTGTCTCTAGATTTATTCGCCCAATGAGGTGTTATGTGCAATATTAGGAATGATATCCAGCGAGTCGAACAAAAAAGGACAAAATGACCATTACCCAATATATCATTCGGCTAAAATAAACTGTTTTTTCTAAAAATAACTTGACATATCTTATTCCACAGATATAGTTCATACTATGAATCAATTAGAGGAAAATAATCTTTTGGAGATTCCAAAATATCAACTTCAGCAGTTTCAAGAACTGGTAACAAAATTATTTCAATGCTGTCAGGAACGTGTTCAATATCAAATCGAACGGTTTGATTTGCACGATGCGGAACTAAGGTGCTTGATTCTTTTCGATGAGGAGCGTTACTTGACGCCAAAAATTATTGCTTATAAAATGAATGTGGTCAAGAGTAGAGTGACCAAACTCATTAATGGACTGGTCAAAAAAAAAATGGTACAACGAATCCCGGACCCCGAAGACTCCAGGATTACGTTGCTCAGCTTAACATCTGAAGGGCAACAAAAATTAAATGAAATTAAAGCGTTTTATGATTTTGTTAATCATCAGGTCTTGTTGCAGATGGAACCCGAACAAAGAAAAACCATGCTCACCAACCTTGATCTTCTCAAGGCATCCATGGAGGCAGTTAAAGAAATGATGGTATAATTCTTTTGTCGATAAAGTTCATGGTATAAACCAAATTGCCAACATTTAAATCAAAACGGATTTTTTGTATGATTAAATTTAAAAGGTTCTAAAACTAAACAGGAGGAAAATCTGATGAAAAAATTTATTGTTGCGTTGATGATTTTTTCCTTAACGGTAATGCTGGCGCCTGCTGCCTTTGCCACCAATGGAGTTCATTTAATCGGTATTGGTCCTATTGCTAGATCCATGGGAGGCGTTGGTATCGCCCAACCAATGGATGCCATTAGTGCTGTTTTTGCCAACCCGGCAGCCATGTGCTTTGGTGAATACTGTCCGGGGTCGGAATTTAATTTTTCCGGAACACTTTTCATGCCCAAAATTGATGCAAAAGTAACAAATTATCAAGGGACTTTTAGTGCCGATGCCGAGGATAACGTCTATCCGATTCCGGCCATTGGATTTTCCGTGCCCATGGGTAAAGAAGGCACTAGGTGGCGGTTCGGACTCTCTGCCTATGGTGTCAGCGGTCTGGGTGTAGACTACAGAAACACCAGTTTGGAAAATTCAACTGTTTATGGTGGAAACCCCATGGTCGCAGGTGTGTACACTCAACTTCAAATTATGAAGTTCGCACCGGCCTTTTCGTATCAGGCCACACCAAATTTATCTTTCGGACTGGCGCTTCCAATCGACTATGGTACGCTTGACCTGAGAAACGGCAGTTCCAGCGGCTTTGCATTGGGTGTGCTTCCCGGAATTATTTACAAACCGATTGACAACTTATCGTTGGGTTTGACCTACACCGCGCCCCAAAAGATCAACTATAAAAATGTGCTGTGCTTCGGCGGGCCTAATTATTCGCTGGAAATGGAATCTCCCCAGCAAGTGGGTTTCGGTATTGCCTATGATTTTTTCGAAGCTGGGTTGGTGCTGGAAGCGGATGTTAAATGGATAAACTGGTCGAATTCCGACGGATACCAGGATTTTGATTGGGAAGACCAGACGGTGTTTGCCGTTGGTGCTCGATACAAAGCAACAGACAAACTGTCCTTAAGGATCGGCTATAGCTATGCGAGCAATCCTGTAAACGAACATAACAACTTTGACGTTAACAGCGGCCCAACAATGACCACTGTTCAGGGGATAACAATGCCCACCTACTATTATGAAACCTTTAGAATCATCGGGTTCCCGGCCATCGTAGAACATCATATCACAGGGGGTATTGGATATAAGTTCACCGATGCCTTTTCCCTGAATCTTGGCGTTGTATACGCCTTTGAAAACACGATGACTGAAACCGGAGTGGACTTAACCAACCAACCGGTAGCGCTTGAGTCAACACTCAGTGAGACCAGTCTTGATTTCGGGCTTACCTGGAGGTTTTAAACATAATAAAATCGTATTTGGATACACTTGG
This sequence comes from Pseudomonadales bacterium, assembly GCA_040235395.1. GTDB lineage: Bacteria > Pseudomonadota > Gammaproteobacteria > Pseudomonadales > JBECKS01 > JBECKS01. The sequence continues at coordinate 972 of JBECKS010000152.1, read as the reverse complement.
TGGGTAAAAACGACGGCCGTCTGTCAAGTTTACCCGGCAAAATATAACATATACCCATTTAAGGGAAAAGGAGAGAAACATGGAAGATAAAAAAGAAAAGGCAGCATTTATATGTGTGAAAGATACTATTGACGGGGCTTATCCGTCGCTTGTATTAGGAATAAATGCAGCCAGACAGGGGATGGAAAGTAAAATTTTTTATTCGTTTATGGGTTTGAACATGGTCGTTACAGGCGGTGCCCAAAGAGCCAAATTTATCCCGCCGGGTGTAATGGGAGCCATTCCAGGTATGAGTACCATTGCCACCGGCATGATGAAGAAGAAAATCGATAAGGCCAATATTCCTTCATTGGCTGAATTGCAAGAAGTGGCTCAAATAGAAGGCGTTGAGCTAATCGCCTGCAAGATGACCGTTGACATGATGGAAATTAATGAAGACAAGCTTCTTGAAGGTGTTGTTGTCTGGACGGCTGAAGATTTCCTTAAATACGCCACACATTGTAAAATCTGTTTGTTTACATAGCTACCAGGTTTATCAGCCTCAGCGGGATTTGATGATCAAAAAAAAGGGATTTACGGGTCTTCAACAATAGGCCCGTAAATCTCTAATATTGTATTTATATCGAAAAAGATAAGTATTATGAATTCCAAACAATCTGCAATTTGGATTATCATTCTTAGTCTTTTCATAATAGGTATTATGAGTTGTGCACTGATACCACAGACATCATTCTTAGCTAAATATGGAATATCCAAAGAGGAACTAAAAGACCGTCTCGATGATCCTAATCTGATCATATTAGATGTTCGGCGCTCACAAGATTGGAAGAAAAGCGGCATTAAAATCAAAGGCGCAGTTCAAGAAAATCCACACAAATTTAACAGCTGGTATTCTCGGTATCCCAAAACAAAGACAATTATACTGTACTGAGCATGACCTAATGAATACACCAGTGTCAGTTTGGCACGGAA
>JBECKS010000122.1:0-2610 GCA_040235395.1 Pseudomonadales bacterium | reverse complement strand
CTACGCCTGCATTACACACCAGTACATCTATAGTTTCCCAAGGTAGTGCTTCAGCAAAAGCCTGAATACTTTTTACAGAAGCAAGATCCAAGGGCATGGCTACAGCTTTAGCAGCGGGATGTTTTTTCAATATTTTTTCAACAGCTTCCTGTGCCTTGCCTTGATCACGACAGGCAAGAATGACATTGGCGCCAGAGGCAGCCAGAGCTCTTGCGGTTTCGTAGCCGATGCCTGTGTTAGCGCCAGTAACAATCATGTTTTTTCCGTTTAGATTAATACCTTGCAGAACATCTTGCGTGCTACTGCGGCTGCCTAGTTTCTTCTTTGACATTCTCATCTTCCTTCAGAAATTTGTTTTAAAAAATTCAGATTAAACTTGAGAAATATCATGATAACTGGTCATTTATCCTAGAGTAAAAGTATTTTATTTCTTAAGGCTCTGGTTATACTTGAAAACGCATTGAACAGGAGGGGACACGAATTGATACGGGTTCTGGTGGTTGATGATCATGAGCTGGTGCGAAAAGGAATTACGCGCATGCTCAACGATGAAGATGGCATTGAAGTGCTAGGTGAAGCTAATTGTGGCGAAGATGCCATTGAGATGGCACGTCGCCTGCAACCTAATGTTGTGATCATGGATATCAAAATGCCTGGTATTGGTGGTATTGAAGCCACCAGCAAAATCGTAAAAGCCCTTCCTGATGTACAAGTCTTAGCCCTTTCTGTTTACGAAGAAGAACCTTTTCCCTCACGCCTGTTAAAGGCAGGTGCCGCTGGCTTTCTAAGCAAGGGTGCCGAACTTGATGAAATGCTACGCGCGGTAAGGGCAGTCAATGCAGGGCAGCGTTATCTGAGTGCCGACATGGCTCGCAGCATGAGCAGCCTCAATAGCGGAATTAATCCCTTCGACAGGCTATCCCAGCGTGAATTGCAAATCAGCTTGATGATTGCCAACTGCCAGAAGGTGGCAGAAATTAGCCAGACACTCTCCCTAAGCCCAAAAACCGTAAATACCTATCGTTACCGCGTGTTTGAGAAGCTCAATATTGTGAATGATGTTGAGTTGGCGCATTTGGCGGCGAAGCATGGGTTACTGGAAGGAGACTGAGCTCACTTTAGGGTTGTTTTCTGTCATTTCGAAGGGGCTTGCCCCCGAGAAATCTGAATCTCGTTTTTAAATAGAATCATTTTTCACCTTTTATAGGTGACGTACTTTCCTTCAAAAGAATACCCAATACACTCACTGCGCTCGCGGGGCAGGCTCAGTACGCAAAGAAACTTTTCACCGACACTGAAGGTCGCTTCGCGACTCCCTTCACCTTGCTTGAAAATTGGTCGCGCTAGAACAGCTCGCCAGCTCACTTTCTGGCTAGCGCTTAACCCCCTTTTTCGGCGCAAGTTTCAGCTCCAGAAACGGTGAGAGTGTTCATGCTTCGACATCGCCTTAAGAAGCAAGATGCTGGGTGCCCAGTGATGAAGGATTAGAACTTTCGCGGGGCAGGCTTTTTTGCTTACTGAGCCTGCCCCGCGAGCGCAGTGAGTGCTTTGGGTATTTTGTTGCCACAAAAAGGGAGTCGCTTATAAAAGGCGAAATTGGATATTGTTAAAAATGAGTACTAAATTCTTGAGAAATAACTTTTTTCTGTCATTCCGAACGCGAAGAGGGGGGAATCTCTGTTATTTCAAGCCAGATTTCTCGACAACCACTCCTGCGTTGTTCTACCGCCTACATCCATGTAGGCGTCCTCGCTATCGCTTGTTCGAAATGACGGAATAGTCCAATTCCATGTAAACTCATCAAAAATCCAAAACCAAAAATCCAACCGTGACCAACACCGATTCCCCCAACGAACACGTGCAATCCCTGCTGGCTAATCTAACCGCCCATCCAGGTGTTTATCGCATGCTCAACGCGAACAAAGAAGTGATTTATGTCGGCAAGGCAAAAAATCTCAAAAATCGCGTGCGTTCTTATTTCGTAAAAAACCACGATCAAATCAAAACCAGAATTCTGGTTTCACAAATTGCTGATATAGAAATTACGGTTACGCAAAGTGAAACTGAAGCACTGTTACTTGAACAAAGTTTGATTAAAAAATATCGCCCAGCTTACAACGTTGATTTGCGTGATGATCGTTCTTACCCATTCATCCATTTAACTAATCATAAGGATTATCCACGCATTTCTTTTTTTCGTGGCTTAAATAATAAAAAAGTCAGCGGCAAATTATTTGGCCCTTATCCAAGCAGCGGGGCAGTGCGCGAAACACTTAATCTCATGCAAAAAGTTTTCAAGATTCGCCAGTGTGATGATGTGTTTTTCAAAAATCGTTCACGCCCGTGTTTGCAATATCAAATTGGAAGATGCAGTGGCCCCTGTGTAGGAAGAATTACTGAAGAGGAATATCAGGAAGATTTAAAACATACACTTTTATTTCTTGAAGGAAAATCTCACGACGTAAACGCCATGCTTGGTAATAAAATGGAGCAAGCTGCTGAACAACAGGATTACGAACTCGCGGCAAAATACCGTGATCAAATAATTGCGGTAAGAAAAGTTCAGGAACAGCAACACGTATTCAAAGAAGGTGATTATGGTGATTTCGA
>JBECKS010000119.1:0-12166 GCA_040235395.1 Pseudomonadales bacterium | reverse complement strand
TTTTTATTGTATTAATGGGGGATACATCAATGATTTTGAACTGGATTCAAAAGATATAGCTATTGATGCTGAAAAGTTGAAACATCTCGATGATGTTTATAAATGGTCTTTGTACGTAACTCGTGAGGCTTTACGTGATAGTGGATACTTGAATAAAACAGAAAATCTAAATGCGGGTGTGATTCTTGGAAATCTTAGTTTTCCAACCAAGCAATCCAATCAGCTTTTTATACCTATGTACCACAAGGCTATTAATACTGGTCTCATAAAAAACCTTGGTGATGAGTCACTGGTATTACCACGTTATGCAGAACCAGAGGCTGTTGAAAAAGAAGCAGGTCTGTTAGCAGGTTATCCAGCTGCGCTTTTGTCTCAGGCATTTTCTTTAAAAGGTTCTAGCTTTTGTTTAGATGCTGCCTGTGCTTCTTCGCTTTATTCAGTAAAGCTTGCTTGTGATTATCTGTTAACAGGTCGCAGTGATTTAATGTTGGCAGGCGCAGTCAGTGCTGCGGATCCATTTTTTGTAAATCTAGGTTTTTCCGTTTTTCACGCCTATCCTGAAAATGGAATTTCTGCTCCTTTAGATAAACGCTCCCAGGGGTTATTTGCAGGTGAGGGTGCCGGCATGCTCGTGCTTAAGCGTCTGGAAGATGCGCTTGCTGATGGTGACGATATCAAGGCAGTTATAAAAGGTGGTGGTCTTTCAAATGATGGTAAGGGTCAACATGTATTAAGCCCGAACACCAAAGGTCAGGTGAAGGCTTTTGAGCGAGCATACGAAAGTGCGGGTGTCGATCCCGCTACTATTGAATATATTGAATGTCATGCAACGGGTACACCTTTAGGTGATAAGGTAGAGCTAACTTCTTTAGAAAAATTTTTCGAGCCGTATCTGGAAAAATCGAAACGCGAAGCACCTTTAATCGGTTCCGTGAAATCCAATCTGGGGCATTTGCTGACGGCTGCGGGCATGCCTGCGATTATGAAAGTTATTCTATCCATGAAGCATGGATTGATTCCTGCCTCTATCAATCTTGAGCAGAAACAGAAATCACCAGCTAATGTTTTTTCTGAGTCAAAGATTTGTGATCATAATCAGGCTTGGGAAACTGTTGAAAAACAGAAGCGTGCAGGTGTGAGTGTTTTTGGATTTGGTGGTGCTAATGCGCATATGGTGTTTGAAGAAGCGCCTGTATCCAATAAAAAAGCCTCGAGTAAAAAGAAAACAGGTTCAAAAAAATCCGATAAGTCAAAACAGAATAACAAAATGGCCATTGTGGGTATGGATGCGCACTTTGGTGATTGCGGTAATCTCGGAGAAGTTGAGGCGCTACTATTTGATGATAGACATGCTTTTGCTGACTTGCCGACAAGCCGTTGGCGAGGTCTTGAAGACGAAGAACTTGTTAGCCATGCCTTTGGCGATGAAATCCCCAAGGGTGCCTTCATAAAGAATTTTGATCTGGATTTCCTGAATTTCCGTTTACCACCGCACATGGATGAACGTTTGATTCCGCAACAACTTTTGCTCATGAAAGTTGCAGATAATGCTTTAAGAGATGCCAATATTCAGCAAGGCACGCGAGTTGCAGTGCTGGTAGCGATGGGTACCGAACTTGAATTGCACCAGATTCGTGCGCGCGTTAATCTGAATGCGCAATTTGAAGAGTTATGGAATGAAAAAGGTGAGAAATTTAACGAAGAACAGAAAAAAGAAATTGAATTATTAAGTAAAAACAGTATTCATCATAAAGCGCGCTTGAATCAGTATACCAGTGCCATTGGTAATATCATGGCGTCAAGGATTTCTTCCTTGTGGGATTTCTCAGGTCCAGCATTTACTGTTTCTGCTGAAGAGAATTCTGTTTTTCAGGCGCTTGAAGTGGCGCAACTAATGTTTGAGCAGGGCGAAGCAGAAGCTGTTGTGGTTGCGGCAGTTGACTTGAGTGCAAGTGTTGAATCCCTGTTATTGCGTCAGCAATTTTCATCGATTAATAAATCTGGAAACAGTTTTTCTTTCGATTCAGAAAATAATGGATGGAATGTTGGTGAAGGCGCAGGTGCTGTTGTTCTTAAGTCTTCCGATAATGTTGATGATGCAAACCAGAAAATTTATGCGCACATTGATTCTCTTGCATTCAATGAGGGAACAGATGGCGCGTCTTTAAAAGCAGCTAGCGAAAAAGCCCTAAGTGTTTGTGATTATGCTTTCAAAGACATCGAATACTGGGAATTGTGTGCAAGTGGGTTTGAGCAACAGGATGATGCAGAGCTTGCTGCGATGCTTGACATGGCAGCGCAATCATCTGAAAAAAATCTTGCCATAGGAAGCGTTAAAAATAATCTTGGTCATAGTTTTAGTGCTGCAGGTATTGCAAGTTTAATAAAGACAGCTTTGTGTCTGCATAACCGCGTAATTCCGGGTGTAAGTTCCTGGAATAGTCCGAAGCAGAATGTTGAGAGCTGGGAGAAAACATCCCTTTATATTCCAGGCGTAACCAAGCCCTGGTTTAAGGATGATGACGCGTCAATAAGGCGTGCGGCCATTAATAATCTTGCCTTAGATGGGCGTTCGTGCTTTGTAAGCCTTTCTGAAAATGAAAATCGTTGCCCGCGAAAAAATCAGTATCTATATGAGAGCGATGGTCATCTTTTCCTTTTCTATGGCGTTGATGAATCTTCAATTGAAAAATCTTTAGATACATTCCTGAGTAAGCATAAGGATAGTAATCAGGCGCTCAATATTATTGCTCGTGAACATTTTTATGAAATCAGATCTGAAAGGAAAGAAGAAAAGAAATGTCTTTCACTCGTAATCAATCGTTTAGAGCAACTGGAGATGGAGGTGAAACTGGCCTTGCGTGGCCTTAAGGAAGTGGCACAAGGAAAAGCAGAATGGTTTTCTCCCAATGGTTCTTACTATTGCAGTAAGCCAATGGCAAAAGAAGGCAAAGTGGCTTTTGTTTACCCTGGTGCTTTCAATTCTTATCTGAATATTGCCAAGGATTTATCTTTACTTTTCCCTGAATTGCATGATGTTTTTGGAATTCACTCGCATCAAGCAGCCACACTCTTTGCTGACAAGTTGTACTATCCGAGAAGTTTGAAAAAACTGAGTGCGGAAGAAGAAAAGTCATTGCAGAAAAAACTTCCTGTAGAAGCAATCAGCTCATTTGAAAATGGTATTTCTGTTTCGGTAGCTTTCACAGACGTGCTTAAAAAGATTTTTGGTGTTAATCCTGACCTGGCTTTTGGTTATAGCATGGGTGAGGTGTCAATGATGTATGCGCTGGATGTGTGGGGAACAACAGACGAGATGTCGAGAAGATTACGTCAGTATCCTGTTTTCCAGACACGACTTGCAGGACCAATGGATACACTAAGGGAAAGTTGGAAGCTCGATCCTTCAGTGAAGGATGGCAGTTTCTGGTGTGGTTATGCCTTGTTAGCACCTGTTGAGAAAGTTAAGCAGGCGGTAAAGGATGAAGCATTTGTGCGTGTCATTCTGATTAATTCGCCCAATGAAGTGGTAATTGCGGGTAAACCTGAAGACTGTCTTCGAGTTGCAAAGTCACTTGACTGTGATTATTTCGAAGCTGCCTTGGGTGATGTTATCCATTGTGATTGGGTCAGAGCTGATTATGAATCATTGTCATCTCTTCATATTCTTGATGTTGATAAAGTAAAAGGCGTGGAATTTTTTACCTCTGTGGGTAATAAGAAGTTAGAGATTAGTTCAAAAGGTGTTGCGAATAATATTGCTGAAATGTATTGCAATCCTGTTGATTTTATTGGTTTGACAGAAAAGGTTTACGACGCTGGCGCAAGAATTTTTATCGAGTTAGGTGCCCGTGATAATTGTTCGCGACATGTGAGCCAGATTCTACAAGGTAAACCCCATACCTGTATTTCCCTGAATAGAAGAGGTGCGAGTGATAAATCAAATCTTCTGAAAGCGTTGGCGCGTTTGGCTAGTCATGGTGTTGATTTTAATCTTGAAAGGCTTTACCCCGCGGAAAATCCTCAAAAAGAACAGAAACAGTTAATAATTAATATCGAAGTTGGCGGTAAGCGGGTTTTTGATCAGCTAGAGCCTCTGAAGAATATTGAGTCAAGCAATTCAAAGCGAACAAATGTTCAAAACAATGTTGTGGCTAAAGTAACTTCTGATGTGATTGATAAGGAGGTTATTTCCAAGCCAGTTAAGAAGGTAGTGAATGGTGATGTTGATCTGCGCTCATCATCAGAAAATGTTGCTCGAACACTCATACCTGCTGAGGAAAGCATAGTTGCTAAAAGCACATCTGTTAAAAGCACAGCACAGAAAAGTGAGCTTATGCCTTCTAGAATTCCGGCGAATATCATTGCAGCGTTTAATCAGAATATTTCCAGTGTCAGTTCAGCTCATGAGGCATTTCTTGAAAGCAGGAGGACAAATATTCAAGCGCTTGAAAGTTTAATAAGTGCACAACTGGGTGGCGGATTTATTGAAAGAGCTCCTAGCTTGTCGAAGCCGACACAAATCGTTACTCAAGAACCCGTAATATCTGAGAAGAATAAAAAGACTGATAGCTTTGACCAGAAAAAAGTCAGCTATCCTCACGCCACGCTTGAAAATGTTATCTGGGGCCCTGAAGCACTTGTTGAATTTGCAGAAGGTGATATCGCCAATGTCTTTGGTGAAGAATATCTAAGCATCGATAATTATTCTCGCAGGGTCAGGTTGCCTACAACGGAATATTTGTTAGTTGACCGGGTAACAAAACTGGATGCCAAGGTGAATTGCTATGAACCCTGTTCCATGACCACGGAATATGATGTGCCTTATGATTTCTGGTATTCCGTGAAAGGCCAGATTCCCTGGGCAGTGGCTGTTGAGTCAGGTCAATGTGATCTCTTGCTTATTTCTTATTTAGGCATTGATTTTCAGAACAAAGGTGATCGCGTTTACAGACTGCTTGATTGTGAACTTACTTTTATGGATGACGTGGCAATGGAAGGCGATACCTTGCGTTACGACATCAGCATTAACAACTATGCTCGCAGTGGCGATAACTTCCTGTTTTTCTTTTCATACAATTGTTATGTAGGCGATAAGCTGGTTTTAAAAATGCGTAATGGTGCTGCAGGTTTCTTCACTGATGAAGAGCTGGATGCAGGTAAAGGTGTTATTGAAACGGAATCTGAAAAACAGGCAAGATTAAAAATTGTTAAACAAAGTTTTACGCCTTTGCTTAATTGTTCTAAACGAGCTTTTGATTATCAGGATATGATGGCTTTATGTGAAGGAAATCTAGAAGCCTGTTTTGGTAAGGGTTATGCAACACCAAGTAGAAATGAGAACCTGGTTTATTCCGCGCCAAAAATGTTAATGATTGAGCGTATTACTGAACTGGATCCGAAAGGTGGTTCCTACGGTTTGGGCTTGTTAGTGGGTGAAAAAACACTGGATCCAGAGCATTGGTATTTCCCCTGTCATTTCAAGGATGATCAGGTGATGGCTGGTTCCTTAATGTCTGATGGTTGTAGTCAGCTGTTACGTTTTTATACCTGGTTTCTTGGCTTGCATACTTTAACCAATGATGCGGTTTTCCAACCTTTACCAGGACTTGCGCAAAAAGTGCGTTGCAGGGGGCAGGTAACACCGCAGCATGGAACCTTAATTTATCGAATGGAAATCACTGAAATTGGTACTGAACCAACGCCTTACGCCAAAGCAAATGTAGATATCATTCTGAATGGAAAAATCGTTGTTGATTTCAAGAATCTTGGTTTGTTTTTAGGCGAGATTGCTGGAACAGATATTGAGAAGAAAATACAACGTCGCAAGCGTGTGTTGGCTGGTGATTACTCAAACTTGCTGCATGAAAGCGGTTCTACTTCGACAACACTTGTGGAAGAAAAACAAAGCTTTGTTAAAAGTCATGTGCTTCACCCTAATCACGTATATGTGCCCGGTTTATATGAAATTCGTGAACATCCTTTTTCACCTTTCCCTGGCAATCCGAATGATAAAAATGCAGTACCTGATACTTTGCCATTCACTCAATATCATTTTATTGAATTTGCGACGGGGCGAATTGCAAATTGTTTTGGTGAGGAATTTGGCGGCATTTACGATGGTAGAACGCCACCGCGAACGCCAAATGCTGATTTACAGTTAACGAGCCGTGTGCTTGAAATTAAAGGTGAGCGTAATGACCTGAAACGAATTTCAAGTTGTGTAGCTGAATTCGATTGCCCGGCTGGTGCATGGTTCTTCAGGGAAAACACCCATGAAGATTTAATGCCGTATTCCATTATTATGGAAATTTCCTTACAGCCAAATGGTTTTATTTCTGCCTGGGTTGGCACGACTTTATTATTCCCTGAAAGGGATTTGTACTTCAGGAATCTGGATGGCAGTGGGAAACTTTTAAAACATGTTGATTTGAGAAATAAAACCATAACAAATAAATCAACGCTTCTTTCAACTACTTCTGCAGGTAACACCATTATTCAGAGTTTTAAATTTGATCTTTCTGTTGATGGTGAAGTGTTCTATGAAGGCACTTCTGTTTTCGGTTATTTCCTGAAGGATGCGCTCACACATCAGTTGGGTCTGGATAATGGGAAAATTGTGAAGCCCTGGCATATTGAACATGACGTTGATGCAAAACTTCTTAAGGATATTGATTTGCTTAGTGAGCAAGCCAGACTTAAATATTATCAAGCGTCTAAAGACAAACCTTTTTACCACCTTGCCAAACCGCAATTGGATTTAATTGACCATGTTGTTATTTCAAATTCGGCAGGAGAATTCAATCAAGGTTATGTCTACGCCGAGAAAACCATCAATCCGAATGACTGGTTTTTCCCCTGTCATTTTCATCAGGATCCTGTGATGCCTGGTTCGCTAGGTGTTGAGGCAATTCTTGAAGCCATGCAATTGTGGGCACTTGATAATGATCTTGGTGCGCAATTCAAAAATCCAAGATTTTTTCATGAATTGAGTACGGTGAAATGGAAATATCGTGGACAGATTATTCCTGATAATAAAATCATGAGTCTGGATGTACATATTTCTCGCGTTGAAAAAACAGCAGAAAAGGTTGTTGTGTATGCCAATGCTTCTTTGTACAAGGATGGATTGAGAATTTACGAAATTTTTGACGCACAAGTAGCTTTGTGTGAAGCCTGATTTAATGTGGAACTGAAATATATGAATGGTATTGAATTAACAGAAAGTGGCAGTCGACTGTCTTTAAGTGCTTGTGTGGATACTGCCGATAAATGTGTCGATGAGCAGGAAATAAAAAATGCTTTATTGAATTTGGGTAAGCCAGTGTATTTTTCTGCTAATGCCTCAGGTGCTGAACTTGGTTTGAGCACAAAACTTTCTACAAAGGGTGAAAAACTTCTGGCCTTTGCGGAAGCGCTTCCCTATGAACAGCTCGGAGATGATGCTTTTAAACAGGCCCACGCTACACGTTATGCCTATTACGCGGGCGCGATGGCGAATGGCATTGCCTCAGAAGAACTAGTTATCGCATTGGGTAAAGCTGGTTTTCTCTGCTCTTTTGGTGCGGCAGGTTTAGTGAAGTCTCGAGTTGAAGAGGCCATTAAACGTATCCAGAAAGAATTACCTGAAGGTCCTTATGCATTTAACCTGATTCATAGCCCGAATGAACCTGCTCTTGAAAAAGGTAATGTGGATCTTTTCCTCTCTTATGGCGTGAAGACAGTTGAAGCCTCTGCCTATATGGCTTTAACGGAGCATATTGTTCATTACCGTGTAGCAGGTCTGGAAAAGGGTAAGGATGGTGAGGTGATTCGTAACAATCGGGTGATTGCCAAGGTTTCCCGTATGGAGGTGGCAACCCGATTTATGGAGCCAGCACCTGAACGTATTCTGGAAAAACTTCTTGAAAAAGAACTAATTACGCCTGAACAGAAGGCATTGGCTGCCTTAGTCCCCATGGCTGATGACATTACTGTTGAGGCAGATTCAGGTGGTCATACCGATAACCGACCGCTTGTCAGTGTTCTTCCTTCGATTCTGGCGCTTCGAGACCAGATTCAGTCTCAGTATCAATATGAAGAGCTTATCCGGGTAGGTGCTGGAGGTGGTATTGGTACACCTCATGCCGCCCTTGGGGCATTCATGATGGGTGCTGCCTATGTGGTTACCGGTTCAGTTAATCAGGCTTGTTATCAAGCGGCTGCTTCTGAACATACAAGAAAGGTGCTTGCTGAGGCAGACATGGCGGATGTCATCATGGCGCCAGCTGCTGATATGTTTGAACAGGGGGTCAAGCTTCAGGTTTTAAAGCGTGGAACGCTGTTTGCCATGAGAGCGCAAAAACTTTACGAGCTTTACCAAGCCTATGATTCTATTGATGAAATTCCTCCAGAGGAAAGAGAAAAGATTGAAAAACAGGTATTCAGGCAGTCGCTGGATGATATCTGGAAAGGCACGATTGAATTCTTCAGGGAAAGGGATCCATCCGTGATTGAAAAGGCCATGGACAAGCCAAAAAGGAAAATGGCGCTGATTTTCCGTTGGTATCTGGGGCTTTCTTCCCGTTGGTCCAACATTGGAGAGCCGGGGCGAGAAATGGATTATCAGATTTGGGCAGGGCCAGCACTGGGTGCTTTTAATGCCTGGGTGAAGGGTACCTATCTGGAAGATTATCAAAACAGGGATGCGGTGAAAGTTGCGAAGCATTTACTTGAGGGTGCTGCCTACCTGTACAGAGTTCAGCAGCTAGAGATGCAGGGATTAAGATTGTCTGCCGATCTTCGTCAATATGTGCCGCAAGTCTAAAAAAACAGGCTGGTTTGGCTTCCGCTATTGCTTAGGGTTGACGGGTCTTTTATCATCTCAGGGTTATAAATCTGCTTCTTAACTGCTTGATTAACAAGGCAGAGAAGCGTATGCATCACCCCTCGAATAAAGAACAAAAATAAAAGCTAACAGAATAAGGGAGTCAGCCTTGACTATTACCTATCGCAGCAGTGGCATGTGGTCACTTATACGTTATTTGTCTCATCGTGTTCCGTGGGGTTTGAGTCTCTTCAGGAGTTTGTTTATTGCATTAGCGATGATGTTTGCATTGCAACAAACAGCTTATGCAGCATTGAGTTTTACTAAAACAACAATGCCCACTTCGGGTTCAGCTGTAGGTGAGTTAATAGCTGTTGATATGGATGGCATCGATGGTGATGACTTGGTTCTTGTTGCTGATACTGTTTTTGAAGTTTTTCTTAATGATGGGGCTGGTGGTTTTGCTGCACCGATTGTTACCGCTACTGGCGGAAGTTCTCTATTCCATGCCTGTATTGCAGATGTAGATGGTGTAAATGGTCTTGATGTTGTTTCGACTGATACTGCTGCTGGAGAGATTGTTGTTTTTCTGAATGATGGAACAACTAATTTTACTCGCTCGACTTATACCGCTGGAGCAAATGCTCGTTACATAGCTTGCGCGGATCTTGATGGAAATTCTTCAAGTGATGTCGTTGCAATTGGAGATGAGCTTTATGTTTTGATAAACGATGGTGATGGCACTTTTGATACCACTGTTGATACCTACGATATTGCTAATCCAACGTTTAATGATCCGATTCTTTTAAATATTGTTGGTAATAATAAGCGCGACATCATTGTTGGTACTCAGGGTACAGGTTATGACTCGATAGCAGTTTATCGAAACAATGGTGATGGTACTTTTATCACTCATGACGGAACGGGTGGACCACTTGCCTATGATTATGTAACTGCTGCTAATCAGGTTCCCATGGAATCTACGTGGGTTGAAAATGTTGATGGTGTCAGTGGAAACGACTTGTTATCGATTTCAGTTGCGAGTGGATTGTTGTCTGTTTTCCTTAATAATGGTTCGGGCGGTTTTGTTACTCCTTCAACTGACTATGCATTAACGGGTGGCTCACCAGAAATGGTGATGAAAGATGTTGATAACGTGAATGGTGATGACGTTCTTGTTATTAACTACTCAGGAAACGTTGATATTTTTCTCAATAATGGTGACGGCACTTTTGCTGCTGCTGAAAATGCCACTGCTGGTTCGGGCTCTCATGGTATTGCGAGTTTTGATCTTGACGGTGATGGCTTGAATGATATTTTTGTTTACGATAATGCTGATAGCACAATTTCCATTCTTACCAACACGACAGATCTTGTTGCTGACCCCATTGTATTTGCTGACGCAACTAATGTACTACGTTCAAGCACGGTTTCATCTGCGCCGGTAGTTATTAGCGGTTTGGGTGCTGGTGTTCCAATTTCTGTAAAAGGTGGTAGCTACAGTATCAACGCTGGCCCTTACACTACAGCGAAAGGTGTTGTGTACAACGGTGATAGTGTTTCGCTACGACATACCGCTTCAAAAGCTTATTCGAAAAGCAAAAAAACTACGGTGACCATTGGTTCTGTTAGCGGGACTTTTACCAGTACAACAGAAGACGACCTGGTGCCAAAAGCTTTTGATTTTGCAGATGTCATCGATGCGCAACTTGCTACTGTTTATGTTTCAAAACCTGAGTTAATACAAGGCATCACTGCTTCGGTTCCAATTTCTATCGTGAATGGTGAGTACAGAATTAATAGAGGAACTTATACATCAGCTCCAGGTTTTGTTGGTCCTTGGGATCAGGTTCGCGTTAGAACAACTTCTAACGCGGCTTATGGAATGCTTGAAACGGTGACGGTAACCATAGGTGGTGTTGTAGGCACTTATAACGTGACCACCAAAAATGATGTTGATCCTGATCCATTTGATTTTACTGATGTCATCAATGCTGATTTATCAACTCAATATGTTTCGGATACGGTGAGTGTAGTAAACATTATTGCTTCAACACCAATCTCTGTGACTGGTGGTGAGTACAGTATTAATGGCGGTGCCTTCATGAGCGTAGCGGGCACGATCAACGACGGTGATAACCTGCAGTTAAGGGGTATTTCATCAGCCAAAAATAATAAAACCAAATCTGTTGTTGTCACGGTTGGCGATATTACTGATGTTGATTTTGATATTACTACCATAAAGGATGATATTCCGAAGCAATTTTCTTTTGATGATGTAACGGGTGCGCAACCCTTCACCGTGGTTAAGTCAAACCTTATTTTTGTTCAAGGAATCAGCGCTGCGGTGCCGATTTCCATTGTGGGCGGTGAGTACAGCATTGGTGGTGGTGCCTATACCTCAGCGCCAGGCATGGTTTCTCCCTCCCAGAATGTCAGGGTGAGGGGCACGTCGGATGATTATTCCCTGTCTGTGAATGTGGTGCTGACCATTGCCGATAAGTCGGACACCTTCACGATCACCACCAAGGATGACATTGACCCGGATGCCTTTGATTTTGTGGATGTCACTAATGCTGATCCTTCAACGCAATATGCCTCCGTTGCCGAAGTGGTGTCGGGCATTGTGGCAGGTACACCGATTTCCGTTAAAAACGGTGAATACAGTATCAACGGTGGTGCTTTCACGAACGTGGCGGGCACAATCAACAACAATGATACCCTGGCTTTACGCAGGACTTCCTCAGCGAATTTTAATTCTACCAACTCAGTGGTAGTGACCATTGGTGATATTACTGAGGTTGATTTTGCAATCACCACGAAGAAGGATGATATCGTTAACCAGTTCACCTTCAATGATGTAACGGACGCACAACCCTTCACCGTGGTGACATCAAACCTGAGTATTGTTCAGGGAATTAAAACACCGGTGGCGATTTCTATTGTAGGTGGTGAGTACAGCATCGGTGGTGGTGCCTTCACCTCAGCGCCCGGTATGGTTTCCCCGTTTCAGGGTGTCAGGGTAAGGGGCACCTCAGATGATTATTCCCTGTTTGTGGATGTGGTGCTGACCATTGCCGACAAGTCGGACACCTTTACGATCACTACCAAGGATGATGTCGACCCGGATGCTTTTGATTTTGTGGATGTCACCAATGCCGATCTTTCAACTCCGTACACTTCTTCAATAGAAAGTGTCACGGGTATCGTAGCGTCTACACCGATTTCCGTCAGTGGCGGTGAATACAGCATCAACGGTGGGGCCTTCACGAGCGTGGCGGGTACAATCAACAACAACGATACCCTGGCCTTGCGCAGGACTTCCTCAGCGAATTTCAATTCCACGAAAACCGCGGTGGT
>JBECKS010000254.1:0-1217 GCA_040235395.1 Pseudomonadales bacterium | reverse complement strand
CTTGACTGCGTGCGTGATTTGGCCAGCAACATGACAAGCAAGATGCGAATAGCCGGCATCAGGGCGGACGGGGCCAAGTGCGGCATCGATTACGACCCCCACTCACCTGGAAAGAAAGAGGCGCTGTACCGTTTTATCCGCGCTATCCGTCCCTTAGTTATGGAGCGCTATTCTCTAGGACCCGACTTGAATACGACAATGTGCGAACTTGAAGCTATTGCCGAAAGACTGTCTATCCCTGCGGTCAAAATGGCCATAGCCAAAGCCCAGGGTTATGATCTGCCTTCTTTCCTTAAGCGTTACAGGGTACTGAAACAGCCTTTCGGGCATGCTACGGTCGGTAGGATTCGCGCGGGCTTTGGACTCGCCGCCGCCTGCCGGGGGGCGCTTGAGTTTCTTAATATTCCTCTTCAGGAGGCGACGGTGGCCATTCAGGGTTTTGGTGGGTTGGGCAGTGCTGCTGCTTATACTCTTCACGAAGCCGGGATTAAAATTATAGCCATAGCTGATGAAGAAAAGAGTCTCATCAGTACCAATAATGAATCGCTTGATATAAAGGCCATACTGCCAACAAAGTGCGGTAACGTGGGGCTTATTCCAAGTTCCGGGATAAGTGGGCGGTACGGAGATCCAAACCAAATATATGACGTGAAGTGTGATGTATTCATTCCAGCCGCCATTGAGAATGCCATTACTGCGGATAATGCTGGCGCCATGCAGATAAAGGCCGTTGTCACCGGTGCCAATCTTGCCGTCACCCAAGAAGCGCAAAAAATGCTTAATGACCGAGGCATCATTATTATCCCGGATTTTGTAGCAGGATGTGGCGGCTCCTTGTCCATGGATGGTCTGTTTGGTCCCGAGATCGAGCCTTCTGCACAGGAAGTATTGAATCACGTGAACAACAGGATGCGCAAAATAGTCAAAAAAATCATAAAGCGTAGCCAGCAAGATGGAGTGACAACAAGGGAAGCCGCGTTGAGGCTATGCTCGGAAGCCCCCATATATCCAGAAGCCAGACCATATGGTCCATTGGACATATAAGGTGGTTTTACGGCCTCTGATAGCTGTTTTGTCTATTTCACCGAGACTATATAACAATGCCTGCCCACCCTATTGACTTTGTGATAAATCCAACTGTGTTCAGCACAGTTGAGTTGACGCAAATTTTTGATGAAAAAGCGAGGTACCAGCGTTGGCTGGATTTTGAGGCAGCC
>JBECKS010000050.1:0-4404 GCA_040235395.1 Pseudomonadales bacterium | reverse complement strand
TTTGACTGGAATGGGCGATGATGGAACCAAGGGTATTGAAAAACTCTATAGAGCCGGTGTGCTGACGATAGCTGAGTCAGAAGAAAGTTGTGTGATATTTGGAATGCCAAAAATGGCAATTAATTCGGGATCAATAAAGTCGGTTTTGCCACTTACAGATATCTGTAAAGTTGTTGAAGAGTCAATCTTTGTGTAGCCATGTTTTAATTTTTAAAAATTATGGAAACCTTATTGGAAAGTATTGGAGGCAAAGAAGTTATAGAAAACTACTTCATTCTGTTTTCAGACTTGGTGAAACAGGATCAGAAATTGTCATTGGTTTTTGAAAGGGTTTTAGCCGAACAAACTCGTGAAAAAATGATGAGCTGGATTTTCGAGATTTTAGTTAAAGAGAGCTTGCTCGTTTCTCCAGATTTAAAGATAAAAATTCAGACTCTGGAGATTAGCGAAAAAGATTTTAACAGAGCAATTATTTTGTTTGAAAATATCTTGGTAGAGGGTAATGAAGATGAAACGCTAATAGCGAAAATTGTCGCTGCGTTTTTAAGACAGAAAAAAATCTTGTTCGAAGGGTATTGACCATTAATTTGTGGAGTTTCGTCATGAATACCAAAACTGTACTTGTAGTGGATGATAGTAAGGTTCAGCTCATCTATGCAAAAGGTCTTCTGGAGAGGGCAGGATATAGTGTTATCACCTCAGAACATATCTGGATTTTAGGTATTGTTCTTAAGCAGAAACCAGACATGATCCTAATGGATGTTGAGGTTGATGGTTTTGTGGGGACTGACTCAGTTAAATCGCTTAAAAATACAAGAGCCAGGGATTTACCCATCTACCTTTACTCAGGAAAAACAGAAAGTGAATTAAGATTGTTGGCGCGTGAGTGTGGCGCTAATGGCTTTATTCGAAAAGAAACCTCAGGCATCAAATGTAGATTGATAGAAACTGTAAATGGAGTTTTAAACAGTACTGAAGCGCAATTGGGAGCCTAGGTAGTCTGAATGGAAAACTTTTTCCCATATTATCAACCCATCATCGATTTAACCGATGGGAAAATTAAAGGTTATGAAGCGCTAGGAAGGATGATTTCCTCTGGAGAAGTTGTTACGGCGGGCCCATTGATATCTAGCGGAAGTTTGCCTCAAGAACAGGCTTTAGAAATTGATAGGCATATAAGGAAACTAGCCTTACAGAAGCATCATGAGGATTCTGATGCAGGCTTTCTTACTATTAATATTTCACCAATATGGATTGAAAAGCTTGAGGAAAATTCTGTTGTGCCAACTATTACTATGATTGAAGAAATTGGCATAGACCCGAAAAGAATTATTATTGAAATCACGGAAATTGGTGGTGATATATCAAAGCTTAAAAGGCTAAGAGCTTTATATCGTGAGTATGGTCTTAAAGTTGCTGTTGATGATTTTGGGGCAGGGGCTTCACAACTCGATCGTGTTGCTGAGTTGGAACCTGATTTTATCAAGCTAGATATGGGCATGTTAAAAAATGCTTGTAAGGGTGGTTTTAAAGCCGATGTTGCGCTGAGCCTGGGTTTGTTAACCAGACGAAGCGGCTGCCAGATTATTTGTGAAGGCGTTGAAACTGAAGAAGAATTTCATTTTGCAATCGAGTGTGGCGCTGATTTTATTCAAGGCTGGATTTTTCACCCGGCATTAAAAATGAGTATTTCGACAGACTCAACGGTTGAAACCACAAAAGAATTAAAAGCCAGCTATTTGAATCGAAAGAGAGAGCTAGTTAACCGTGCCATTTCACATAATAGGTTGATTTTTTCAACTGTGAAGAATCTTGCAGAGAAAATAAAAGCTTGTGGTGCGATGTCATGTGAACAATGTTTGATTACAAACAGGCTTGGATGTAATGAAATTGAAGAAGCTATGAAAATCGGGGTTTTAAGATATTACATTTGTACCATGGATGCAGATCAGGTTTCGCCAAATTACGAACTAAGTGATGGAAAGGTAAAGTTAAACCCCGACTTTAGTGGGCGAAATTGGTCCCATCGACCTTATTTTCCTTTGGCACTTGAACTTAGGCAGTTGAAAGAGGGAAGAGTTGTTCTTTCAGATCCTTACAGGGATAGAACATTAGGAAAACTTACTAAAACTTATATGGCGAGTTTGTCGCTAAACCATATTTTAATGGTAGATGTCTTAGTTGAAGACACCATTTTATTTGCAAACCAATATATAACTAGCTGAAACCAATGCAGACATTTTTTTCAATCTAAATAATAAAATCAACTGATAGGAGATAAGGATGAGAAGTCTTTTTGAGCGCCTAGGTGGCGAAGAAGCGGTTAATGCCGCGGTAGATATTTTTTACGAAAAAATAATTGCAGATGACAGGACGCGTGATTTTTTTGTTGATCTCGATATGTCTGCTCAGGCTCAAAAACAAAAGGCATTTTTAACGATGGTTTTTGGTGGGCCAAATAATTATACAGGCAAAGATATGCGTTCTGCGCATGCCCATTTGGGCTTGGAGGAAGGGCATTTTAATGCGGTTGTTGAATTGCTTGCAGAAACACTTACAGAATTAGGTGTGAGTCACCTGGACATAGCCGAAGTTGCTGCAATTGCGGCAAGTGTTAAAGATGATGTGTTGAATCGTTAGTATTTAACTCTATTCTCTGATTCATTTATGGCATTCCTAATGCTGAAGATAGGAAGCTGAGTAACCCCTGACAGACTCACGGCCATAAATTAGAAGGGCGCATCTGCGCCCCTTTTTTTATACCAGTCATTCCTGCGAAAGCAGGAATCTATTAACTCTGAAATTCACTGGATTCCTGCTTTCGCAGGAATGACCCTCAAGGGAAGGGCGCTTGCGAGAAGCCTTTAGCGCAACAAAAGTCCCTGGCCATGGCACCCTTTTTTTTATTCCTGTCATTTCGAATGTATGTGAGAAATCTCTCTTTTCATTCACGGAGTAGAGGGTGTCGACGATTGTTAATACCCCAAAGCTGGTAATAAACGCTTTTCCAGAAATGCACGTTGCTCTTTCTGATTACGGCTTTTGGCAGGTTTTAGTGTCAGAAGTGACAGCAACATGCGTGTACACACTTCAATGATTTCATTGAGTTCATTTTCATCCTGTATTTGATTGCATGTTGCGCTAGCAAAAATACGCTGTAACAGTTCATTGCCTTCTTTGGATACCAAGGCAAATTCATTAATCAATTGAGTAATGGAAGGGTCGGCAATCAGCGCTAGATAATTTTCCTGTGGCAAACGCTTCAGGCCCATTAACATGGCTTCAATGATCCTTTCCTGTGGCGTTTCAAACTTTTCCACATGGTTAATGATGTCATCGACCAAAGCATAGGCTGATTGAAGCAGGGCAAACTGGATAATGTCGTTCTTGTCCTTGAAATAGCTATAAACCGTGGGCCTGCTGACGCCGGCACCTTGTGCAATATCGTTCAGGGTAACCTTTCCAAGGCCTTTCTCACCCAGGCATTTCAGGGCACTTTCGATGATTTTGCTTTGCGTGCTTTCTACTAACATCTCGATTCCAAAACCTGCTTGCATTGACTTTGTTAATGGGTTTATTATCCTGACTTTACAGTTTTAGTCAATTTGTAAAGTCTTTATAATCTGCTATCCGAAAAAGGCTAAAAGAAGCGATAAGGGCAGGTTAGAAGTCACTAGGCTTAAATAACGACAACAACATAATGAAGAGCTGTTTATGACTGACGCCTCAAGCACGTTTATAGAACCACCAAAGCTCAAGGGTGGCTGGCCTTTACTGGGCCAAATCGTCAACTTCGCCAGGAATCCCTATGAGTTCATGAAGCGAGCTTCAGATACCACAGGTGAAATTGTTCAATTCAAAATGTTCAATCAACGCATCATTCTGTTAATGGGTGATGAGGCCAGCGGCATTTTCTATAAGTCTTCTGATGAGCAGCTCGATCAGTCAGCTGCCTATCAATTAATGGTGCCAATTTTTGGTGAAGGCATTCTTTTCGATGCTACCAATGATGTTAAGAACCAACAGTTAAGAATGTTATTGCCTTCACTCAGGATGGAAGCCATGCGCATGCATGCCAATACCATCAATATTGAAGTGAAAGACATGATGGCAAAGTGGGGCGATGAAGGTGAAATCGATCTGGTTGAGGAAATGAAACAACTCACCATCAATACCGCAAGTCACTGTTTACTTGGCACTGAATTCCGCTATGAACTTACTGAAGAATTCACCCAGATTTATCATGATCTGGAAAAAGGTGTGAATGCGCTTGCCTATTGAGGTGACCCCCTAAAACGAGTCCAGTATTTAAGTTAGGAATTAGCTTAAACTACTGACTTAGGAGGTCAACATGGCAAGAAAGCGTTACCAACCAGAAGAAATTATCAAGATCCTTCGGCTCAT
>JBECKS010000213.1:0-3552 GCA_040235395.1 Pseudomonadales bacterium | reverse complement strand
TTTATGCCTTTGTGCCTCAGGCGATTGTCAGGAATTTATATAACGGTTATCGCCTTGAAAACGAAAGACTCAAGAAACAGGGTTTGCCTTGGTATAGCTGGGAAAATGAATTACTTCGTTATGCGTTACTAACTTTTAGTTTTTTGTTGCTTGCTTATCTTGTCAGTGGAGCAATAGGAGCTGTGTTCTTCATTTATCAAGCAATCGTTGCTGTTGTGTTGCTTGAGATTATTAATTACATCGAACATTACGGACTAGAAAGAAGCAAGCTGGAAAATGGACGTTATGAGCGAGTTACACCACTACATTCCTGGAATGTCAGGGCTCGAGCAACTATGTTGAATCTAATGAGGCATTCCGATCACCACGCCTATCCAAGTCGTCGCTACCAGATACTAAGACATTATGAAGAAGCGCCTCAGTTGCCTGGTGATTATGGACAAATGATCTGGTTGGCTTTACAGCCAAAGAAATGGTTTAAGACCATTAATCCACTTGCAATCGCGCACATGGAAAAAGTCAGGTCAATGGCGATTCAGAATGGTGAGCGTTTCATGGAGAAGACTGCATGAATAATTTTTATAAACGCTAGTAAATAATCACAGAGCGAATGCTCTTCCCTTCATGCATTAGATCAAAAGCTTTGTTTATATCTGCTAGAGGCATGGTGTAAGTAATCAAAGCATCAATTTTTATTTTCCCTGCTAGATATTGCTCTACATAATCTGGCAGTTGGCTACGACCTTTAACGCCACCAAAAGCCGTGCCTCTCCATACGCGGCCTGTCACTAACTGGAATGGACGCGTACTGATTTCCTGACCACTACCTGCAACCCCAATAATTACCGATTCTCCCCAACCTTTATGGCAACACTCAAGTGCTGAGCGCATGGTGTTTACATTGCCGATACATTCAAAAGAATAATCTACGCCGCCATCAGTTAATTCAACAATAACATCTTGAATATTGGCATCGTATTTTTTTGGATTAACGCAATCCGTAGCGCCGAGCTGTTTAGCCATTTCAAATTTATCTTCGTTGATATCAATCGCAATAATACGTTCTGCTTTCGCAAGCACAGCACCTTGAATAACACTCAGCCCAATACCACCCAAGCCAAAAACAGCAACACTTGAGCCTGGTTCAACTTTCGCGGTATTTAATACCGCACCAATGCCAGTAGTGATTCCACAACCTAATAAACAGACTTTATCCAAGGGAGCGGCTTTATTTATTTTAGCAACAGCAATTTCTGGCATAACGCTGTATTCAGAGAAGGTTGATGTGCCCATGTAATGGAAGATTGGTTTTCCCTGAAATGAAAAACGGCTTGTGCCATCGGGCATCAAGCCTTTTCCTTGTGTTGTTCGAATAGCCTGACATAAATTGGTTTTACCTGATAAGCAGAATTTACACTGACCACATTCTGGTGTGTAAAGTGGAATCACATGATCACCAACAGCAACACTTGTTACACCTTCACCAACTTCTTCAACAATACCGCCGCCTTCATGCCCTAACACCGAAGGAAAAATACCCTCTGGGTCTTCTCCGCTTAGTGTGAAAGCGTCTGTGTGACAAACACCCGTTGCCACCATCCTTACTAGCACTTCGCCAGCTTTTGGGCCCTCCAAATCAATTTCTTCTATGCTGAGGGGTGCAGCGGCTTTCCAGGCAACAGCGGCTCTTGTTTTCATGTCATTTTCCTTTCTTGAAGTTCGCTAAAATATTGAGAGTTGTGAGTCTAGTTTTCATCTTCCAGATTTACAACTTCATTGGCTTTGGTGGCTGTGTATAATCACTAGCCTTCAATACTGATATTTTTATCGAGGTAAGCCGTGTCAAAAATTTCCCTAGTTGCAGCAATGGCTCAAAACAGAGTGATTGGAAATGGTCTTGATATTCCCTGGAAAATCAAAGGGGAGCAGTTGAGATTTAAAGAGCTCACTACTGGGAAGGTGATGGTGATGGGTCGATTAACTTATGATTCAATTGGTAGGCCTTTGCCGAATAGAACCAATGTTATTCTTACGCGTGATAAAAACTTTAAGGCAGAAGGTTGTGAAGTTTTTCATTCCTTGGACGCCATTCTTGAGCGATATAAAAATGAAAAGGAAATCATGATTGCGGGTGGAGGCCAACTTTACCGAGATACTTTGGATATTGCCGATACACTTTATTTAACAGTTATACATAAGGATATTGCTGGCGATATCTTTTTTCCTGAATTTTCTCTTGATAAATTCCAAGAAGTAGCGAGAGAAGATATTGATGGTGAGCTCCCCTATAGTTATCTGACTTATCAAAGGAAGAAATAATCATGGAAGTGAAAAACAAATCAGTTGTGATTACGGGTGGTTCTTCGGGTCTAGGTTTGGCCTTAGCAAAAAACTTTGCCAAGCAGGGCGCGAAGATTGCATTGATTGCAAGAAACGAACAGAAATTAGTTAATGCTAAAGCAGAGATCTTAAAATTTGCATCAGCTGCAAATAACGAAAGTGTATTAATTTATTCCGTAGATTTGAGTAAGGATGAAACGATTCAGAAAGTGGTGGATGAAATTGCGAACAAGTTTTCAACGATTGATATTCTGGTGAACTCTGCAGGTATTCTTTCTGAAGGTTATTTTGAAAACACTAGCATGGAAACCTTTCGTGCTGTCAATGAAACGAATTATCTTGCTTTGGTGAATATGACCAAAATCTGTTTACCTTATTTAAAACAAAGCAAAGGACATATCGTTAACATCGCCTCCATGGCATCTTTTTTTGGAGCCTTTGGTTATACCGCGTATTGTGCATCCAAGTTCGCGGTTTTAGGTTTCAGCGAAGCACTACGTTACGAATTAAAACCGCAAGGAATAAAAGTTCATGTAGTTTGCCCGCCAGAGTTTGAAGGTCCAATGGTTGAGGGAATTAGTGATGGTAGAACGCCAGAAAATAAAACGCTGGTAAGGTCTGCTGGTGTGTTAAGTGTGGATCAGGTTCTTAAGGCGACATTGAAGGGTTTGAAAAAAGACAGGTTTATCATACCTGTTGGAAGCTCTGCATCGGCGGGAGCTTTCTTAAACAGGCTTTTCCCTGGTCTGGTTAGGTGGGCTCTGGATCAGATGGTTGCGCGGATATATCGTGGTCCTGGTAAAGTTTGATCCATATTGCCCTAATCATTCTTCTTTGATTTGAAGATAAATCACAAACTAAAAAAGCCCTGCCTCCTTTCGGAAGCAAGGCCTTTTTCATTTGGTGGGATGGCGGGAATATAACTTAAAGCCTAATTAATTGATTTTTAAGAATAAATTTATATTAATTTCTTACTGGTACAGCTTTCGGTACTACTAAAACTGAATTTCACTTCAAATTATGACTCAATAATATCAATGAGCTGTTCCCGAACATTTCTACCATTGGCATGTGTTTTGGCATCTACGGCCATTAAAAATAAATAACCTTTACCGCCATGCGAAGCCCATAATTTGCCAACTGCATTTTTTGCAGCAGTATCACTACCATCGGCTAGGTGCGAGCCTTTGTATTCAACTACTAACATTCGTC
>JBECKS010000201.1:0-4983 GCA_040235395.1 Pseudomonadales bacterium | reverse complement strand
TCATTGCCTTCTCACTTGGCTTGGGCGTTAAGCTGTTTGGTCTTCCTCCACTCATTGGCTTCCTGTTGGCAGGCTTCGTCATTAACCAACTGGGGTTTAGCTCAGGCTCTACCTTGCAAAAGGTTGCAGATTTAGGTGTCACCCTGCTGTTATTTACTGTTGGGCTGAAATTACATTTTTCTACCCTGCTTCGACCTCAAATCTGGTTAGTAGCCAGTGCACAAAGTCTGATTTTTGTGTTCTCTGTGAGTGCACTTTTACTCTTTGGTTTATTTACTTTAGTGCCTGCATTTTCAGACATGAACCTGACTCAAGCTTTGCTGATTTCATTTGCACTCAGTTTTTCCAGCACTGTGTTCGCGGTGAAATCCCTCGAAGAAAAAGGTGAGATGCGTTCTTTTCATGGGCGAATTTCCATTGGTATTTTAATCATGCAGGATTTAATGGCTGTGGGATTTATTGCTATTTCCATGGCGAAATTTCCAAGCTATTGGGCAATTGCGCTTCTACTATTTTTCCCTGCAAGACCTGTCATTAATTATTTACTGGAAAAATCTGGTCACGGTGAGCTGCTCGTTTTGCTTGGCTTTACCCTGGCTTTAGGTTCAGCTGAACTGTTTGAGCTTGCCAGTATTAAAGGTGACTTGGGAGCATTGATATGTGGTGCCCTGCTTGCATCCTTGCCCAAGTCTAGTGAGCTCGCTAAATCGATGCTCTCCTTTAAGGATTTCTTTCTGGTGGGCTTTTTCCTTTCCATTGGCATGACAGGCGAATTCACCCTGCAATCCATTTCGATTGGTGTGTTGCTAGTACCACTAATATTTTTAAAATCAACATTGTTTTTCTGGTTAATGACAGCGCTCAACCTGCGTTCGAGAACTTCCCTACTAGCAAGCCTGAGCCTCACCAATTTCAGTGAGTTTGGCTTGATTGTGATTGCTATTGGTAGCTCCTTGAGTCTGGTTAGCGAGGATTGGTTAGTGATTATGGCTGTTGCACTTTCGCTTTCTTTTGTTGTGTCTTCTTTGTTAAGTCGGCAGGATGAACAACTTTATATTCGTTTTAAAAATCGTTTGTTGAGTTTTGAGAAGAAAGTGCGACTCGCTGATGATTCGCTTTCAGATATTCAATCAGCAAGCATAGTTGTTTTTGGTATGGGGCGTGTTGGTGCAGGTGCTTATGACAGACTCAGGGAAAAATATGGAGATGCTGTTATTGGTGTGGATTTTGATTTGAATACCATTGAGCACCATCGCGAAGCAGGAAGAAAGGTTTTGCACGGTGATCCCGTTGATACAGACTTCTGGGAAAAAATGCATAATGGTGAATACATTGAACTGGTGATGCTTGCCTTACCTAATGTGCAGGCCAATCTTCAAGTGATAAAACGTTTGAAAGCCATTGATTGCAACAAACCCATTGCAGCTATTGCAAAATATACCGATGAAGAAAATCAATTAATGGAAGCAGGTGCAACAGAAGTCTTTAACTTCTATACAGAAATTGGAGAAGGTTTTGCTGATCACATCGAAAAACAAATTGAGCATGATGCGCTTTACCAACTTGACCACAACGCACCACCTTCTTAAGCAACATAATAAAAAATGAACGCAGCGATTCTTATTCCCGTTTTACTAACCATTGCCATGGCATGTCAGTGGATTGCCTGGCGTGTAAAACTGCCTGCCATTCTTTTTCTTCTGCTTTCAGGTTTATTCATTGGCCCCGGGCTTGGTTTAATACCTGCTGAAGCACTTCCTGGTTCCACGCTGCTACCATTGGTTTCTCTAGCTGTTGCTATCATTCTTTTCGAAGGCAGCCTTACCCTGGAAACCAGCGAAATACTGGAAGTGCGAAAAATTGTTCAACGCATGATAACGATTGGCGCACTGGTTACCTGGTTGGTTGTCTCCTGCGCAACTTATTTAATTTTCGATTTTTCGTGGCAAATCAGCACCCTGTTTGGCGCTATCGTCATTGTAACCGGCCCTACTGTTATTGTTCCTATGCTGCGCAGCGTTCGCCCTACAGCAAAAATTGCCAACATACTGCGCTGGGAAGGCATTGCCATCGATCCCATTGGCGCACTCATGGCCGTACTTACTTATGAGTTCATTCTCTTAAGTGCAGAACAACTCGCCATTTCCAATATATTTTTACTGTTTTTTCAGACTGTTTTTACTGGTATTGCCATCGGCATATTTTCTGGCTGGTTACTGGGTTATCTCTTAACAAGAAATTTCATTCCCGAATATTTACACAACTTTGCAACACTGAGCGCTGTGCTTTTATCTTTCAGCGGCTCAAATTATCTTGCCCATGAATCAGGCTTGATTACGGTAACAGTGATGGGCATGTGGCTCGCTAATAGAACCGAACTGGATATTCACCCCATCCTTAATTTCAAGGAAAACCTGAGCCTGTTGTTAATTTCCATGCTGTTTATTGTGCTCGCAGCAAGAATCGACCTGAAACAACTTATGGATATTTCAGGCTCGGTCATTCTTTTATTGTTAATACTTCAGTTTGTTGCACGACCTTTAAAGATTCTGGTTAGCACTTTTGGATTGGATGTCAGCTGGAAAGAACGTGCATTGCTTTCCTGGATTGCTCCACGAGGCATTGTTGCTGCTGCGATTTCAGCAGTGTTTTCAGACAACTTAATTGCCGTCGGTTATGAAGAAGCCAAACTGCTTGTACCACTCACCTTCGGCATCATCATTGGCACTGTGGTTTCACAAAGTTTTACTGCAGGTTATGTTGCGCGTTTGCTTGGATTGGCATCACCCTCGCCATCTGGTTTTCTTATTGTTGGCGCCAATCGATTTGCACGCATACTCGCCAAGGAGCTTACTGCACATGGCTTTAGATGTGTGCTTGCCGATACTAACAGTGACAACATTAAAGATGCTCGAATGGCTGGACTGGAAACCTATTATGGAAACCCAGCTTCTGAACATGCAGATTTGCATCTAGATATAACCGGCATTGGTCATTTACTTGCCATGTCTCACCAACGGCATCTGAACATTGTTTCAGCTATTCACTTTCGCTCTGACTTCGGAAGCCAGAATATTTTTCGTCTTTCTAACACCAGTGAACTCAACGAAAAAGAACAACATAAAACAGGCTCTGGCTATGAAGGTGTTCCTCTTTTTGGCGAAGGAATTACCTATTCAAAACTTAATGCCTTGGCATTTCGTGATGCTGAAATGAAAAGCACAAAACTTACCGAGGAATTTTCCTGGGAAAACTTTCTCGACATGTACGGAGAAAACAGAATTCCTTTATTTGAAATTGATGCTAAAGGAAAAATCCATCCCTTCTCTACGGAATTGGAACTAAAGCCTGCAGCTGGTTCAACGGTTTTAACACTCGAAAGCGAAAAAATTAATTAATTTTGAAATCTGCTTTCAGGATTTCACGAGGCTATTCCTGAAATGAATTTACTCTTTATCTGCACCCATAACCGTTGTCGAAGCATTCTGTCTGAAGCCATAACCAATAAACTGGCTAATGGTGTTTTTTATGCTGCCAGTGCAGGCAGCGAGCCAGCAGATGCACCACATCCTCTTACACTCAAGTATTTAAAAAAATCTGCTTATGACGTAGAGGGTGTAACAAGTAAAAGCTGGAACGAACTTGAAAACTTCACCCCTGATATTGTGATAACCGTGTGTGATTCTGCAGCGGGTGAAACTTGCCCGCTATGGCTTGGCAATGTGCCAAAAGTACATTGGGGTTTGCCAGATCCAAGTAAAGTTAAAGGTAGTCATGAAGAAATTGAGGCCGCATTTAATACAGTTATTCATGAAATCGAGCGTCGAATAAACTTACTATTGTCCTTGCAGCTAAAAAATAAAACCGTTGATGAAATTGTTGCTTTAATGAAGGGAATTGTTCAGAACGAGAAATGATTGAGAGAGTAAGAGGGTCAGCGTATTTCACTGACCCTCTACTCAATTTACATAGCGCCTTCTTCTGAAGTTGTTTCGCTTGCTTCTTCTGATGCTGCTTCTTCAGATGCTTCTTCTGCAGGTTCTGCTGCGGCAGCTTCTTCCATAGCATCTGCTGCACACTCCCAACCCCAGCCTTTTTGCTTCTCTACAAAAGCTGCTGCTTTCTCTTCGCAGTAACCTTCCTGGTTTTGGGCATCCCACAGAATCTTGGGCTCTTCACCATGTTCCTTGGTGTATTCAACTTTACAAGGCACTTTGGCCTCAGCACTTTCATAAATCACTTTAATCAAACGTTTTTGAACGTCATGCTTACAGGTATAAGACATATCAGCTGAAGCCATACCTGACAGCGCCACTAAAGTTACACCCATCCCAATCGTTAGTTTCTTAATCATTATCAGTCTCCTTTTTATTGTTTTAATTCTCGATTAACCGCTACCACTGCGATTAATTAGCCAGCCTGAAAATCAACTGGATAGCCATAGTAATTGGGCTTGAAGCAGAAATACACATTAATTTTCAATAAAAAGCACCTAAAAAAAGTGTAATGAATCTGCCATTTATATTGCAGCACTGATACCGAACAACATGATGTAGGTGGCGAATTGGCTGAGGGTAGTGCATTAATACTTTATGAAATTTTGACGAAATAAATAAACCTCGATTTAAGCAGAATTGTTAAACCGACATTTAACACTGTTGTATTTTTTCAAAAAACAAAATGCACTACACAAAAAATTTGAAACTTCTCTCTGCGCCCTAATACGCTGACCCTGAATATCTTTGTACCCATTGCGTAAAAACTAAGCCCTATTATATGGCATACCAGGTACTGTTTTAGTGCGATTAGAACTGGCACTTATTGTGCGGCGGGGGAATTACACGAATTTTCAAAAGGCATGATTATTGCTCGTTATTTAAGGTAACTATTGCAATTGGAGCCCAGGAATGAGTGAGCATCCGGTTATCCCTGACCAACCCCCAATACCGAGTCCAGTTTCTTAGTTAGAGTTTGGAGCAATAC
>JBECKS010000200.1:0-7372 GCA_040235395.1 Pseudomonadales bacterium | reverse complement strand
AAAAAACCAACCATGTATTTTGTAAACTCCATGAGTGATCTATTTCAACAAGGTGTGCCCTTTGATTTTATAGATAGAGTAATGGATGTTATTGAAAAAACACCTCATCACACCTATCAAATTCTGACGAAGAGAAGCGGCAGAATGAAAGAGTATTTTAAAACCAGACACGTACCCGACAATGCGTGGCTCGGTGTTTCTGTAGAAGATAAAAAATATGGTAAACCTCGAATCAATGACTTACTTGAAATAGACGCTTCAACGCGCTTTCTTTCTATCGAACCGTTGTTAGAAGATTTAGGTCGTATTCGTCTTTCTGGCATTCACTGGGTAATTGTTGGCGGTGAATCGGGTTTAAAAGCTCGACCAATGGATAAAACCTGGGTACTTAAACTTCGCAATCAATGTGAAAAAGCTGGAGTTGATTTCTTTTTTAAACAATGGGGAACCTGGGGCCAGGATGGCATTAAACGCAACAAGAAAGCAAATGGAAGAATACTTGAAGGAAGAATCTGGGACATGATTCCTAGCATTGCTGTTTAAACTGGAAAACTACTTATGAGCGCATCAGAAATCGTTAACAAAGTCTGGAACTATGCCCACGTTCTTCGTGATGATGGCGTGGGTTCGGTGACTATATAGAACAAATCACCTTTCTTATTTTTTTAAAAATGGCTGATGAACGTGAAAGTTCAGGTCAAGCTGTTGCTGTACCCAAAAAATTTAATTGGAAAAGCCTCGTTAAGCTTGATGGTGATGCCTTGGAAAACCAATACCGCCACACATTAGAAGAATTAGGAAAGCAAGGCGGTATGTTAGGCACTATTTTTAGAAAGGCCCAAAACAAAATTCAAGACCCAGCCAAACTTGAGCGCCTGATCAAGATGATTGAAAAGGAAGCATGGTCTACCCTGCCCGTGGATGTGAAAGGTGAAATTTACGAGGGCTTGTTAGAGCGTAACGCACAGGATGTTAAAGGTGGTGCTGGCCAATACTTCACCCCTCGCCCACTGATTCAAGCAATGGTTGAAGTGATGCAACCCAATGTTATGGATACCGTTGCCGACCCTGCTTGTGGTACAGGTGGTTTTTTATTAGCCGCTTATGACTACATGGCACCACAGGCTAACTCTAAAAAAGAACAGAAACATTTACGTGAGAGCGCCATTCGGGGTAATGACATTGTTGATAGCGTAACCCGTTTATGTGCCATGAATTTATATTTACATGGTATAGGAAGTGCTGATGGTGAATGTCCAGTCATTAGCCAAGATGCACTTGCCAAAGAAGTTGGTGATAACGATCGAGTGGATATGGTGTTGGCCAATCCACCTTTTGGTAAGAAAAGTTCAATCACTGTGATTAATGAAAAAAGTGGTAAGGCCGAAGCGGAAAAACTTACCTATGAGCGCACCGACTTTTGGGCGACTACTTCAAACAAACAGCTCAACTTTGTTCAGCATATTGCCAACATGCTTAAGATTAATGGCAAGGCTGCAGTTGTTGTGCCCGATAACGTGTTATTTGAAGGTGGCGCAGGTGAAACCATTCGAAAAAATCTCCTAGAGCGCTGCAACCTGCATACCTTACTTCGTTTACCGACAGGTATTTTTTATGCTCAAGGCGTAAAGGCGAATGTAATTTTCTTTGATGCCAAACCTGCATCAAAAGAACCCTGGACTAAAGAACTTTGGGTTTATGACTATCGAACTAATATTCACAAAACTTTGAAAACCAACAAGCTTCAAAAAGAAGATTTTGATGAGTTTGTAAAACTGTATTTAGCCAAGAAAAGAAAAGCCACATGGTCTGAAGATAATGAAGATGGTCGCTGGCGTAATTATTCTTATGATCAATTGGCTGCAAGAGATAAAACTAATCTAGATATTTTCTGGTTAAAAGATGAATCACTGGAAGATAGTGAAAACCTACCACCCCCAGATGTACTAGCGAGCGAGATTGTTGAACAACTGGAAGCGGCTTTAGAAGAGTTTAGAGCGGTTGAAGAGGCGTTAGTTACTCGTGAGCAATAATAAAAAGCTCAAACAAATCAAAGCTGCAATAGATGAATATGCAGATGGCTATGCCAATCTAGAAGAATTTCAAGGTGAAAACAATGCTTTGATTCCCAAATGCGACCAGAAAACAGGTGCCATTGGTGAATTTTACGCAATGATTTTTGCTAGGCACTTATATAAAGACAAAGGGGTTACTCTTGAATTTGGTCCACCAAGTCAACATGGGTGGGATATAAAAATCAGCAAAGGAAATAAAACCATCAATACCATTCAGGTAAAAGCGGTATCTGGATTCTCGGAAACCTCAACCATTTCTCCAATTCATCCGAAATGGAAAGAATTATGGTTAATGAGATTAGATGAGCAGTTTTATCCAATAGGGTTATGGGTCGTAAAAAGAAACTCTCTGAAAGGTCTGGACTTTCCTCTTTCATCGAAAAAAATGCCAAAATCAGGTGTTAAAAACTCAGGTTCAAAAATCTTCGAAAACAAAGTAGAGCATACAAAAGAACTATTAGAAGTACTCAGCACAACCTTTTAAGACTTAGCTTCTTAGAAATTCAATTCGCCTTCCACCCTCTCAAACAAACCCTTCCCCTCACTCCTCGGGTTCTTCACTGCATCACCCACAGGAAAACTTGAAAGGTAGGCATATTCAATGGGTTCCATTAAAGCATTTACTCTTTCCTTTAATGGCTTTGTTGTATCGAGCCAAAGCTTACAGGTTTCGACTTGGCTGGAATCAAGAACAACGGGCATACGCGAGTGAATATCTTTTACAACCGAGTTGGGTTCTTTGGTGATAATCACAAAATTCTGATCGGTGAACATGCCTGCCATGAAGAAGGGTTCGCTGTCATCAAGTTCGAATGCATACCAAGGGCGTTTGGTGCCCGCCTCGCCTTTGGGTTCGTAGAAACCATCACATGGAATGAGGCATGGGAACATGGCGGCTTTGGGGTTCCAGTAACGTGATGACATCAGGTTTTCTGATTTGGCGTTAATGAGTGAGCTTTTTGACCAGTCGGGTTGCACGCCAAAGGCGAACTCCTTTATGCCTTTGTTAGTGACTATGGGCGCAAGTTGTGTGGGCGCAATGTTATAGCGTGGTGTGGTGACTTTTACGTTTACCCATAGGTCTTGCCAGGGCTGCGGCTCTGCTTCGAGTTTTTTAGGTGTTGCTCTGAAAGTGTATCTACCGCACATGGGGGTTTTCCTTTGTTGACTGCATGATATGCGGAAGTGGTTTGTTTTTTGAAGGGTTAAAAAGAGAGATTCCTCGGTAATTGCTACTGCATTACTCTACCGCCTACATCCATGTAGGCGTCCGCTACGCGTTCGGAATGACAAGAGGAAGGTTCGGAATGACAGGGACTGGATTCCAGCCTTCGCGGGAATGACGGTAAAGAGAGATTTCTCACCCACTTCGCGGGATTCGAAATGACGATAGGGAGCTTGGAATGACAGGGGCTGGATTCCAGCCTGCGCTGGAATGACGGGAAAGAGCGTTCGAAATGACAAAAAAGAATTTGTATTGACCTCCCCTCAACATTCGATTTAGTATAATATACTGTTCATACGTATAGTATTAAGAAATAAGCTACCCCTATGATTGTTAAACCTGTTTGCCTGTTGTATTCACGCTGCCAAAGCCCTGAGCAGGCCTTAAGCCTGCTGCAAACCCGCTTGTCGTGCGGCTTTCCGTCGCCTGCGGGTGACTATCTGGAAAGCCTGCCCAGCCTGAACGAGCTGTTGATCAAGCACCCTGCTGAAACCTTTGTGGGCAGGGCTACGGGGGATTCCATGATTGAACGGGGCATTCTGGATGGCTCGCTGTTGATCATCGATAGAACCATTACCCCTAGCCATAATGAAACCATTGTTGCTTCGATTGGCGGCGAGCTAACCATCAAGATTCTCGACCTGAAACATCGTCAGCTTCGCCCTGCCAACCCTAAACACAAACCCATACCGCTGCCTGACGATCTGGATGTTGTTTGTGAAGGTGTGGTGACTTACTGCATTACCCCGCAACAGAATTACGCCTTCGCTTGTTAAACCATGTTTGCGTTGGTGGATTGTAATAGTTGTTATGCCAGCTGCGAGCAAATCTTCAGGCCGGATTTAAGAGGCAAGCCTGTTGTTGTGTTAACCAACAATGATGGCTGTATTGTTGCCCGCACCAAGGAAGCCAAGGCACTGGATATTCCTGATCTGATTCCCTATTTCAAAATCAAACACGTGCTGGAAAAAAATAAAGTGCATGTGTTTAGCAGCAATTACGAACTTTATGGCGATATTTCCAAACGGATAATGAATTTATTAAGTCGTCATGCGGCGGCGATTGAGGTGTATAGCATTGATGAAGCCTTTCTGGATTTGAGTGGGCATAAAAACTTAAGAGCACACGGAGAGCTGATTAAAAACGAATGCTGGAAATTCCAGCGAATGCCTGTTTCAGTTGGTATTGCTTCAAGTAAAACACTGGCAAAACTTGCTAACCATATTGCCAAAAAATATGAAAAGCTAAATGGTGTTTGTGTGATTGAAAACCCAGACGACTGGGCAAAAGTATTCAGCAAGATTTCCGTTAGAAAAGTTTGGGGTGTTGGCTCAAGAATTTCAGCAAGGCTAGAGCATTATCATGTGTTTACGGTGGAGGATTTAAGAAAACAATCACCGAAACATTTGCGAAAGGATTTTGGTGTAACCCTGGAAAGAACCATTAGGGAACTGAATGGTGAAGCCTGTATACCTTTGGAACTTTCGCCTTCGCCAAAAAAAGAAATCATTTGCAGTCGTTCGTTTAGCAAGAAAACTCAAGAGAAGCAGGATTTAAAAGAAAGTATTGCCAACTATGCGGCAAGGGCGTGTGAAAAATTACGGCAGCAAAATAGCTTAACGCAGGAAGTTCACATTACGCTGCTAACCTCTCGCTTCAATCCGCCTTTTTATTTCAATTCGGCTAAAACACGATTGCTTTACCCAAGCAATGATGACCGCATGATTATTAAAGCAGCACTTGGCTTGCTTGATGATATTTTTAAACCAGGTTATGCCTATGCAAAAGCTGGCGTGTGTTTAATGGCCTTAAGTCAGAAGGATAATGTGCAATACGACCTTTTCTGTTCATCACAACGACAAGAAGATTTTATGGTGATGGAAAACATGGATGCAATAAATCGTAAATACGGCAAGGGAAGTTTGTTTATAGGCAGGCAAGGCATTCAAAGACAGTGGTCAATGGCAAGAAAACTGAAGTCGCCCGCTTATACAACCAGGTATGCGGATTTACCGTTGATAAGGGTTTGATTTGGATTTCTATCAAAAACCAGATTTCTCGCTTCGCTCGAAATGACACATAGAGAGCTCGGAATGACAGAGACTAGAACCCTGCTGGCTTTATATCATCTAAACTAATTTAAAATATATAAACTATCAATTTTACTAATCAACCACTTCCTGTTGAAATATGTCCAAGTAACAGGAATCAGGAACTATGAGCAAATTCATTCACGAAACCATTACCGATGTTCACAACTGGAACGACAGCCTTTTCAGCTTTAAAACAAGCCGAAACAGCAGCTTTCGCTTTGAGAATGGCCATTTCGTGATGGTGGGGCTTGAGATTGAAGGCAAGCCGCTGATGCGCGCATACAGCATTGCCAGTGCCAACTATGCTGATGAACTTGAGTTTTTCAGCATTAAGGTGCCTAACGGCCCGCTAACCTCGCGCTTGCAGAACATTAAAGCTGGCGATGAGGTGCTTTTAAGCACTAAGGCAACGGGAACTCTGATTGCAGATCACCTGCTTGATGGTGAGAACCTGTATTTGATTAGCACGGGTACTGGGCTTGCTCCCTTTATTAGCATTATTCAAGACCCAACCGTTTATGAACGTTTCAACAAAATAATTCTGACTCATGGTGTAAGAACCGTTGATGAGCTTGCTTACCATGATTTCATTACCAAGGAGCTTCCCAAGAACGAATTCATTGGTGAGCTAGTAAAAGAAAAGCTGCTTTACTACCCCACGGTGACCCGTGAAAAGTATGTGCACAATGGCAGGCTTACTGACTTAATGACGAGTGGAAAACTGTTTCTGGATTTAAACCTTGAGAAGCCCACGCCAGAAAAAGACCGTTTTATGATTTGTGGTAGCCCAAGCATGTTGAAAGATACGGTGAAGATTTTGAATGAGCGTGGTTTTCAGGAATCACGTCATGGTCATCAAGGACACTACGTGATTGAAAGGGCTTTTGTTGAGCAGTGATTAAGGGTTTGTCATTTATATTTTTCTGTCATTCCGAATGAGCATAGCGAGGAGGAATCTGGTTTTTGCTGTCATTCCAGCGAAGGCTGGAATCTAGAAATTAACTAGAAAAGTAAAATGGATTCCCGCCTGCGCGGGAATGACGAAAAGAGAGAGATTTCTCACTACGTTCGAAATGACTTTAATCCCCCAACACTTCCTGCGCAGCATCACTAAAATAAAAATTCTCTAAACGCGCACGCAATCTCGCCTCCAACAAGCCATTGGTTTTTAAGGTTTCAACCAGCGAAGGCAATACACCTATTAATTGCTGATTGATGTAGGCTGCATCGAGACCTAGATCCTCAATTAACACACCGATTTTCTTTCCACCATATTCTTTATAGAAAGTCTTAATGCCTGTTTCTGTTAAACCCATAACGTAATGGGCATTGGTTTGCTTGTTATTGTCGCCGTCGGCATTGGGGTCAGCATGAACCTGTTTTAAAACCAGGTCAGTAATTTCATCCACATCACCTTCAGAAATAAAATCTTTAAAACCTGCAATGGGCTTTTCTTTCAAGGCATTCCATACTTCATTCACAATATCCTTGATTTCGTCATCACTAACGGAGTTGGCAATAAATTTTTCGCTTTGTGCCAATAGCTCAGGCAATGCAATACCAATGTATTTCTTGATTTGTTTTTCCAGGCCCTCTTCTAAGCCTGGAGCAGCTTTATTGATGAAGCCTTTGCTGATGTTCATCATAGCTTTGGCGCCTGGTACTTTTTTGGCAAGCTCATTACTTTGTGCGATATAACGTGAAATACCTGAATACAGTAATTCTGTAATCACTTCTTTCACGATTTTATTATGCAATGCATTTTGAATAAGTTCGTCACGCGCCACATTAAGGCTTAACATTTTATCAACGAACACTTCCAGCTCTTCATCACCAATTAAATGTGAAGGTGTGGTCGTGTCGTGAAGCTTGTCCTTGTAAATGGCAATGACAACTTTCTTGATGGCTTTATCAAGATTAGGTTCGAGTTTGGTGGCGTGATTCAGGTTTTCGATTAACTGTTCAGCACTGATGAAATC
>JBECKS010000157.1:0-4282 GCA_040235395.1 Pseudomonadales bacterium | reverse complement strand
GCTCAATACGTCGTGAACGAAGTGGATACAAAGCGTTAAAACCCAAATCCTCAAATTCCATACGCATGTTGTTCATGCCAAGACGGTTGGCGATGGGCGCATAAATTTCCAGTGTTTCCTTGGCGATGCGTCGACGTTTCTCTGGTTGTAATACCGTGAGTGTGCGCATGTTGTGTAAACGATCAGCGAGCTTCACCAGAATCACACGAATGTCTTCGGTCATGGCGAGCATCATCTTGCGAAAGTTTTCTGCCTGTTCCTGTTGGCGCGTTTCAAATTTTATTTGTGAAATCTTGCTCAAACCATCAACAAGTTCGGCAACAGTCTGCCCAAAACGATTGGCAATAAATTCCTTGCTCACATCGGTATCTTCAATCACATCATGTAAGAGTGCCGCCATTAAACTCTGATGATCCATATGCATGTCAGCAAGAATGTAAGCAACAGCGAGTGGATGGGTAATATAGGGTTCACCGCTACGACGATACTGACCCTCATGTGCTTTACGCGCACAGTTATAGGCAGCCTCGATTTCCGATACGTGAATCGGGTCAAGATAGGTAGTAAGTTTATGCTCGAGCTGCTGAAAGGTTTCCATACTTAAACCTTAAGCGAAAAGAGGCTTTTGTGAAAATGAAAAGAGTGAAAATAAACCCGCGGTTAAAAAACCCGCGCTAAAATAACCCGCGCTAAAATAAAAAGGGCGGCAAAGCGCCACCCTTTTTATTGTTTGAAAAGTTGAATATCGAGAAACAGAATTAGCTTTACAGTCCTTCAAGCGCATTGAGTTCAGCAAGTTCCTCTTTCAGGTCGGCATCCAGCCGTGAAGTGTCGGACCTTTCCATTTCAGTCGCTTCAAATTGTGGACGGAAACCTTCAGCGATTTCGCGCAAGGCAACCACCGTGGGTTTATCATTTTCCCAAGGAA
The DNA here is from genome assembly GCA_040235395.1 of Pseudomonadales bacterium. Taxonomy (GTDB): domain Bacteria; phylum Pseudomonadota; class Gammaproteobacteria; order Pseudomonadales; family JBECKS01; genus JBECKS01. The sequence continues at coordinate 3,354 of JBECKS010000157.1, read as the reverse complement.
CGTAAGGGTCTCTTCCGCTGTTAACGATTTTGCGAGCGCGCTTCGCGGCAACCAGTACCAGCTCAAAGCGGTTCTCAACGTGTTCAAGACAATCTTCTACAGTAATACGTGCCATATCTATCTACTCTATCTACCAAAAAACAATTCGAAAAGGGCGACCATTCTAGTAAAAATTTGTCGCCTTGAATAGGGGGGCATCAAGCTAGAAGCCAATCACCACAAGGCTTGCTTCTATTTCACATTCGGGTCAAGCAATTCACTCATGAGTTTGATACAGGCTTCTTTTCCTGCATTTTTCAGAATCTGGGCATTCAGAAAAATCGCATTCAGTTCCTTAGCGGCCTGTTCGAAATCTTCGTTCACCACTAAATAATCAAACTCTGGGTAATGAGACATCTCTTCCCTTGCTTCTGCAAGCCTTGCCTCTATCACCTCGGGAGCATCCTGGGCTCGATTTTCAAGACGTTTTTTCAAGACCGCCATGGAGGGCGGCACAATGAAAATGCTAACGATGTTCTTGATCTGCTTGCGTATCTGTTGCGCACCTTGCCAGTCAATTTCCAGAATCAGGTCCTTCCCTGCTGCCAGCTGACTTTCTACCTCGGCTTGGGCGGTACCATAGTAATTACCAAAAACCCTCGCACTTTCCAGAAAAGCACCTTCATTAATCATGCTTTCAAAGCGCTCATCATCGATAAAGTGATAGTTCTTGCCATCCACTTCACCAGGTCGAGGTTCTCTGGTGGTATGGGAAACGCTCACACTGAGTTGAGGATTATCTTCCAGACAACGGGCAACCAGACTGGTCTTGCCTGCCCCCGAAGGTGCAGAAACAATAAAGAGTGTGCCTTTTAATGTTTTTTTATCACTCATCTTATTCGATATTCTGAATCTGCTCGCGCATTTGTTCAATAAGCACCTTCAAATCCACCACGGCCTGACTTTGTTCGGCGCTGGCTGATTTTGAACCTGTGGTATTGGCTTCCCGATTGAGTTCCTGCATAAGAAAGTCGAGCTGCCTGCCCACCGCACCGCCTTCTTTTAATATACGCGCTACTTCACGACCATGGGCTTCAAGGCGATCCAGCTCTTCTTCAATATCAATTTTCTGCGCAAAAATCACCAGCTCCTGTTCCAATCTATCCTGATCAATCTGTGTGCTTTGTCGATCCAGAATCTGCATTAAGCGTGTTTGCAGTTTTTCACGATGATTGGCCAGAGTTTCTGGCAGGTTCTTTCTGAACAGCGCAACGTAATCTGCAATTTTATCCAAACGTTGGCTGACCATTTGTTCCAGCTCAGCACCTTCCCTTTCCCTGTTCTCAATGAAAACAGAAAGCAGTTTGTCAAAACTGGCAAGCGCCGCGCCTTCCAGCTTTTCTGTATCCATGCTTGGGCTATTTAATACACCGGGCCAGCGCATGATATCGATGGCATTCACGGTATTTGACGCAACAAGTAAAGTTTCAATTTTATCTTTAGCGCTTACGAGCTGCTTCACCAGTGTTTCATCCACTTGCAAAGCGGTATCAGCATTGTTCTGTTCTTCAAGACGTAAACCTAATTCTATTTTTCCACGCCCCAGGTTTTTTCTTAAGCGGTTACGGAGTTCCTGTTCAAGGTGTCTCAGTTTTTCTGGCAAGCGCATGCCAACTTCCAGATAACGATGATTAACGGATTTGATTTCCCAGGTTAAATGGAAAGCCTCGCTCTGTTCTTCAAAGCGGGCAAAGGCGGTCATGCTGCGGATTTTTGATGTCATGTGTTTCTTAAGACTACTGCGAAAAACAGGCAGTCTAACATAAAGGCCCAAGAACTAGCGAAGCGAAGCTTAAGTCTTTACACTTGCGCGCTCATCATTGAAAGACAGAACAGGAAATGAACATGCGCCCAAGCGGAAGAAACAACGACCAACTTCGCGATATCACCATCACCCGTAACTTCACCAAACATGCCGAAGGTTCTGTGTTGGTGGAATTTGGCAGTACTAAGGTGATTTGCACCGCCAGTGTTGATGAATCGGTTCCCCGTTTTTTGAAAGGACAGGGCAAAGGCTGGATCACTGCGGAATATGGCATGTTGCCACGCTCAACAGGTAGTCGCATGAATCGGGAAGCCGCCAGAGGAAAACAGTCAGGCAGAACACAGGAAATTCAGCGCTTGATTGGCAGAGCGCTTCGCGCCAGTACGGATCTGACGAAACTGGGTGAAAACACCATCAACATTGATTGCGATGTTATTCAGGCTGATGGCGGCACACGCACTGCTTCTATTACTGGCAGCTGCGTTGCTTTAGTTGATGCACTCGGCTGGCTAATGAATAAAGGTGCCATTAAAGAAAACCCACTTCAGCAAATGATTGCGTCTGTTTCTGTAGGAATTTATCAAGGTCATCCAGTGCTGGATCTGGATTACGATGAAGATTCCAGTGCGGAAACGGATATGAATGTAGTGATGGCTGACAATGGTCACTTTATTGAAATTCAGGGAACAGCCGAAGGTGAAACCTTTAGTAGGGATGAATCCAATCATATGCTGGATTTGGCGGAGAAAGGGATTAAGGAGTTAATTGCGATTCAGAAGCAGGTGTTGGGGGCTTAAGTGTCATTCTTAACATCTTTTTATTTCTAATTATCTTGTTTATGCCTATATCTATAAGCGCCTTTTATAGGCGACTAGCTTTCTTTTGAAAGAATACCCAATACGCTTCGCGGGGCAGGCTCTCCGGAATCCATGTTTCTAAAAATCTGGATTCCCGCCTCCGCGGGAATGACAGAATAATAGTATTTACTAATGAGTTAGATTTTCGTGCTTAGCCAAATCAATTTTCGCCTTTTATAGGCGACTAGCTTTCTTTCAAAAGAAAGCTAGCAAAGAAACTTCTCACCGACCCTGAAGGTCGCTACGCGACTACCTTCACCTTGCTTGAAAAAACCTGGGCCGCGCTAGAACCGCTCCCTATGGTCGCTTTTTGGCTAGCGCTTATGCCCATTTTTTCTACGCAAGTCTCAGCTCCAGAAACGGTGAAGGTGTTAACACTCATACATCATGCAAGTAAGAAAAATATATGCTTTGCAAAGAGGGTTATCGAAGAAATCCAGCGCCCCTTGAAAGTTCCCTGAAGAACGCCTGCAAACATCAGGGGCAAATTTCAAGGATGAAATTTGAGCCCAGCATCGTCGGGAACGATTCTGGGTGTCCAGTGATGAGGGGTTAGAACTTTCGCGGGGCAGGCATTTTTTGCTTACTGAGCCTGCCCCGCGAGCGCAGCGAGTGTATTGGGTATTTTGTTGCTACAAAAAGTGAGTCGCCTATAAAAGGCGAAAAAGGATATTTGGTTAAAAAAGATAATCA
>JBECKS010000103.1:0-5182 GCA_040235395.1 Pseudomonadales bacterium | reverse complement strand
GGCGAGTTTCTCGTAAGGACTATTTATAGACCTTGCTATCAGCTCTATACAAAATCATAAAATTGTAAAGTGCTATGTACACGATATAATCCTGTGGTTTATTGCCTTAAATCTCAGGAGCAGTCATGGTGCAAAAAGCATCTGAAAAAAAACAGCCAGCTAAATCAGTGAAGCAAGCATCTCATGGTGATGTTGTTCAACTTCATCAACGCTTCAGTATTGGTCATTATCCGAGTCCCTCGGATGTGATGAAGGAAAGACTTCTGGATGCCTGTGTTGCCGTGGCAAAAGACAAGGGAATTGCGCTTTTAAAAGTGAAGGATGTGGTGGAGTATTCCGGTGTCTCAAGGCAGTCCGTCTACAATCATTACAGTAACAAGAAGCAATTGCTGAATGATGCCTTCATTCGTGAAGGTCTTCGTTTGGCAGAATCCTGCTCCAGGGAACTGGATAATTATTCGGGTCTTGAAGACAAATTTATTCAGGGTTTTCTTTACGTCTATCAAAACCTCCCCCTGAACCCTTTGTTAAAGGAAGTTGTTCAAAGCAACCGGGAATTTTTTTCCTATGTTGATCAGGAAAACTATTCACCCAAGGCATTCAGTTATCTGTGTTTGCAAAGTGTTTTTGAAGCCTATCCTCAGTTATCGGAAGATTTGAGCGAGTTGACGGAATATTGGGCAAGAGGTGTGTTTTCTCTGTTAATGTTGCCGAGCGAAGATACTTCTACACTTGAACTGGTTGAATATTATGTGCGTAAAAGACTGATTCCTGGGCTAGCTTTGCATACCTATCAAACCAAAGCATAAGTTGCTGGAAAACAAACATAAGTCGAGATTATTCTCTTGTTAATACCTGAAACCTTCATTCCTGAAGAAAAAAATGATGATGGAATATCGCAAGGACATTGATGGATTAAGAGCCTTGGCGGTATTGCCAGCGCTTTTCTTTCACGCTGGCTTTGCCGGTTTTGATGGCGGTTATGTCGGCATTGAAATTTTCTTTGTGGTTAGTGGCTATTTGATAACCAGTATTATTTTGAGTGAACAAAGTAAGCAGAAATTTTCACTGGTTAATTTTTATGAACGCCGAGCTAGAAGGATTCTTCCTGCGTTAACCTTGGTGCTAGTGGTAACAACCTTTGTTGCTTATCTATTGATGCCAGCTTATCTCCTGGAATGGTATTCAAAGTCTTTGCTGGCAGTGAGTCTTTTCTTTTCCAATGTCTACTTTTTCTTTACCACGGGTTACTTTGATCCGAATGCTGGCGAGCAACCCTTATTGCACATGTGGAGCCTTTCCGTTGAAGAGCAATATTATTTAATCTATCCACTATTCCTGATGCTTTTTCATCAGCGCTTACGGAAATTCCTGCCATGGATGGTTCTGTTTTTAACACTGGCTTCTCTTGCCTTTGCACAATACCTCGCAAATATCGGTTTTCATAAGATGAATTATTACCATACCTCAAGCAGGATATGGGAGTTAATGATTGGCGCACTCATTGTTTTATTTTCACTTGATAAGAAGAACTATCATGCCTTCATTAGGCAGTTCATGCCTTTGTTAGGCTTCTTGATGATTATTTTTGCGGTGGTGATGTTTGATAAGCACACACCTTATCCAGGGCTGTTAACACTTGTTCCTGTTCTGGGAACCTGTTTCATCATCGTGTTTGCCAATCAGGCTAGTTATGTTTCACGCTTGCTGTCATTACGACCTGTTGTGCTGATTGGCTTGATGTCTTATTCCGTTTATTTATGGCATCACCCGGTGTATGCCTTTTTAAGAATGAAAACCATTGGTCCGCCGTCTTTCGAGGCTTTTGTTGTCGCTGTAGGCTTAAGTCTCTTGTTAGGCTATCTTTCATGGAAATTTGTTGAAGTGCCTTTTCGTGATAAGCAGCGCTTTTCCAGACGCCAGATTTTTATGTATGCCTTAGTGTCTACCATATTTTTAGTGTCTGTTGCACTTGCAGGAAAACATTTTGAGGGTTTTGAGCAGCGTTTTTCATTACCGGATTATGAGTTTTCTACAAACTACAGTGAAAAGAGAAAGGCTTGCCATACGCGAGGAAAAAATTACCTGAAACCAGAACTTGCCTGTGAGTATTTTGGTGACAAAGTAGAATGGGCTGTGTTGGGAGATAGTCATAGTGTTGAATTTGCTTACGCGTTGGCGAAAAAACTGGAACCTAAGGGTATCGGTATCAAGCACTTAAGTTTTAGTGACTGTCCACCTTCTTTATTGTTTGAAAGTATTAACCCGGGTTGTACAGCGTGGTTTAAGGAGTCCATGGACTACCTTGTTACACATGATGAGATTAAGAATGTGGTATTGGCCTATCGTCATAGCCGTTTTTTATTTGGAGAACACCGTTATACCTATCCCTTGATGCCCGATGAAAACCCTAATTATCTTTTTGAAAAGTCATCAAGGGTGCGTACAGCCAGCGCAGCCAGACTTCTGTATTGGAAAAGTTTTAAAGCTAGTGTGGATCAATTGATTGAAGCAGGTAAAACGGTATACATACTGTACCCGGTTCCAGAACTTCCAAAGGAGTTTGGTACTGCCGCCATGCCCATGAGTGTTTTTTCTGATAAAACATTACTGGATTTAGATAAAGCAACACCCATTGGTTATTATTTTGAACGACAATCTTATATTCTTGAGAAGCTTCGTGAGCTGAATTATTCAAACCGAATCATTAAGATCAATCCCTTACCAGCTTTTTGTGATGGGTCTTACTGCTCAGCCTTGAAGGATGAGCAGGCATTGTATATCGATGATGATCACCCAAGTCTTTATGGTGCTAAACGAATTGTTAACCTAATGGATTTATAATTCTCTTATGTCAGTTGTCCGTGGCTTTAGCCCCCTAGAACACAGTTATCTTGCACTGGATCATTCACAGTATTCCCCTGTGTGTAACCAGTATGTGGTTGAAGGTGTGGGTGCTTTTAGTCAGCTTGAATGGAAATCTGCTATCGAAGAATCTGTTGAGAAGAATCCTGGCGTTGCATTAAAACTTAAAGGTCGTTGGGCCTGGCGTTACTGGAGTAATGCAGGCAGTGTTCCTGAAATAAAAATATATAAATCGTCGTGGAATGGGCGTGATAGCAATGGATCGGAATTTGATGGACAGAAACTCAATTGTTTTAAAGGTCATGTTGCTGAAGTTCATCTTATTGAAGGCAAGGTTCCCAAAGTAGTTTTCAGAACCCATCACGCAGTCATGGATGGAAATGCGACCTTATTCTGGATGAAGGAAGTTTTCAGAGCCTTAAGAGGGGAGTCTTTGTTAGGTAGTCGTTGTGATCTTAATGAAAACTATTTTATAGAAACATTTTCGCCATCTGAGAGTGAAAGACCTTCCTTTACTGGGCCGTGGCCAGCGCTTTTCTCGAAGAAAAAAGATCAAATTGAATTTCAACGTTCCAGAAATCTTTCGGAAAACTGTATCTGGAGGAATGCGCTATTTGCCAGATCTTCTGATAAACCTTTGGCTGCTGCCATTGAGTTCCTGCATCAGGAATTTATGAAAAAAGGTAAGTTGAAACCTATTATTAGAGTACCTACCGATTTGAGGCGTTTGCTGGATGAGCAAGATCCTGAGTCTGAACAGAAGTATCCTTTGAGCAATTGTGTTTCTGCTTACGATTTTGAGCTGGATGAAGATGATAATGAATCGAGGATTTATCGAAAGATACTTTCAGGTCTTCATAAGCGGCAGGATATTTTGCTTTTCCCTAAGCTTTATCGTTTAGGTCGGTTTATCCCCAGGCAGTTTTTTGTCAGGGATGATGGCTATTACAAGGCACTCTATGAAAATAATAATTGTGATATTAGTGCCATTGTAAGTCATGTGGGTAAGGTGTCCTTGCTGGATCTTTCTTATCCAGGTTTCACGGCAAGTAATGTTTACGCTATTCCTGTACCTTTAGAAGGCGTGTCATTCTCCTGTGTCTTGCTTGAACATGAACAAGGTATCAGTGCTTGTTTAAGCGCACCTAAGGCTTATGCCGATACCAAGGAATTAAGTCGTTTGGCAAAAAAAATGTCAGATTATTTTTCTCAGTCGTAAGCGGGAAAGCTGGTGGGTAAACTTGTCGAACAAGCAGATTATGTAGATCTTGTTTCAGGATTTATAAGTATCGCTAAAAAATTTCCTGATAAATCGGCATTGGTTTTCCCTCATCGAACGTTTACCTATCAAGCGCTTCTTGACTGCTGCGTTTCACTGGCCTCGCTCACTAGTGATCTTGAAGAGGAAAGTGAAACAGGCATTTATTCAGGCATTCTGTCAAAACGTGGTGAAATTGCATTCCAGGCTGTGCTATCAAGTTTAATGCGGGGAAGGGCATATGTACCTTTCAATTTAGGTGAGCAGCCTGAGGTTTTAGTAGAATCCATTTGCGCTATTAATTGCAGGCTTTTTTTTGTTGATGAAACAGGTCTTGATGTTTTATCAACAATATTTCAAGAATTACCATCTTCATGTTTTGTTTTTAGTAACAGTTGTGAAGTTCCTGAAAATTTATTGCAGAGTCACCATCGATGCGTAAGCTTTTGTGAAGCTGATGTTCCATCAGCTTCTGATGCGCGGAAAGAAGTTAGTCAGGATGCCATTGCCTACATACTATTTACATCGGGGAGTACGGGAGAGCCTAAAGCTGTTCCTATTTCTCATGCTAATGTACTGACTTATGTGAATGAAATGCGAGCTCTTTATCCATTGAATGAAAATGATCAATGTAGTCAGGCATTTGACTTTGCTTTCGACCCCAGCGTTCACGATATGTTTGTCACTTGGCTAAGCGGTGCAAGTCTTTATGTGATGGACGATAGAGCCCGTTTAGGAGCGCATTACTTCATTAAGAAAAATCAGTTAACGGTATGGAATACCATTCCTTCATTGGTAAAGATGTGTTTGTCGATGCGTTCATTCAATGAAAATAATCTAGCAAGTCTTAAATATGTTTTCCTGAATGGTGAACCAGTACAGCAGAGCATGGTGGAATTGCTGCAACAAAGGATTCCACAGGCGAGCATTGTGAGTCTCTATGGCTTAACAGAAACGACAATTAATCTCGCACACTATCCTTGGCAAAAGGGTGTATCAGAACTGGAATGTCAGGATGGACTTTTGCCCGTGGGTAACTTTTTTTCTAATGTCAGTTAT
>JBECKS010000048.1:0-8725 GCA_040235395.1 Pseudomonadales bacterium | reverse complement strand
TTGCTGGAGTTAAGGGATTCAGGTGGTGATATTGCGCAGACAGTAAGAAACCACCTTCTTGAAGAAGAGGTGCCAAACCTTAGTCAGGAGGCCATGGCGAACAGGTTGAATATGTCAGCGAGAAATTTAATCAGAAAACTGAAAGAAGAAGATTTAACCTACCAGATTCTGTTGGATGAAGTTAGAAAGGAATACACGGTTTGGTACTTGTTGAATTCAAAAAAATCAGTGGATTCAATTGCTGACCTTGTAGGTTACAAAGATACCAGTAATTTTAGCCGGACATTCAGGCGTTGGTTTGGTGTGACACCCAAGGAGTTCAGGAAAAACAATATTGAACTGAAACGTTGAACTGAAAAGCCTTCCGTGAATTCCTGATTTTTTTCACTACCGTCTGAAGCTAAAGACTTTTCAGCTCAGCTTGGGGACAAAAGAACAGGACACGCACAAAACCCCTAAAGAACAGGACAAACAAAGAACAGGACACGCACAAAACCCCTTGACCTTCCTCGCCTATTAAGAAATACTACTGGTCATATATACAGCATAAGGAAATGCTATGACCTTGCCTCGATCTTCGTTGATTTCACTGGATGACACGCCTTATTACCATTGCGTTAGTCGCTGCGTGCGGCGCGCTTTTCTCTGTGGTTTTGATACTTTTTCAGGTAACAGTTATGAGCACCGACGCGCTTGGGTAGAGGAAGAGCTGCTTCTTCTGCCTTCAATTTTCTGCATTGATGTGGCGGCCTATGCCGTGATGAGTAATCACTACCATGTTGTTTTGCATGTGAATGAGCAAAAAGCACTAGATTTATCTGCCAGAGAAGTGATTGAACGCTGGCATAAGCTTTTTAATGGTAATTTGCTTTCACAAAGATATTTGTGCGGGGATTTGTCGATTGCAGAACGGGATGCATTAACTCTTTGCATCGAAGAATGGCGCAAACGTTTGTGTTCCATCAGCTGGTTCATGAAAATCCTGAATGAAAAAATTGCCAGGCAAGCCAATAAGGAAGATGAATGCACAGGCAGGTTCTGGGAAGGTCGATTCAAATCGCAAGCCCTACTTGATGAAAAAGCACTCGCTGCCTGTATGGCGTATGTTGATCTCAACCCCATTCGCGCCATGATGGCGAAAACCCCCGAACAATCTGCTCACACTTCAATCCAGAAGCGAATCAAGAAAGCCAAACAAAGTAAAAATCCTAATCATCTCTCTCAACAGGAAACATCATTATTTCCCTTTGCAGGCAATCCCAAACAGGACATGCCTGAAGGCTTACCTTTCAAATTCAGTGACTATCTGGAATTAGTGGATTGGACAGGACGATTTCTCAGGAATGATAAACGCGGTGCCATTCCCGATAATCTTCCACCGATTCTTGAGCGTTTAGGAATGGAGCCAAAAAACTGGATAAACACCACCAGTCATTTTGAAAAGCAATTCAAACACTTCGCTGGCAAGCCCAACAAAATTAAAACCTTCCTTGATCGTATCGATCAAACAACCTGCCATGGCATGAAGCACTGCGAAGCGGTGTTTACCTAAGTAAGAAAATCAAACTCAATTAATTAAAACATGCTCGCATGGGATGGCTGTCGTTCGCGATTTACCTTTTCGGTAGAAAATCATTCCTGGTATTGAAGGTAACTAAAATCTGAATTTTTATTGGAGGGAATAAAGCCTATTGAGGGTAGATGTTTTGGCTCTTTTTAAAAGTGTGTGTCCTATTCTTTACTTTTTAAAAGTGTGTGTCCTATTCTTTCTATTCTTTATGTGTCCTATTCTTTATCACTCTTACTGATTTCGTTACGTGGTGCTATCCCGCATTAATGGTGGTTTCTGGTAACTACCTGAGAAAGTTTTTCGTAGACCATCTTTAGAGCGCGCGGATTTAGTGGGGAGGATGGTGGGCCTGGAAGGACTTGAACCTTCGACCTGCCGATTATGAGTCGGATGCTCTAACCAACTGAGCTACAGGCCCACGAAAAAATTTTAATCCAGAGTAAGTTTTTGCCTAAAATAAATTAATTATTATCGTTATCGATAAAACTACGCAGATTCTCTGAGCGAGAAGGATGGCGAAGTTTGCGTAGTGCCTTGGCTTCAATCTGTCGAATACGCTCCCTTGTTACGTCGAACTGTTTTCCAACTTCTTCGAGTGTGTGGTCTGTATTCATGTCGATACCGAAACGCATGCTCAACACTTTTGCTTCCCTTGCGGTTAAACCGGAAAGTACTTCGCGTGTGGCTTCGCTTAAACCAGTGAAGGTTGCTGAATCCACAGGTGAATCAATGTTTGGATCTTCAATAAAATCACCTAATGAAGAATCTTCATCATCACCGATTGGGGTTTCCATAGAGATAGGTTCTTTAGCGATTTTTAGCACCTTGCGAACTTTATCTTCAGGCATGTCTAAACGAATACCTAATTCCTCAGGTGTGGGTTCTCTACCTTTTTCCTGAAGCATCTGACGTGAAATTCGATTCAGTTTGTTGATGGTTTCAATCATGTGAACTGGAATACGAATAGTGCGCGCCTGATCTGCAATGGAACGTGTAATTGCCTGACGAATCCACCAGGTTGCATAAGTTGAGAACTTGTAACCACGACGGTATTCGAACTTATCAACGGCTTTCATCAAGCCGATATTGCCTTCCTGGATAAGGTCGAGGAATTGCAAACCACGGTTGGTGTATTTTTTTGCAATGGAAATTACCAAACGCAGGTTAGCTTCTACCATTTCTTTTTTGGCGCGTCTTGCCTTGGCTTCACCGATGGAAAGGTCGCGGTTGATTTCCTTGATTTGATCAAGGTCCATGCCGAGGGTGTCGGTAATCAGCAATAAACGTGATTGTGCAGAAACGATTTCATCTCTGTAGGTTGCAAAACCTTCTTTGTATTTGGATTTGCTTTTCGCTTGTGCATCAGCCCATTTCAGGTTGGTTTCATTGCCAGCAAACTTTTGCAGGAAATCTTTACGAGGCATTCTGATGCGCTTCACACAGATTTCCATCACGGCGCGTTCCTGGTTACGTACTTCATCAATGTAACGGCGTGCCTGACCCACCATGTGATCATAGATTTTTGGTGTGAACTTGAAGAAAATAAAAATCTCGTTGAGATCTTTAATGGCTTTTGCGGATTTCTTGTCGTTCAGACCGTGCTTATCAAGCACCTTCTGTGTTTTCTTGAATTGTTTGATCAGTGCTTCGAAACGCTCTTTGGCTTCTTCTTCATCGAGCAATCCCACTTCTTCATCTGATGTATCGTCATCGTCATCTTCATCGGCTTCTGAGTCGTCATCCATGTTGATGTCGTCATTGCTATCGTCAGGAGCAGCAACCACTGGCTCGCTTTCGTCAATGTCCATGAAACCGGAAATCAGGTCAGGAATTTTTCTTTCGGGTTCCTGTTCTTCGTTGAGGATTTTGGTTCTTTCATATTCTTCAATGGCATGGGCAACAGTATTTGGCCAGTAAATCAAAGTGCCCAATACCTGACGTGTACCTTCCTCAATACGTTTGGCAATTTCAATTTCGCCTTCACGCGTAAGTAGTTCAACGGTGCCCATTTCGCGCATGTACATACGAACGGGATCAGTGGTACGACCGGGTTCTGTCTCTACGGAAGCAAGCGCGGCGACGGCTTCTTCTGCTGCAATCTCGTCGGCGTCAGCGTCGTCTTCCTGAGTCATGCGTAACTGTTCGGTATCAGGCGCACGCTCAAACACAGGAATACCCATGTCGTTAATCATGCTGATGATGTCTTCAACCTGATCAGGGTCTGTAATGTCAGCTGGAAGGTGGTCGTTAACTTCACTGTAGGTCAGATAGCCTTGTTCCTTGCCTCGGCTAATCAACATTTTTAATCGTGATTGTTGTGTTTCTGTTTCAGACATAGATCAATCCACTGTGTGTTATGACGAAGACAAGGACGCCCGACGAATCTTCGCACGCCAATGTTCTCGTTCTTGAATACTGTTGTTTGATTGTCTTGGAAGACAATTCTGGGCTTACGTTCCCTGAAGTGCTCCCCGCATATATTTTTGTATTCAAACGTAAGGCTCTGTAGGCCTGTCTAAAAGCGCGGGAGCAGCCATTAGAAGACCGCGAATTCTATCACCAGCATAGGGCTTTAGAAAGGGTTTTCACTATATGGGGATAGCTCTTATAACTTGCAAGTCAGCTGACTCTGAAGCGTGCTTTTTCCTGTAGCAGGGTTTTCAGGCGAGTCTTTTCTTCGGGGGTGTGACCCTTAAGGGAGGCGATTTCCTGAGAGAAAAACTGGGCAATGAGCTGTTTCAGTGCACCCTGGAATTCCTTCTCCTGTTCTTCTTCGCTGAGCAGTATTTCAGAGACGGCGAGGGAGGAAAGCAGAAAGCCTTCGGCGGTGTTGTGCCAGTGCCCAAGAATCATGGCGGTGCTGACACGGGATTCTGATGCCTTGATGTAATTAATCAGCTCAACGAGAAGATCAATGTTATAGGTTCTAAGCTTGTAGACTTCCTCGGGAATCTCACAGCTTTTTGCCAATTCGGGCTGGCGAAGCAGGTAAGTCAGGATATGGTTAACGGCAGATACCCTGGGCTCTTCCTCGGCATCAAGAGGATAGGCTTCTTCATAGGCATGTTGTGCCTGGCTATAAACCTCATCAGGTAAGGCTTCGAGCATGTTCTCATATTGCTGGTAAAGCCCATGGTCATCGGCTTCCTTTGGTTTAGGCTGGGGTTTGCTGCTTTGCTGTACATAGCTTTGTTGCTGAGCAGCACGTTGCTGGGCTTTTTCCTTTTCCTGTTTGTCGGCGTTTTGCAGTGACTGGCTAATGATGTTTTTGTCGAGTTGGGTGATGTCGGCCAGGCGTGAAACCATCATCTCGAAGAACAAACCCTTGGGCATCTGGTTAAGCAGGGGGGTCGCCAGTTTTGCCATACCGGCTTTGCCATCCATGGTGCTCATGTCGAGCCCTTGACCAAGATGGGCAAAGAAAAATTCCGAGAAAGGTTGTGCGGTGCTCACCCGTTGCTCGAACAGCGCCTGACCTTCCTTGCGAACCATGGAGTCTGGATCTTCACCTTCTTCCAGAAACAGGAAGCGAATCTGCCTGCCATCCTGCAAAAAGGGCAGGGCATTATGGAGTGCCCGTTCTGCTGCCTGTCTGCCTGCAAGGTCGCCATCAAAGCAGAAAACGATTTCCTGAATATGGCGGAAAAGTAAATGTAAGTGATCGCTTCCTATCGCTGTACCTAATGTAGCAACAGCATTCTTGATACCCATCTGGGCGAGGGCGATGACATCCATATAACCTTCAACCACGAGCACTTTCTTTAATTTGCTGTTTGCCTGACGGGCTTCGTAGAAGCCATAAAGCTCTTTGCCCTTGTTGAAAACAGGTGTTTCGGGTGAGTTCAGGTACTTGGGTTTTTCATCACCTAGCACCCTGCCGCCAAAGCCAATGCAGCGTCCACGGCTGTCACGAATGGGGAAAATAATACGGTCGCGAAAGCGGTCATATTGCAGGTCACGGTCATGAGCGCCTTGCTCATTTTTGGCAATACTCAGCCCGGCTTTCACCAGCAGTTCTGGTTTGTAACTTGAGATGGCAGCTGAGTTAATCAGGTTGTTCCAGCCTTGAGGGGCATAACCAATCTGGAAGTGTTTAGCTATCTGGCCACTTAAGCCTCGGCCCTTGAGGTAATCAACGGCACGGTCTTTGTCAGGTGCTATGCGCAACTGCTGTTGATAAAACTGATTTGCCGCTTCCACCAGTTCATACAGTATCTTGCTCTGGGCATGTTCCTGAGCCTGTTGGCTGTTGCTTTCTCGTGGCACTTCCAACCCAGCGCGACTGGCAAGATTTTCCACCGCTTCTACAAAATCGTAACGTTGGTAATCCATCAAGAAGCTGATGGCATTGCCACTCTGACCGCAACCAAAGCAGTGATAGAACTGACCTTCGGGGCTAACGCTGAATGAAGGTGTTTTTTCCTTGTGGAAGGGGCAGCATGCCATGTAATTCTTGCCGCTGCGTTTCAGGGGAACCGAGGCATTAATCAGTTCCACCAGATCCACTCGGGCAATGAGGTCATCGATGAATGCGCGTGGAATCAAGCCACTCATTGCCGTTTATTCTCCTTGAGGAATTAGTTTAGTGCTGCCTTGATCTTTGCGCTGACAGCGCCCATATCGGCCTTGCCTTGAACCTGTGGCTTAAGAATGCCCATGACCTTACCCATGTCTTTCATTTCACTGGCACCTGTTTCTGCCAAGGCTTTTTGAATCAGTGCATCGAGTTCTGCATCGCTTAAGGCTTCAGGCAGGAATTCCTGAATCACTTCAATTTCGTAAGCTTCCTGTTTTGCCAGGTCATCACGACCAGCTTGTTCATACTGTTGCAGGGAATCCTTACGCTGCTTGAGCATTTTATCCAGAATGGCCACAGAACGAGCTTCGTCTACGTCAATGCGCTCATCCACTTCCACCTGTTTAAATGCTGCTAGTGCCATACGGATAACACCTAAACGGTCTTTATCCTTGTTTTTCATTGCAGCTTTCATTGCTTCGGTAAGTGCAGATTTGGTTGCTGAATCGGCCATGTTGGTTTCCTTGGTAAGTACTGGGGGTAAGGTGAATTGTTATAAAGTAAATTACTGAAAAGGCAAGAAGCGCTTATGTCTTAAGTGCCAGAAACAAAAAAAGCCGATAAATCGGCTTTTTTAAGTACTTCGCGTGATGAGTTTGAAAATTGCGGCTTAGTACAGGCGCTTCAATCTCAGGTTTTCACGGCTTACTTTCTTGGCGTGACGTTTAACAGCCGCTGCTTTTTTACGCTTACGAACCTGTGTTGGCTTTTCGTAGAATTCCCTGCGACGAACTTCTGCAATGATTCCTGCTTTTTCACAAGCACGTTTGAAACGGCGTAGGGCGATGTCAAATGGTTCGCCTTCTCTTACTTTTACGTCTGGCATCTTAATACCTTAAAAATTATTGATTGAATTTCTTAGCCTCGGATTTAGCCTGAGCTTAGAGCCGGGGTTGGAAAGGACGCGCATTTTATAGCCAAAATTTTTTAATTGCAAAGCCTTAAGGTGCTAGAATTCCCGCCTTTCTTGAATCTTTCCCCTCTAGAATACGGGCCCTTCTGTAAAACATGAAAGTCTTAGGTATTGAAACCTCCTGTGATGAAACCGCCGTTGCTGTTTACGACAGCGAGCGGGGATTGTTAGCGCATACACTCTTTAGCCAGGTTGATTTGCATGCTGAATATGGGGGTGTGGTGCCTGAACTGGCTTCACGGGATCATATTCGCAAGATAACACCCCTTGTCAGGCAGGTGATGGAAGCGGCGAATTGCAAGAACCAGGATCTGGATGCTATTGCCTATACACTTGGTCCAGGCCTTATCGGGGCTTTATTGGTGGGTGACTGTTTTGCCAGAAGCCTTGCTACCGCCCTTGGTGTTCCCTTCATTCCCGTGCATCACCTTGAAGGCCATTTGCTGGCACCGATGCTTGAGGATTCAGCACCGGTGTTTCCTTTTCTTGCGCTTTTGGTGAGTGGTGGGCATAGCCAGTTAATTGAAGTGAAGGCTCTGGGTGATTACCACATTATTGGTGAGTCGCTCGATGATGCTGCGGGTGAAGCTTTTGATAAGGCGGCAAAGATGTTGGGACTGGGTTATCCAGGCGGACCTGCCATTGCAAGAACAGCCCAAAAAGGCGTGGATGGACGTTTTGTTTTTCCAAGGCCGATGTGTGATCGGCCAGGCCTTGATATGAGTTTCAGCGGTTTGAAAACCTTTTGCCTGAACACCATCAACGATTGCAAGGAAAAGGGAATTTACGATGAGCAGTGCCAAGCCGATATTGCCCATGCTTTTCAGAAAGCTGTGGCAGAAACACTGGCGATAAAATGTCGACGTGCATTAGAGCAAACAGACAGTAAACAATTGGTAATAGCTGGCGGTGTAGGTGCAAATATTTATTTGCGTGAACGTTTAGCGCAGGAGTGTGATAAGCGAAACGTAAAACTTTTTTATCCGCGTATTGAATTCTGTACCGATAATGGAGCCATGATTGCTTATGCAGGTTGCATGCGTTTGTTGGCGGGGAAATATTTGAGGGATGTGAAGGTGAAGCCGAGATGGCCGTTGGATGAGTATTGTCGAGAGGCTAGTGCATAGCGTTTTTCTTTGTTATTCGTAATTTTCTGTCATTCCAGAATTTGCATAGCAAATATCTGGAATCCATACTTTTAAAACACTGGATTCCCGCTTCCGCGGGAATGACGGAAATATATAATCTACTGTTCCCAAAATCTTATTTCTAAACAAATCCATTTTCGCCTTTTATAGGCGACTCACTTTTTGTGGCAATAAAATACCCAATACACTCCCTTCGGTCGCGGGGCAGGCTCAGTAAGCAAAAAATGCCTGCCCCGCGAAAGTTCTCATCCTTCATCACTGGACACCCAGAATCGTTCCCGACGATGCTGGGCTTAAATTTCATCCCTGAAATTTACCCCTGATGTTTGCGGGCGTTCTTCAGGGAACTTTCAAGGGGCGTTAGATTTCTTCGATAACCCTCTTTGCGAAGCATATATCTTTCTTACTTGCATGATGTATGAGTGTTAACACCTTCACCGTTTCTGGAGCTGAGACTTGCGAAGAAAAAATGGGCATAAGCGCTAGCCAGAAAGCGACCATTGGGAGCGGTTCTAGCG
>JBECKS010000218.1:0-3975 GCA_040235395.1 Pseudomonadales bacterium | reverse complement strand
CATGACCTTATTAAATTACTGTAATATTGGTAATAACGTTTTAGATTTTGTCACTGAAAAATCAAAATTAAAAATTGGGCGTTATACCCCCGGGGGATTTATTCCAGTGGTGGGTGATGAGGTGTTGCTAGAAGAACAGCCTGATTATGCCTTGGTGTTAGCTTGGAATTTCGCGCCGGAAATTATAAATAACTTAAGTGAATATAGAGCGCGAGGGGGTAAATTTATTGTACCCATCCCTATGCCAAAAATTATTGAATAACTTTAAATTTATTGGGATTAGTTATGAAAAAAGTAGAATTACCGGTTTCATTTGAGGATGACCGCGGGAGGATTGTTGATTTATTAGAGGTTGATGGTATTAATGCAATCACCTTGATTACATTTGCACCCGGAGCGATTCGAGCAAATCATTATCATAAAGAAACAACTCAATGGAATTATGTTTTAAGTGGTGAGATTAAATTAGTCACACAAATGCCTAATGAAAATAAAAAAGAAGTCATTATGAAGAAAGGCGAGCTTTATGAAACTGTGCCTCATGAATCTCATGCACTGCAAGCTATTAATGAGGCTTCGTTACTTGTTTTTACAAAAGGACCACGTGGTGGAAAAGAGTATGAATCAGATACATATCGTTTGGATGATCCGCTCATTAAATAATTTTTTAGGCTACAGCATTTATGATAAAAGTATCTCAACCTTTTCTTAACGAAATTGAAACCAATAATATTTTGGACGCTCTTTCAACGGGTGCCATTTCAGGCTTTTTTGGAACTTACATAACTAAATTTGAAAATGACTTTGCAAAATTTTGTGGTGTTGAGCATGGTATTGCAGTCACTAGCGGTACTACAGCACTGCATTTAGCAATGATTGTGCTGGATATTAAAGAGGGTGATGAGGTAATAGTGCCGACTTATACTAATATGGCATCCTTTTTTGCGGTCATGTACCAGGGTGCAACACCAGTAGCTGTGGATATCGAGAAAGATACCTGGAATATGGATGTGTCTAAAATTGAGCCGCTAATTAATAAAAATACAAAAGCAATTATGCCAGTACATATTTTTGGGCATTCAGTAGATATGGATCCTCTTTTAGAGTTAGCAAGGAAATATAATCTAGCTGTGGTTGAGGATTGCGCACAGGCTCATGGTGCTGAATATAAAGGACGTCGCGTGGGCTCAATGGGAGATATTGGTTGTTTTAGCTTTTATGCAAATAAAATTATTACAACTGGTGAAGGCGGGATGTTGGTTACGAATAATGCTGAGTATGCTGAACGTGCGAAGTCAGTTAAATGTTTGGCTTTCGGCGATAAAAACAAATTTATGCACAAGGAGCTTGGCTATAATTATCGAATGACTAATTTGCAAGCTGCAATAGGTTGCGCTCAATTAAATAAAATTGATGAAATAATTCAACGAAAAAGAATGATTGCGTCTTGGTATACCGAGTTATTAAAGGGTTCCGATTTATTAACTTTGCCAGTTGAAAGGGAAGGTTATAAAAATATGTACTGGATGTACCATATTGTTCTTTCAGAAAAATGTTCGCTATCTAGAGCTGAAGTAATGGATCAATTGCATAAACAGGGTGTTGAAACACGAGAAGGTTTTGTGCCATATAATCAACAAGAGGCATTGGTTGTTGATTGCTCTGCTGCTGGCTTTGAGGTGGCGAACTATATTGGGGCGCAAAGTTTTTATTTACCTAGTGGGCCTGAATTAACGCGTGATGATGTTGAAACGGTATGCAAAAAATTACTGACGATCATTTCATAAAGCATAACTCTTAATAGCGTTACGCCTCATTGGTTTGCATGGGCTGACTTCAAGGTAAATTAGAAATATGAAAAAAGCATTAATCACAGGTGTAACTGGTCAAGATGGCGCTTATCTTGCTGAATTCTTATTAAACAAAGGTTATGAAGTTCATGGTATAAAACGCCGAGCTTCATTATTTAACACCGATAGAATTGATCATCTTTATCAAGAGCCGCACGAAGAAAATGTGAGGTTGTTTTTACATTATGGTGATTTAACAGATACATCAAGTTTGATGCGAATTATCCAACAGGTTCAGCCTGATGAGATTTATAATTTAGGTGCTCAATCGCATGTTGCCGTCTCTTTTGAGGAGCCTGAGTATACTGGTAACTCTGATGCGTTAGGGGCTTTGAGAATTCTGGAAGCTATTCGGATTTTAGGGCTTGAGAAAACAACACGCTTTTATCAAGCCTCGACTTCTGAAATGTTTGGTAAAGTTCAGGAGACCCCTCAGTCAGAAACTACTCCGTTTTACCCAAGAAGCCCCTATGGTGCAGCAAAGGTTTACGCATATTGGATAACAATTAATTATCGTGAAGCGTATGGGGTTTTCGCGTGTAATGGGATTTTATTTAACCACGAAAGTCCAATACGTGGTGAAACCTTTGTTACGCGAAAAATTACCAGAGCTTTAGCTCGCATTAAATTGGGTATGCAAGATTGTTTATATTTAGGAAATATGGATGCACTGCGTGATTGGGGTCATGCTCGTGATTATGTTGAAGCGCAGTGGTTAATGCTTCAGCAAGACCAGCCTAGAGATTATGTCATTGCTACTGGTGAGCAACATTCTGTCCGAGAATTTGTGGAACTGGCTTCAAAAGAATTAGGTTTTCAAATTGAATGGCATGGAAAGGGTGTCGATGAGATAGGTGTAGATAATGTTTCAGGAAAAACGATAGTCAGGATAGATCCTGGATATTTTCGTCCAACTGAAGTTGAAAGCTTGCTTGGAGATCCATCAAAAGCAAACAAAGAATTAAATTGGTTTGCTACCACAAGTTTTATAGATTTAGTGAAAGAAATGGTCGTTGAAGACTTGAAAAAAGCAGAAAAAGATAAGCTATGTTTGGATGAGGGTTTTGAGGTTTATAGGCAATACGAATAGTTTTTTTAAATTTTACAAAATAGATAAGATCAAAAATGAGTAATAAAAATTTTAATAAATATGCTCGGTATTATCGTGAAATTTACGCAAGTAAGGATTATACAAATGAAGCTAATTATGTTCTTAAATTAGCGGGGGAGCATCTTAAGGGAAGATTAAAAATTCTCGATATTGGTTGTGGCGCGGGTGATCATGCCAGATGTTTCATTGAAAAAGGCCATGAGGTTCATGGTGTTGATTTAAGCGCTCATATGATCGATGAGGCTAATAAAGCAAAAGAAAATTGGCATAAAGTTGAAGCGAATGCAGCAGAATTTCAAGTTGGTGATGCGCGTAACTTCAGGTTGAATAAACAGTTTGATGTGGTGACATCGCTGTTTCATGTAATGTGTTATCAGGTTTCAAATGATGATTTAGTAGCAGCGTTCAAAACTGCTTATGAACATACAAAGCCTGGGGGCTTGTTTATTTTTGACTGCTGGTATGGGCCGGGAGTTCTGACTGACCCGCCGGTAGTGAGAGTTAAAAGGCTTTCGAATAATTTGGTGGATATGACTCGTATAGCAGAGCCAGTTCATTTGCCGCGAGAAAATGCTGTAGAAATAAATTACACCATTCAGTCTGTAGACAAATCTGATGAAAGCTTTAATCAGTTTTCAGAAACACATAAAGTCAGGTACTTCTTCGAGCCGGAAATATATGCTTTTTTAAAAGAGTCTTGGGGAAAGTTCGATATGCTAAAAATCGAAGAGTGGATGACATCAAATATTCCAAGCTTAAATTCCTGGAATATTGTCTTTGTGGTTAAAAAAACCATTTAAATCAAAATGTTCGTTTTTAAATGACGATGTATCTTCATTTAATTCAATTTCAAAAACTTAGCTTTCCTTCGTAAGTGTAATTATGGCTAAACAGAAAACATTAGTTTGGGTAGTTGGAACGCTTAATACCGTGGGTGGCGGCGAGTTACTATTGTTGGAAGGGGCAAAATATTATCGAAGTGTTGGTTTTAAGGTTCATATCATTACTTGGGAC
>JBECKS010000285.1:0-1430 GCA_040235395.1 Pseudomonadales bacterium | reverse complement strand
AGCGAGTTCCCCCCGGGGCTCCAGGCCCGGAAGAGCACCTGGTCGTCCTTGAAGTCCGTCGGCTTGAGCAGCACGCGCACGCCGTTCGCCAGCCGCATGGTGGTGACGCCGAGCCTGGGAGCGGTGTCCTCCGCCACGACGGGCACCGGCGGGAGCGAGGCCTCGACGAGCGGCTGGTCCGTCGCCACGTCCTCGTACGCCGCGACGGGCCGCGATTCCGCCGAGGCCAGCGCGGCCGCGAGCGCCGCCTCGTCCGGCACGGGCACGTCCGCCTTCTCGGGGGCGCTCACCACCACCACGCGGTCGCGGTCCACGATCCAGTCGCGCGCGATCCGGTTCACCTCCTCCAGGCGGATCGTCGGCACGTCCGTCAGCGCGAGCGCGTGCTCGAATCGGATGCCGGGGATCGGCTCCCCGGTCAGATAGTGCTGCACGTACTCCGACGCATAGGACGCCGAGTTGGTCTTCTCCCGCTCCGCGAACGCCTGCTCCATCCCGCGCAGGAACTCGCGCTTGGTCCGCTCGAGCTCCGACGCGGTGAAGCCGTGCTGCGCCACGCGTTCCGCCTCCGTGAGCAGCGCCTCGAGCCCCGGCACGACGCCGCCGTCGCGCACCAGCGCGCCGAGGGCGTACACCTCCTTGGTGCGGACGAAGCTCCCCTGCCCCGAGAACGCCGCCAGGTACGGCGCGTCCGACGTCTGCGTCAGCTCGAACAGCCGCTGGTTGAGCATCTGGTTGTAGAGCGTCTCGACCAGCCACTGCCGGTAGGCGCCGTAGGTGTTCTTCACGCGCAGCGGCTGCTTGAAGTAGACCGAGACCTGCGTCTGCGTCGCCTCGGGGTCCGTGGCGATCGCGTACAGCGTTCCATCGTGATCCGGCACGTCGTACACGGGCCGCGGCCGCGGCTGAGGTGCGGCCGGGATGGCCGAGAAGGCCGTGCGGACGAGCTGCTCGACGGCGGCCGGGTCGAAATCTCCCACGGCCACCACCGCCATGAGGTCGGGGCGGTACCAGTCGCGGTAGAACCGCTCGAGCGCATCGTACGGGAACGATTCGAGCGATGCCTTGGTGCCGATCGGCAGCCGATCGGCGTAGCGCGAGCCTTTGAAGATCACCGGAAGCTGCCGGTCCTGCATGCGTGCCTGCGCGCCGCGCCCGAGCCGCCACTCCTCGAGCACCACGCCGCGCTCGAGATCGATCTCCCCGTGGTCCAGCAGCAGGTGGCCGGCCCAGTCCTGCAGCACCTGCAGACCGGTCTCGAGCAGGCCGGCGCTGTCGGTCGGGACGGTGAGCATGTACACCGTTTCGTCGAAGCTCGTGTAGGCGTTCACTTCGGGCCCGAACCGCATCCCGATCCGCTCGAGATAGGACACCAGCGCCTGCTTGGGGAAGTGCTCGGTGCCGTTGAACGCCATGTGCTCGACGAAGTG
>JBECKS010000192.1:0-10256 GCA_040235395.1 Pseudomonadales bacterium | reverse complement strand
GCAATATCTTTTCTGGAACATTCTGAAACTGTGATGATGTGATGCAGTTTTTTTACCACCTTACTTTGCATACCAAGAAAAGAATACCAGCGACGGATTAATAACTTCAAACCCCAATCATCGGTTTCACTTAAAGCAATTTCCCTATCTTTAGTGATGGGGTGATGAATGGTTGCCATGGTTGGAATACCCATGTCCTGAAGTTTAATCAAGCCGTAACATAGACTTTGGTTATCATGAACGATGTCATATTCTTTTCCATGACGTTTCATGTACTTTACCAAGCGTCTTCCAAAGGTATAAGGTTCTGGAAAACCTCCAGCGTTGGCATCAAGCCATTCAATGGTGTTGGTCAGGGAAAGAAAATCTTTTGCTTCAATACCCCAGAATTTGCTTTCTTTTTCAAAAAGTCCAAGCCCAGGCATCTTGATCAGTTTCACTCTTGGGTCGAGCTCAGGATAAGGCGCGCCAGAAATCACATCCACTTGATGTCCCATATCACACAATGCTGCACTAAGGTATTTCAGATAAACACCCTGACCACCACTATACGGATGGCTACGATAACCAAGCAGGCATATTTTCAGGGAAGGAAACTGTTGTTGGACCTTGTCAGTATCACTGTTTACAGGAACTGCTCTAGTGTCCTCATCCAAGAGGGCATGCATGTTAGGTTTACCTGAATTTAATTAAGGGAAGAGAGCTTCTTGCTGCTAAAAAATGAGGGAAATCATACTATTAAGTGCATTAATTTGCACGTTGAGCACTTTATTTCAGGCGTTTTACTTCCTACACTTGTCTTATAAAGAGCATGGCTCTATTTGCTATTTCAGAATTGATACAAGTGAGTGACTTATGAATCTTCAGAAACTGGACATACAGGATGAACTTTGGGATGCAATCATCAAGGAAGTGTCCTGCAAGTCGGTTAAGGAGCCGATCCTTGCGAGTTTCTTTCATGCCACCATTCTTAACCATAACACCATGGAAGCAGCGCTGAGTTATCACCTTGCGGGTAAACTTGGCAGTAGCAATGTGCCGCCCATGCTGATCAGGGAAATTATGGATGCAGCTTACGAAAGCGATCCCAAAATCATGGAAGCAACGCGTGCCGACATTAAAGCGGTTAAGGAACGCGATCCTGTTTGTGATTCTTACACCACACCATTTCTTTATTTCAAAGGTTTCCATGCTCTTCAGGCTTATCGTGTTGCTAACTGGTTGTGGAAGAAGGGCCGTGAAGAAATGGCATTGTTTTTCCAGAACCAGATTTCCGTGGTGTTTGGCGTCGATATTCATCCTGCTGCCATCATCGGGAAAGGCATCATGATTGACCACGCAACGGGTCTGGTTGTGGGGGAAACTTCAGTGGTTGAAGATAATGTGTCGCTCATGCAATCAGTCACCTTGGGTGGAACAGGAAAGGAAAGCGGAGACAGGCACCCTAAAGTACGAAAAGGTGTATTGATTAGTGCTGGTGCCAAGGTGTTGGGTAATGTCGAGATTGGCGAAGGTGCGAAAGTCGGTGCCGGAAGCGTAGTGCTGGATGATGTGCCGCCTCATACCACTGTTGCGGGTGTTCCTGCCAAAGTAGTGGGCAAGCCAGTGGCGGAACAGCCTGCCTTGGATATGTGCCAGCAATTGAAAGGCTAGGGAATAACTAGCCACGTTGTTTCTACTGCGTTAAAAATAATCTCAAAATGCTCATTTACTATCTGTAAACTCCGCTTTTTCGATTATTTTTGCCTTGTATAAACTGCCTTGCTTACGTTATTCCACACTTTCCAGGTTTTGGGTTTCAGCTAGATTCTGTCCCTTATCAAGCCAACAAAAACGCCTTCAATCGTCAGGTCATTAGCGGCCACAAGAATAGGCTTATAGGCCTTGTTCTCAGGCAGTAGGGCAGCACTCGATTTCTTGATTTTCAAACGCTTTACGGTCACTTCATCGTCAATACGAGCCACGACAATCTCACCATTGTTGGCGGTATTGGTTTTACGAACCGCAATCAGGTCACCGTCGAGAATACCCGCATCTTTCATGCTATCGCCGCGAACCCTGAGCAAGTAAGTAGGTTTTTGTTTAAAGAGGGAAGGTGACACTTCCACATGATCTTCAATGTTTTCAATAGCTTCGATGGGTGTGCCTGCAGCAACAGAACCTACAATGGGCAATAGGTCTTCATTTGCGGGAGCCTTCTTGCGGTTCTTGGTGACCTGGATACCACGAGACATATCATTATAGACTTTGATATAGCCCTTACGCTGAAGTGCCTTTATATGGTCGGTAGCTGCATTCTTCGACTTGAACCCAAAATGCTCGGCAATGTCTGCACGAGTTGGCGCAATCCCTTTGGCCTTTACTTCCTGTTTGATGAAGTAAAGCACCTCACTCTGACGGTCAGTTAATTTCGCGAGTTTTTTCTGGTTTTGCTGTTCTGTTTGATTTTCGTTTTTGTCTGTCATGGCAGCGCCCCTGGGCTTTGGCTCTAAGTCATTGAAATAAAAAGATTTTGTGACTTATTTGAAAAACATATATACATGATTCTGGGCAGTGCTTTGTACAGCACTACTCAAACAATCACTGAATATTAGCACAGTAACT
Source organism: Pseudomonadales bacterium (assembly GCA_040235395.1). Taxonomy (GTDB): domain Bacteria; phylum Pseudomonadota; class Gammaproteobacteria; order Pseudomonadales; family JBECKS01; genus JBECKS01. The sequence continues at coordinate 7,652 of JBECKS010000192.1, read as the reverse complement.
GGCAGTTTGAACAGTAAATCAATTCTTTTTGAGGCTTTCCTGAATAATCTCATGCATGGCGAGTGCGTGATTAGAGAAAATCCAGTCCATGCCTTTGTGTATTTCCCTGAAAAGTACATTCCTTGAATTAGAAAAACCGCTACCAATAAGCTGACCGGCCTTATGGTGTAATTCCACTTTATGTTTATCCATAAACAGGAAATGGCCCGTCACACCACCGAGTTGTTGTTTCAGGGCGTAGTCGCTAAAGGCTTTGGCGTTAACGGTAGACACAGGAAGCAGGGCGTTCTTTGGAAGGAAATCCACGTATTCAAAAAGAGCGCAGTCGAGGGCAATGATATGAAAGTCTTCAACAGGAGTAAGCGTTGATAATAGTTGTTTAAGGATTTGCTTTTGTTTTTCAGGTTCAGGGTAGGCTTCCTGTTTTAACTCAATCATTAAATGACATCGTTTGCCGTAATGCGCTATTAGCATTTCAAGGCTAGGCACTAAAGGCAGTGATTTTTGACAGGCTTCCCATGTGTTCTCGGAAATAACAAAAGGATTCGAGAATACACGTTGGCCATCCCTATCGTGAATAACCACGGGAACCAGATCCTTGGTCCAGCGAATATCCAGTTCAATTCCCCAGATGCCCTGTTCAACAATAGGATCAAAGGCAGCGAAGGTATTTTCTTTTACCTTAATGCCATCCCTTTCACCTCGGTGAGAAACCAGTTTGCATGCGCGAAGCCTGTCTGCATCAGGCACAGATTGAGGAAGCTTTGCAAAGAACTGGTCCACCAGAAACAGTAAGGAATTTTCAAGCCAGGGCTTCATGATTTTCCATGGGTTTTTATTGTTTTGAATTAAAAGTAATGCCTGATTAAACTAGCTGCTCACTTCAATGATTGCAAACAGAATTAACAAAGGTGAAGTAAAAATATGAAAGTGTTAAATACATTCAAGTTGCTCAGCATTCAAATTATTTTAATTTCATTTTTTTCTGCCTGTTCCTTTAAAGATGATAAGAATGAAGTGCGTGTTGAAATCAAAACCACCATGGGCAACATTGAACTGAGCCTTGATGAAAAGAAGGCGCCGATAACCGTGGCAAATTTTATTAAGCATGCCAACGCCGGTTTTTATGAAGCCACCATTTTTCACCGCGTTATTCCAGGTTTTATGATTCAAGGTGGCGGGCTTGATCGAGATATGCGTGAGAAGGTGGTGAATCTTACCATCAAGAATGAGTCGACTAATGGTTTAAGCAATCAAAGGGGAACCATTGCCATGGCGAGAACAAGGGACCCTGATAGTGCAACGACACAATTTTTTATTAATCTTGTAGATAATCAGCGGCTCGATGCCAAGCCTGGCCGGCCTGGTTATGCCGTTTTTGGTAAAGTTACTTCTGGAATGGATGTGGTCGACAAGATAGCTGCAGTAAAAACCACGTCAAAATATCGTTACCGTGATGTGCCCGAGGAAACGATTGAAATTCTGGAAGTTAAGGTGCTATCTAAAAAAGAAAATAAAACAACAAGTACAGAATCGACACAAAAAAATGAAATGTAGGAAAAACCATGTTTAGCTTTTTTATCATTACCGCGAAGGGGGGCATGTAACGAAAAAATTCTGGATTCCGGGTCAAGCCCGGAATGACGTTGATTAGATATAGAGTTTAACTAATTCGTTTGATTTAAAAAGCGCGAAGGGCAGTCAGTGATAATGCTGTCGATTCCCCATTCCTTTAAGCGAAGAAAATTCGCTTCTTCGTTTACTGTCCATGTAGATGTTTCAATATTATTTTTTTTCGCTAGCCCAATTAAAAATTGAGTACAGTTTCGATAATTAATCGCTAATAAACCTGCATTAAGCTCCTTTGCCAAATCTATTAAGCTGTTGGCTGACTTTTCTGAAAGTGCTCTTGGCACACGTCCTTTCTGGTAAATCAAACCATGGCGAAGATGGGGAACAAAATTTTCTGTGCTTTTTAGAAAATCTGTATCAAAAGAGGTGATTACGCAGTTCTTTTCGCAGTTGAGCTCCTTTAAGCACGCCGCGATTCCCTTGCAGATAATTTCATGATGTTCTTTTTTGGGTGATTTTACTTCCAGTTGAGCATGTTCAATGTGATCAAAAAGCCCAAGCACCTCCTTTAGTTCAGGAACAGCAAAGGCTTTCAATTCTTCAGCCGTGAAATCATAAACCTTGCCTTTTTTATTCGTGGTGCGATCGAGGGTTTCATCATGAATAATCACAATCTTGTGATCCTTGCTTAAGCGCAAATCAAATTCCATGCTGTGCATGCCAAGTTTTTTTATGTGTTCAAAACCTTCGAGGGTATTTTCAGGCGCTTCATTTCTTGCGCCGCGATGTCCAACAAGCAGCATAAGTTTATTCCCTAGAAACGTTCTTTATCACGTGTGTGCCAAATATGCTCAGCTTCTTGCATGGCTTCGTTCAGACTGGATTCTGGCTTTAATGTTTTTAATGCAAGTGCACAGGTACCGACAATGGCATTATCAGCATATACCTGAATATCTTTTTCAGCCTTGTCACACCATACCTGTTTTAAACAATCAATATCAGGCGCTATTTGCTGTTTTTCATTCAGTTCCATCATGGTCGGCCATTTTTCAGTCAGTGCTTCACCGTTCTGTAAACAGTCAACGCTTAAAATGGCATTGGGCCGTCTTTCCGCTTCACCTGAATCACCTTTGAACACGGCAATGTTTTTTTCGCCAAGCAAGAGAGCAGCTTCCTGATGTACAGGTTTATAACTAGGATGAAAAGTTGGAATCAGCATGGCTCTACATTTTCCTGGGTTTATCAGTTTGGCAAAACTATGCACAGGGGAGCGCAAACCAAATTCATTGCGCAAATCCATAATGTTACTCAAAGGTTCGCAGAAATTTCTTAAAGGTAGATACACCAGATTATTTTTTTGAAGAATACTTTTCGCATCGTCCAGATTATTTGCAATATTTAAATTAAAAGCTTCGAAAACTGTTTCTGTATAAACCCGTCCTTCCGTATGACCTTTAGCACCGTGAGAAAGAATGGTATAACCATGATCACTCAAGAGAATCATGCTCAGTACATAGTGAGAGAGATGTTCGCGTTTGCCTGCATAACTTGGCCAGTCAAAATCAGCAAGTGGCTGCTCAGGTATATTCAATGAGTTTCTAACCGCCTGTGCAAAACCGGCGAGTTCTTCTGGGCTTTCTTCTTTAATCCTTAAGAGCATCAGGAAAGCACCAAGCTGAACAGCTTTTACTTCACCAGCAATAATCATGCTCATGGCAGCAACACTTTCATCAAAGCTAAGTGAGCGAGAAGCTTTTCTGCCTTTTCCAAGAATCCTTACATACTGAGCAAATGGATGTTCAGACATTACAAGCAATTCTCTGGCTTAGGTAGCCCAGCAATCTTACTGCCGCGTTTCGCAGGGCTTTCAGGAAAAAGTTTCATAAGATAAATACTGTTGGCGCGTTCTTTAGCATGTTCAGCAGGCAATTGGCGTTTCATGTAATTTATTAATGCACGCATATTCGGTGATCGTTCAAATTCCTGATAGAAATTTCTGAGCAGTTGAATCACTTCCCAATGAGCTTCTTCAAGTTGAATGTTTTCATTGCGTGCAATCTCTTCAGCCATGCTTTCTGACCAGTCATTTAGATTGATTAGAAATCCTTCGTTGTCGAAAGCCGTGTCAGCCATGATCTTCAGAGAGTAATGATACGTTGATGAACTTCAGTGAGTTTTACAAAGCCTGAATAATTTATCGAACTAATCGTTGATGGAATCTTGTTTGCAATGCCGCGCGCCTGAACATCTTCATCCAGCACATAAACCTTTGCCAACACATTAACAGTATTTAACGCTTGATAAACGCCATCTTCAATCAGAATAACAGCATCATCTTGCGTAAGCTTTTCAGGAATGCTCTCAAGCGAAATATTGTGTTTGCAAATATAAAGTGTCATGTTGTTAATAATGATAAATGAAATCGTAGCCTGACATCTTTTCAGAAAAATCCTCAGGGCAGGGGCTACATTCGCTGATTAAATCATTAGCAGTAACAGGTTTGATTGAAAGACTGTTCGCATCGTAATAACAGTGATTAATACCATAGAGAGAAAAAGCCTCTATGCCCGCCGAATGATTTTTCACTTGCAGTGCTTTGGTATCCTGATGCTTAAGCAGTTGAAAGATACCGTCATCAATGAAGAGTGCATCCACATCCTGTTCAAAGGCGGCACAGGAAAAAGCAAAGTCCATACCTTCCTTCGCGCTCAGGTTTGAGTGTGGTGCTTGACTAAAAATAAACAGAAAGGATTTTTTTTGCATAACAACCTAAAGCCGAATCACTCTATCGCTTGTTAAACAGGCATCCACTAGTTGCCCAAGCCCGGTCAATTCGAATCCGTCCAGAATACTATGATGATCCTTGTTATATCGTTTAGCTTCCTGCTCATTAATAATGCCGTGCTTTAAGGCGCTGGAAACACACACCATCATCTCAATATTGTTTTCCTTGCCAAGGATTTGCCAGCTTTGTGGTAAATGAACTTCATCTTGTGGAGGCACGCAAAGTGCGTTGGCATTCAACACCCCATTACCTGAAAAGAAAATGCGTGAAATCTTGTGACCTTTTTCCACTAAAGCGCGAGCAAGGTTCAAGGCAGTTAATGAACCTTGTTCTGAGTAGGGTGCGCTGGTGATGTGTAAACAGTATTCCATGAATTTATTCGTTAGAAATAAAAACCCCGAGACACGCTCGGGGTTCGGGTTTTATTTTTACCTAAGTTTAATCATCACTGGTAATGCCAAGAATACTTAACAGGTTGATGAAAATATTAAAGATGGAAAGGTACAAACTCACTGTTGCAGAAATGTAATTCCTTTCGCCACCGTTAATGATTCGGCTGGTATCGTAAAGAATAAAGCCGCTCATCAAAAAGATAATGCCAGCGCTCAGTGCTAGATGTAGGGTTGGTATGTAAACACCAAAAAGACCTGCAATCCAAAAACCTGCTATTGAAACCAGAGCTACCATCATACCAACGAAAAGAAAACCGCCTAGAAAGCTGAAATCTTTTTTAGTAATCAGGGTATACGCTGAAAGCGAAGAAACAATCAGTGCTGTTCCGCCTAGCGCCGTCATGATCATGGTGGGGCCGTTAGCGAGTTTTAAATAAACGTTGAGGATTGGCCCCAAAGCAAAACCTAGCAAACCCGTAATGGCAAAGGTCAGGTATAGGCCAGCCATGGAATTCTTGTTCTTTTCCACAAAGAAAGTCAGCACGAAAGAACCAAGTACACAGGCTAGATAAGTGAATGCTGGTGGATTAATCATCATAGACACAAAAGCAGTGAAAGCACTGAACACCAGTGTCATCGAAAGTAGCATGTAAGTATTTTTCAATACCTTGGCAGCGTCTTGTGACGACGTGCTTGCTGTGGTTTCAAAGAGTTGGTCATTATCCATGGGAAGCTCCGTAAGAGTGTTGTTTATAGTAGCCAATATAAGGATATTAACAGGCTTGTTCAAGAAATAGCGAAGCTTGCTTCGCTGCGACATTACTTTTAGACATGCTATATTAGCCAGCGTTCAACTTTCCTTCACATCAAATACTAACGGCATGTCTCAAAGCATCGAAAACGCATCTGAAAAGCTACAGCAGGAAACAGTTTCCAGTAGTACACAGAATTACGCCGTGGTGGATGGCTTGCGCGCTTTTTCCATTATTCTGGTAGTGATTTACCACTGTTTTCATTCCGCAAAGCCTTTAATAGGCAAAGAACAGTTTGATCAGATGCTGCGAGAAATACCCTTGTTCTTTGGATGGGTATTTCATGGTGATAAAGGTGTTGATGTGTTTTTTGTCATCAGCGGCTTCCTGATTTCGAGCATGCTTTTCAAGGAATACAAAAGTACCGGCAGTATTCGATTAGGTAATTTCTACTGGCGAAGAATGGTGCGTTTAGCACCGATTTACTGGGTAGCTTTGCTGGTGTTCTATCCCTTTCTGGCCAATCAGCACAGCATCTGGGCTAACGTCCTTTATATAAACAACTTCCTACCTGCCGATGAAATGTTTATGGGGTGGTCATGGTCCTTGGCAGTAGAGGAACAGTTTTACCTGCTATTTCCCTTAGCCGTACTTTATCTTTTCCCCTTATTCAGGTCGGCGGTGCAGGCGCTTGTTTTCCTGAATGTGTTGGCAATCCTGATTCGTCTTTCCTTGCATTTCATTTATCCAGAATTGAATAATCATCATCCTAGCCAGTTCATGTTCCAGAGTGTGGATGGCTTCAGCTACCTTTATTTCGATGTGCTTTATAGCAACCTTTATACACGCTTTGGTTGTCTGGCCAGTGGCTGCCTGATTGGCTACCTGCATGTGAATCATAGGGAAGCGATTTATGCTTTTATTCAGCAACGTGCGCAGCTATGTAACCTGCTGTTTGTGGGTTCCGTGATTGGAGTGCTGCTCATCATGATCATTCCCCATTACAACCCAAATGTGAAACTCAATACCTTTGAGCTGATTGCCTACTCCAGCCTCAACAGAAATGTCTTTGGTATGCTGGTATCCGTGATCCTGCTGTTGAGTTTATATCCCGTGCCATGGAGCCGCTTAACAGCTGCCTTCCTTTCATGGCCGGTGTGGAAGTTTATCGCCAGGCTTTCCTACTCCATGTACCTGTTTCATTTGGCACTGGTAGTGATGGTGTTTCAGAACCTGCCTAAATACGTGGGCGATTTAGGTTCCGAGTTTGGTATGCATAGTCTGTTGATGATCTGGGTGGGAGTATTCATCTCATTGTTGCTGACCATTGCTGTATCAGCGGTGGCTTATTTTGGTGTTGAAAGACCCATCATGAATCTGCGAGCGCCAGCCAAATACCATGCCTAAGATATACCATGCTTAAAGTAGGGAACCTCTGAATAACGTCAGCGAGGTAGTTTATACAAGGGCCAGGCTCGTTCCAAACGAGCCTTTGGCATTTCCTACATCCATGTAGGTCACAAAAATATTCGAAAAAACGGAGTTTACACGGAGTAAATGAGTATTTTGAGAATGTTTTTAACGCAGTAGAAACAACGCAGTTAGTTATTCAGAGGTTCTCTGGGTCGCTATTGACTGAATAATTCATTCGGGTATGCTTCACGCCTTCTTCAGGGGCAGGCCCTGTAAGTTTAAAGAAATCAAGGCGTTAACTTTTAAAACAAATATTCAAGAATAAGGTGAGCTGGCTGAGTGGTCGAAAGCGGCGGTCTTGAAAACCGTTGAACCGAAAGGTTCCCGGGGTTCGAATCCCTGGCTCACCGCCACTTATAGATATAACCCCTTGATATTTAAGGGGTTTATTTAAAGTTTTCATGTTATCCCCCCAATTATCCCCCCCATCTATACTAAAGTCATTTTATCCCTCTACCTAAAAATCATAACTCAAAAAACACCTTTGTTTTCAATTAAGTTCGTATATTTAATCGGTGAGCACTATCATTGGAGCTCGCTTGTTATGGCGAACGAAGCAATGAATTATCGTAAGTAGTTTTTACTACAACTTTGGCGAAGGAGTACAAGTATTGAGGTGACCCCCTAAAACGAGTCCAGTATTTAAGTTAGGAATTAGCTTAAACTACTGACTTAGGA